>DAINCF010000508.1:0-5144 GCA_036732565.1 Vicinamibacterales bacterium
ATGCGCCAACGGCGCTGGCGGTGCTGGCCGCGACGCTCGCACGCGGGGCCACGTACGCGCCGTGCGATCGCAGCACACCCTCTCCCGAGCTGTGTCGTCTGGCCGAGCGCTTCGGCGCGCGCGCCACGGTCATAGACGACGAGGGGATCGATGCCACGCTGGCCGATCGTCCGCATGTGGCGTTGCCTGGCGGGCACCACCTGCGACTGCACGAGCCGGGACAGCATTCGGCCGCGCTCCGCGCGGATATCGCGGTGCTCAAGCTGACCTCGGGCTCGACCGGGGATCCCAGAGCCGTGGCCGCGACGGAAGCCCAACTCCTTGCGGACTCGCGACGGCTGATGCTGGCGATGCGCATCGGACCGGACGATATTCAGGTCGCGGCCACGCCGTTGGCGCATGCGTATGGTCACGGAAACCTCGTCGTGCCGGTGCTGATGCAGGGCACGGCGATTGTGCGCAGGGAATCGTTCGTGCCGCAGAAGCTGGTGGAGGATGCGCTGACCTACGGCGCGACCGCGTTTCCCGGTGTGCCGTTCATGTTCGACCACCTCGCGGCGCATCTTCCCGAACGGGCGTGGCCGCCGCGGCTCGGGAACCTGCTCTCGGCCGGTGCGCCGTTGTCGTTGGCGACGGTTCGGGCGTTTCATGCCCGTTTTGGCGTGAAGGTGCACTCGTTCTATGGCACATCCGAGACCGGTGGCATCTCGTATGATGACGGCGACACGATCGACGACCAGGTAACGCTCGGCCGTCCGTTGCCGGGCGTGACCGTGACGATACGAGACGAGCCCGAGGACGCGGAGGCGACGGCAGGCGCGAGCGGACGAGTGCTCGTGGCGAGCGATGCCGTCGGCTGTGGCTACGTCGGCGAAGAGACTCCCGACTTCGTCGAGGGTCGCTTCCTGACCGGCGACATCGGGCGGTTCGACGCCAGTGGCCGTTTGTGGATGCTCGGCCGTGTCTCGTCGTTCGTCAACGTCGCTGGCCGGAAAGTGCAGCCCGAGGAAGTGGAACGGGTGTTGCGAACGATGCCAGGTGTCGCCGACGCGCGCGTCGTCGGCGCCGCGGACCCACGACGGGGTGAGCAACTGGTGGCGTGTGTGGTCCCGACGGCCTCGAGTCTGACGGTGCTCGAGGTGCGGAGGTACTGTGCGGAGCGACTTGCGCCGCACAAGATCCCGCATGTGTGGATCTTCGTCGATGCCATTCCGCTCACCGAGCGGGGCAAGACCGATCGACGTCAGTTGCACTCGATGGTGACAGAGCATCTGGCACGTGCGTGAAATAGAGCAGGTAGGGCTGGTGGGGCGGGCAAGGCTAGTGGGCGGACGTGCCCCGCATAAAGAGAGGGGACGAGTGGGCATCAACGTGTGGAAGCCGGTCGAGTTCGCGCTGAGCGGGGCAGCCCGGTTGGCGTGGCCCGCCGTGCGGGCCTTGAGCGATGCGGTGCCGAGCAAGCCGATGCAGCCGAAGTGGGCGCCGGGCCCCCTGCTCAAGAGCCATCAGCGCACCAAGCCGCCGCTGGGCTGGCCTCGCACGACCGACTCACTCTGTCCTGTCTGCGTGCGTGAGGCTCGCGACCGCATCCTGTCGGGCGAGCAGTCCATCGACTCGCTGGTCTCCGCTCACGTGGGCGAAATCAAGGCGACCATCATCGAGCGCGACGGTCACGTGGTCATCGAGAAGACGTGCCCCACGCACGGCACGTTCACCGATACGCTCGCCATCGATCCCGCGTTCTTCGGCCGCATGGAGCGCCTCTACCCGGGCCGTGATTTTCGCGCGGTCGCCGGCTCGCTCCACAACCACGGCACGTCATCCATCCAGCACGGACGCGGCGCGGTCCTGACCATCGATTTGACCAACCGCTGCAACATGATGTGCGACCCATGCTTCATGGACGCCAACCAGGTGGGGTACGTCCACGAGCTGACGCTCGACGAGGTCAAAGGGCTGCTCGACGACGCGATCACCGTCAAGCCGCGGCGGCAGATGAGCGTGCAGTTCTCCGGCGGTGAGCCGACCTTGTCGCCGATCTTTCTGGACTCGGTGCGCTACGCGCAGGAGGTCGGATACTTCAGCGTGCAGGCGGCCACCAACGGCATCCGTTTCGCGCAAGACCCTGAATTCACACGCCAGGCGCGAGCCGCCGGTCTCCGCATCGCCTACCTGCAGTTCGACGGTGTCGGCGAAGACGCGAACGCGCACCGCAAGGTCGGCAACCTGTTCGACGTCAAGCTGCGCGCCATCGAGAACCTCTACGCCGCCGGCATCGACGTCTGCCTCGTCGTCACTGTTGTCAACAGCGTGAACAACGATCAGGTCGGCGGCATCATCAAGTTCGCGCTGGAGAACTGCGACAAGATCAGCTTCGTGTCGTTTCAGCCGGTCTCGTTCACGGGCCGGGACGAGGACATCTCGGATGAGGAGCGGCGGCAGAAGCGCTACACCCTGTCGCACCTCGCGCACGACGTGAAGCGGCAGACTGGCGTCACCGAACCGCTGCGTGACTGGTTCCCACTGTCGGCGTCGAGCTCGCTGTCGAGCGTGACCGATCTGATACAGGGTCCTCAAGCCGAATGGGGCACGCTGAGCTGCGGCTGCCATCCCAACTGCGGCGTGGGCAGCGCCTTCATGGTCAGCAAGCGCACCAAGAAATGGGCGCCGCTGTCCGCATTCATCAACCTCGATCGGTTCCTGCAGGACTCGCAAGCCATCGCCGACGCGGGCCGCGGACCCACCCTGACGAAGATTCAGATGGGGTTGAGCCTGCTGCGCAACTACTCGCCATCACGTGTGCCGCAGGGCTTTCGCCTGATGGATCTCGTCAAGAAATACGACAAGCAGAGCGGCGGACAGCTCGGCGGGAAGCTGGGGCACACGACGAACCCGGATCGCAAGAGCGACGAGTGGCTCGTGCTGTTCGTGGCCGGCATGTGGTTTCAAGACTTGTGGACCTACGATTTCCGTCGCACGGAGATGTGCATCATCCCCTACGCGACGCAGATGGGCGAGATCTCGTTCTGCGCCTACAACACGGGCGTCGGCTGGCGGCAGGTCGTCGAGAAGATGCACGCCAACGCGACGGTGGCAGAGTGGTACCGCGAGCACGGCAAGCATGCGGTCTACGCCAACCCGCGTAAGGCCGTGCCGTTGCCGGCCGGCGTGACGCCGGTCGCGCTCAAGATCCCGAAGGACGGTCGGCTCGTCGACTGGCAGCCCGAGCCCACCATGCAGCTCAGGGAGAAGGAAGCGTAAGCGCGCCACGCTCCGCTAGACTGGGGGCATGGCTGCTACATCATCCAAGATGCTCGCGCTCGGCTCGCCGGCGCCGCAGTTTGCGCTGCGTGACGTCGTGTCGGGCACGACCGTTCAGCGCGATGTCGTCCGCGGGCCGCGCGGGCTGCTCGTGATGTTCCTGTCGCGTCATTGTCCCTACGTCAAGCACGTGCAAGACGAGCTGGCGCGGCTCGGCCGCGATTACGCCGGAAGCGGCATCGGGTTGCTCGCCGTCGGATCGAACGATCCCCTCTCGCATCCGATGGACGCGCCCGAGCGTCTAGCCGAGCAGGCGCGCGAGGTCGGGTTCTCGTTTCCGTACGCGTTCGACGAGACGCAAGAAGTCGCGCGCGCGTTCGACGCCGCGTGCACGCCCGACTTCTTTCTCTATGACCGCGACATGAAGCTGGTCTATCGCGGCCAGTTGGACGACAGCCGCCCGAACAGCGGCGTCCCCGTCACCGGCCGCGACCTCCGCGCCGCCCTGGACGCCGTGAAGGGCGATGGCTCGGTCTCGCCAGAGCAGCGGCCGAGCCTCGGCTGCAATATCAAGTGGAGATAAGGCCTCGCGCGCTTTCGCGCGCTCGGTAGGCGCGCTCACTTCGTTCGCGCGAAGGCCTTGCGCCTTCGGCGCTCGGAGGGCCACTCGCTTCGCGTGGAAGGGTGGCAACTCGACCTTCGGCGGCCGGAAGCCGCCGCCTTCGGAGCGCCGTAGGCGCGACGCCATCCGACGAAGTGAGTCGGCCCTCCGAGCGCCCGGACGAGCGCGAGGCCTATGGGAACTGCGACGGCGGCACTCTCCGCTTCGTCGCCTGCTCGAACGCGTAGGCCATCTCGAGCAGTGCGGGCTCGCTGCAGGCCGGGCCGGTGAAGCTCATGTTGTACGGGCCCGGCTTGGCGTCGAAGCCGGCCGGGAACGCTGGCGTGGGCGCGTTCGGGATGAAGCCGAAGGGCACGGTGATGGTCGGATGTCCGGCGCGCGCGGCGATGCCGGCGCTGGACACGCCCGGGAAGAAGAGCGCGTCGAGCCGGTGGACGGCGATCGCTTCATCCAATCCGTGCGTGCGCGCGACGAAGATGTCCTTGGCTCGATCCGCTTCGTAGCGTGCGCGATCGGTGACCAGGTTCATCTCGTCTGAAATGTCGAACTGCGCCTGATCGAACCTGATCGCCCCACGTGGACGGTTCGCCAGGTTGTAGTTGCGCAGCTCGGTCAGCGTCTTCACCGGCGCCCCGCCGCCGAGCGACGCGAGCCACAGATTGAAGTCGCGCTTCATCCCGTACTTGAACACCACCGAGCAGTTCGCGTCCATCCCCTTGGCGTTGGCGAGACCCGAGCACACGCCCCACGCGAGCTGACTGTTGTTGGGATTCCCATCGACGATGCTCGGGATCTCCGCGGGATCGACAATCACGGCGCCCTCACGCCTCAGGATCTCGATGGCTTCGTTGGCAAGGGCCGTCTGCGCGGCGTTGAGCCCGCCGGCCATCTGGCCCGTCCCTGGGTTGACTGTTGGCGTATAGAAGCTGGCGCGCGGGATGCCGATGCGCTTGCCGCGCAAGCCGGCGAGGCGCAAGAAGCGTGTGTAGTCGCGGCCGGGCGGGGCGGTGCACGTGTTCGTGGCCGGATCGTTCGGATCGGGACTCGCGCCCTCCATCGCGCCCAGGAGAATCGCGGCGTCGATGACGGTGCGCGCCATCGGCCCGGCGGTGTCCTGGTCCGCGGTGATCGGCGCGATGCCCCAGCGGCTGATGCGACCCACGGTCGGCTTGATGCCGACGATCATGTTCGCGTTCGAGGGGCTCAAGATCGAACCCGAGGTTTCCGTGCCGACGCTGGCGGCGAAGAAGCTCGCCGCCAC
>DAINCF010000509.1:0-5082 GCA_036732565.1 Vicinamibacterales bacterium
ATCTTCGCGGCGCCTGCGGGCTCGACGCCGACGACGCGGACCTGCGGCCTCGACAGCTTGATGGCCGTCGACACGCCGGAGCTGAGGCCGCCGCCGCCGACGGGCACGTACACGGTGCCGACGGTCGGGAGCTGATCGAGGATTTCCAATCCGGCCGTGCCCTGCCCCGCGATGATCCACGGGTGGTCGAACGGCGGCACCATGGTCAGTCCGCGCGCCGCGGCTTCGGCTTCGGCGTGCTCTTTTCGGTCGGTCGAGGTCGTGCCCGCGAACTGCACCTCCGCGCCGTAGCTGCGCACGCCCTCCACCTTGACGCGAGGCGCCGTGGTCGGCATCACGATGACCGCCGGCGCCCCGAGCGCCCGCGCCGCGAGCGCCACGGCCTGTCCGTGATTCCCGGACGAGTGTGCGATGACACCACGATCCAACACGTCCCGAGGCAGTTGCGCCAGCATGTTGTAGGCGCCGCGAATCTTGAACGCGCCCATCGGCTGGAAGTTCTCGCATTTCAGCCACAGCCGGCGCGCGTCAACCGCGTCGGTCAACGAGACCTCGATGAGCGGCGTCACGCGGGCGGTCGGCCGGATGCGCGCCGACGCCTCATGAATCTCGGAAAGAGAGACGAGCTCGGATGTCAACATCATTACTCCAGGATCACGTTAGCCACGAGGACACGATGAACACGAAGGGACTGGCCACCAAGGCACCAAGGACACCAAGGTCTTTCTAACAATTGTTCGATTTCTTCGTGCCTTGGTGACTTGGTGCCTTGGTGGCTGTCCTTGTCCTTATCCTTCGTGCCTTCGTGGCTATCGTCCTTGCCGTGCGTTCGCAAATTGATCCCCGACATTGTATGTCGGCATGTTCGTCTCGGCCGCGACGCGCCACGCGAGCTGCGCCAGAAAACGCAGATCGTTCACGGCGCCGGTGAAGTCCCAGGTGGGATCGAATTCGTCGCTCGGCTGGTGATAATCGGTGCTGTTGTACGCTTCCTGACGCTTCTTGAGCTCCGCCGCATCGGGTCCTGTGAACTCGCGCGGCTCGCTGATCGACAGCGCCGGCACGCCGGCCTTGGCCAGGGGGAAATGATCGGAGCGGAAGAAGTATCCGCGCTCGGGATGTTGATCCGGGCCGATCGTTCTCTCCCGCTCCTTCGCCAGGGCCTCGGCCATCAGTCCGAGTGACGATCGATCGGCGCCGAGCAGCACCAGGTCGCGCGTCGGTCCCAGGTAGTTGATGCCATCGACGTTGATATTCGCGGCGAGCGCGTTCATCGGGATGAGCGGGTGGGTCGCGAAGTACTCGGAGCCGAGCAGCCCTGATTCCTCGGCGGTGGTGAACACGAAGTACATCGATCGAGGCGGCTTCGTTCCCGCTCGCGTCACCGCTTTGGCGATCTCGATCAGTCCAGCACATCCAGAGGCGTTGTCGTACGCGCCGTTGTAGATCCGGTCCGCGTCCGGTTTATCTCCCGGTTGCGGCGCGCGCATGCCGAAGTGATCCCAATGCGCCGTGAACACCACGGCTTGCTGCTCGTTGACGCCCTTGACGACACCGATGACGTTCGGCGACGTCTTCCGCGCGGACTTCTGTTGCAGCGTGGCGGAGGCGCGGATACCGAGCGGCACCGCCGTAAACCCGCGCGTCGAGGCGGATTTGCGCAGCTCGTCGAGGTTCTTCCCGGCACGCTTGACCAGATCGGTCGCGGCGGTGTTGGTCATCCACGCCTTGATGCCCAAGGCCGGCGCACCTGGCGCGGGCGGGAGTCCATACTGCGTGCCGGTCCACGACGATTGCACCACCTGCCACGGATACGTTGCCGACTCGTCGGTGTGAATCAGCAACGCGCCCGCCGCCCCCTGACGCGCGGCTTCCTCGTACTTATAGGTCCAGCGTCCGTAGTAGGTCAGCGCCGGGCCGCCGAACAACGTGGGCTCGCTCGCGGGTGCGGGTGGATCGTTCACCATGATCAGCACCCACTTCCCTTTCACGTCGGCGCCCGCGTAGTCGTTCCACTTCTGCTCGCGGGCGACGATGCCGTGGCCGACGAAGACGACATCACCCTGCACCGGCACTTTCGGATCCTCGACGCCTGAGAAGGCGACAACATCCTGGCGATAGCGATAGGTGCGACCGGCCACGCTCACGGAGAAACTCGGATCGACCATCGACTCCACGATCGGCACCTGTTGATAGAACGTGCCGTTCTCGCCGGCCGGCTCGACGCCAAGCGTTTCGAGCTCGGTCGCGAGATACCTCGTCGCGAGCTCCCCTCCGCGCGTCGCCGGCGCACGCCCCTCGAACTCATCGCTCGAGAGCGTCTGAATGTGGGCCTCGAGGGAGCTCTCCTGAATCTCCTGTTCCGCCGGGCCTGTGGGGACAGGCGCCTGTGGTGACGACGTCTGACCACCTCCGCACCCGGCAATCGACACCGCCGCAACCAGCATCGCGATCCGTCGAATCATGCACTCAGGATATCAAGGTCCCCTAAAAGGCTACTTTCTTCGCGGCTCCCCCTTCCCCTACGATCCCGCATCGACTACAGAAGGAGCCGCGACCATGTTCCATCGTCGAATCCACCTCGTCTCGCTGCTGGGCCTGGCCGTCGTTCACGGTGTCCTGCTGCCGTCTGCGGCCGGCGCGCAGGTGGCCCAGGTGATTGGCACGTTCAGCTGGCAGTTCGCGCCGTTCTGCAACGTCGCCACTCTTGCCGTCACACAGGTCGGGAGCGCGTTCGTCCTTGGCGGGTTCGATGATCAGTGTGGCGGTGGGCGCGCGCCGGTGAGCGGCATGGCATTCGTCAATCCGAACGGGTCGATTGGCCTCGGGCTTTCCATCATCGCGACACCGGGAGCGGCGCCGGTGCATGTCAACGTCACGGTGGGCCTGGGAAGCATCGGCGGGCCCTGGCGCGACAGCGCCGGCAACAGCGGCACGTTCGTCTTCAACCCCGCTTCTCCCGCGCCGGGCACGCCACGACCGCCAACAGGCGGGCTCATTTCTAGCGTAACTTCCGGACCAGGACTCAACGGCGGCGGAGTGACGGGCCCGGTGTCCCTCTCCGTCGACTTCGCAGGACCCGGGACCGCCGTGACCGTCGCTCGAAGCGACCACACGCACGCTGTTGCCGGGTCGAGCAACGTGGCTGTTGGACCGCTCACCCTCGGAAGCGTGACCACCGGAGGAGCGAATTCCGGTTTCGGATCTGGTGTGCTCCGGGTACTGACGACAGGCCTGCTGAATACCGCAGTAGGCGCGGGCGCCTTGCAGAGCGTTACCACTGGCATTGGAAACACCGCCCTTGGAGCGGCGGCATTGGTGCAGAGCACTGGTGACAGCAACGTGGCCGTGGGATTCAATGCAATGGCCGAGGCGACCACGGGGCAGCAGAACGTCGCGGTTGGCGCCAGTACTCTTGCTGCCACGTCAGGCACGAACAACACGGCCCTGGGAACCTTGGCGCTGTACGACACAACGACCGGGAGCTCCAACGTGGCGATCGGCGCGGAAGCGGGCTTTCAACTGACGTCGGGGAATAGCAACATCTACATTAGCCATCGGGGTCCCTCGCCGGCCGGCAGCGAGAGTGGACACATCCGGATCGGCACGCCGGGTAACCAGACGTCCACCTACATTGCCGGCATACGCAGTGGCAGCGTCGACGGCAACTCCGATGCGCCGGTGCTGGTGGACGCGACCGGAAAGCTCGGCCATCTCACCTCGTCGGCGCGGTTCAAGCAGGACGTCCGTCCATTGGACGACATCGAAGGTGCGGTGCTCCGTCTCGAGCCGGTTTCATTCCGCTATACGGCCGAGCAGATGCGCGGAGATGCCGTGCAGTTCGGCCTCATCGCCGAGCAGGTCGCGGAGGTGATACCGGAGTTGGTGATTCGCGATGAGAACGGACAGCCCTACTCGGTGAAGTACCACGTGCTGCCAACGCTGCTGCTCGCGGAGATCCAACGCCTCGAGCGCGAGCGCGCTTCGCAAGCGAGGGAGATCCAGGAGCTACGCCAGCAGATGCGAGTGCTCCTGCAACGGCAACAGTAGTAGCATCGGGCCCTCCGCACTCAAGGAGGTCCCATGCTTCGCCTCGTCACGCGCGGGTTGGTGTTCCTCGTCGCCGCCGTCCTGTACGCGTCGGCGGTGTCCGCGCAGTCGATCGGTACGTTTCCGTTTCAGCTCGCGCCCTACTGCAACGTCGTCACGCTGACCGTGACACAAATCGGCAATACGTTGACGCTCGACGGCTATGACGATCAATGCGGCGCGGCCCGCGTCGGTCGTCGGTACCGCGTTTGCGAATCCTGACGGCACAATCGGCATTGGGCTGTCCATCGTCACCACACTCGACGCCAGGCCTGTTCATGTCACCGTCGCCCTGAACCTCGCGACGACCGGTGGACCTTGGCAAGACAGCGACGGCAACACTGGGATGTTCGTGTTCAACCCTCCGGCACCGACGCCCGGGACGGCGCGGCCACCGAGCCCGAGTCACACCCACGAGGTGTCGGGCGGCAACGTCGTTGTCGGGAACGGGGCCCTGGGCGCCAACGCCACAGGCCTGTTCAACACAGCACTCGGAGCCTCGACTCTCGCTGTCAACACCACAGGCACCAACAACACCGCTGTGGGTGCGTTCGTCCTGGGAGCCTCCACCAGCGGCCAGCACAACACCGGAGTGGGAGTGTTCAGTTTGAGCGCACTCTCATCGGGGAGCGCGAATACGGCCCTCGGGATTCGCGACAAAGACGGACGAACACCAGCGTCAAGTACCACGTGCTCCCGACCCTGCTGCTTGCCGAGATTCAACGCCTCGAGCGCGAGCGTGCGACGCTGGCCGGCGAGTTCGAAGCGCTTCGGCAGCGACTGGATGCTTTGGAGCGCGAGCGACGCTAACCGGCCCTCGCCGTTGCGGACCTAGCGCAGACCTTCAGGTCTGCCAGCCGCTTCGGGCAGGCCTGAAGGCCTGCGCTGCGTACGGTTCGGAACAGGCTTAGCGCCGCGACGCGCGGAATTCTTCGAGGAGCCGCGGCATGTTGCCAGCGATGCTGCGCAGCGTCGGCGTCCAACCGAGTTGTC
>DAINCF010000510.1:0-5077 GCA_036732565.1 Vicinamibacterales bacterium
CCGTTGGATGTCGGAGTTCGGCGTGCTGGTCGCGCTCGGGGCGCAGCGCCGGGACGTGCTGGCGCTCGTTCTGCGGCATGGGCTGATCGTCGTCGGCGCCGGGTGCGCGCTTGGCCTACTCGGGGCGCTGGTGCTGACACGGCTGGCGGGTCCGCAACTGTTCGACGTCAGCCCGACGGATCCGCAGGTCCTCGTGGTGATGGTCATCGGCCTGGCCGCCTGCGCGCTGGCCGCCTGCTGGCTGCCGGCCGCGCGAGCCGCGCGAGTCGATCCCATGACGGTGTTGCGGCACGAGTGACAACGGCCCGGAAATCGTACGTAGCGCAGGCCTTCAGGCCTGCCTTGGCAAGGCAGCTCGCGGCCACTTGAGCAGGCCTGAAGGCCTGCGCTACGGGAGGCCGCGTGCAATTTCGCAACGCGCTTTTGGGCCTCCAAGCGCCCAAGCCCAAGCGCCAAGCCTCACGCCTCGAGACTATGATGCGTGCGCGCTGAGGGGCTGATCGGCGACGAGCGTGCGGTAGAGATGCACGAGCGAGTCGATCTCTTTGTCGTGATCGAACGCGCGGAGAACATGTTCGCGACCGGCCTGCCCGAGGCTGGCGGCAATGCTGGGCATGTCCGCGAGCAGCATGAGCCGATCGACAATGGCCTCGACGTCGCGTGGCGGGACGAGCAGCCCCGTGCGGCCATCGATGACGATCTGATCCACGCTGCCCACGTTCGTGGCGATGGCCGCCAGTCCGGCGCCCAGCGCCTCCATCAGGCACATCGGCAGCGCTTCGGCGATGCTCGGCAGCAGGAACGCGTGACTGCGGGCCAGCGCCTCGCGCACCACGGATTGGTTCTGCGATCCGAGGAGGACCACGTCATCTTGGAGTCCGAGCTCGGCGATGCGGGCTTCGACCCGCCCGCGCAGCGGCCCATCGCCGATGATCTCGTAGCGGACGTGCAGATTGGCTCGCTGCTGTTTCAGCGCGGCGATCGCCGTGATGCCCGAATCGAGGCACTTCTCGGGGCTCAGCCGCGCCACCGTAATGATCCGCAGCGGCTCACTGGCGTCGCGCCGCGGCGTGCAGACATGCTGGTGTCCCAGGTCGATGCCGAGCGGCACGTCGACGATCCGCCGTTCGTCGGCGCCGAATTCCAGCAGATTCGACCGATTGTAGGGAGAGATCGCCACGATGGCATCGCAGGCCTCGAACAGCGTGCGATAGATCCCCGGCCCCTCTTCTTTCCCCATCCGGATGTCGTAGCCGTGGAACGTCGTCACCACCTTGCTGGTCACGCCCATGCCCTTGAGCTGTGACGCGAACTCGCCGTTGGGGCCGAAATGGCAGTGGATGATGTCGTAGCCCTGAACCAGATGGGTGACGTGATGCAGCAGCCTGAGCGAGCTGGCCGCGCGCCCGTAGCGCTTGACGTTGAGCGACTGCCGCACCGGCGCCTGGTGGCCGTTGCGCAACAGCAGCTTCGCGGCGCTCGCCACGCGTGCCAGCTTGCCGACGGGCGGCGCGAGAATCGACAGGCGCGAGAGCAGCTTGTAGCGCCCGACGTCGGCGTGCTGGACCTCGAGATCGCCCTGCTCCCACGCAAAGATGTCGACGTCGTGGCCGCGGTCGATCAGCCCCGTGACGTGCGCCAGGATGAACGTCTCCGAGATCTTCGGGAAGCTGTCGACGATGACCGCGATCTTCATGGACGGCGATCGCGATCCGGATCGTAGTTGGTCCAACCATCGACGGCCGCGACCCACGATCCGTCTGGCTGAAGATGCGCATCCAGGTGATGCATGCCGAACCGGTTCCAGTGTCCCCAGCCGGCGCCGGCCAACACCGGCGCGTCCGCCGCGGGGCGCTCCGTATACGTGCGCTCGGTGAGCTCGGTAATCTCGAACGCCGAGACGTCGAGGCCGTAGGTCGGCACGCAGCGTTGAGCAAAGCGGAGCAGCTGCCCGTTCGAGCGCACCACGCGGCCCGCGGGCCGCGAGATGATCGGATTCCCGTTCACGATCGGGCTGCGTGGATGCTCTTCGTACGGACCTTGCAGCGCCGGCGCGTGGTAGAGCCGCAGCGTGTCGCCGACCCGTGACGGGTTCGTCTCCACGAACATCCACCAGCGACCGTCGTGATGGAACACGGCGGAGTCGACGAGATACGGGCCGCTCAGCAGCGTCGCTTCACGACGCCATTCGTACGGGAAGCGCGTGGCCTTGTAGAGAAAGACCGCGCCGGCCTTCCAGCTCTCCGGCACCATGTAGTGCGCGCCGTCCCACTCGAACACGTACGGAAACGAGAGATGGAACGGCTCCGCGAGGATCATCCGCTCGTAGGTCCACGTTCGCAGGTCCGCGCTCGACGCCACGCACAGCACACCGCCCTGTCTCGGGCGATCGTACGCCTCGAAGAACAAGTAGTGCTCGCGCGGGCTCGCGGAGAACAGAAACGGGTCGGCCACGACCGTGGCGTCGAGGTCGGTGACGTGCTCGTGGGTGAGCACCGGATTGCGCACGCCGGACATCGGTCGCAGCGCCAGCGGCGAAGGCCCCGCGAAGATGCCGAGGCCCCACTTGCGACCTTCCCAGCTCACTTCCTCGGCACGACGCGGCGGCAGAAACCGCCCTCCGCCGACGCGACGAATCGCGCCGCGCAGTAGAGCTTTCACGGCAGACGACATCAAAACGATCCTTTTCGGGGGATGATCGGGACCGACACAGGATAGCGCACCCAACTCGTCCGTGTACGTAGTAAGCTTCGAGTTTCATCCGGCATGACGCGAACGCCTCCCGTCACACCAGCCATCGTGTTCGGGGCAGGTTTGACTGTGCTGGGCACGATCCGCACACTGGGGCGCGCTGGCATCCCGGTCCTCTGCGCCCACAAGCAACCGCCCTTCGTCGAGGCCTCGCGCTGGTGTCGCTATCCGGCGTCCGGCACGCTGCCACTGCTCCCTGCAGAAGCGGTGCCAGCATTGGAAGCGTCGCCGCTGACGAAGGCCGTGGCCATCGCGTGCTCCGATCATTGGTGCCACGAAGTGGCCGGTTGGTCGTCGCCGCGAACCGACCGGTTTCCCGCCAGCGTCACCAGCCAATCGGTGCTCGACACGATGCTCGATAAGTGGCGGTTTGCCCAGGTGCTCGCAGAGCTCCGCCTGCCGCATCCCTGGACGCGCCTCGTGTCGTCGGACGCCGACGTCGATGCGCTCGGCGACACCATTCCGGCCAACAGCTTTCTGAAGCCGTGCGACTCGCAGGCGTTCAACCGCCAGTTTCAGCGCAAGGCCTTCGCGACGACCTCGGTGGCCGATCTTCGAGAGAAGCTCGCGCTGGTCAGGGCGGCCAATCTCGACGTGATGGTGCAGGAGTACATTCCTGGTCCGCCCACGAATCACTACTTCGTCGATGGCTTCATGGATCGGACCGGACGGATCACCGCGCTGGTGGCTCGGCGGCGCATCCGGATGTATCCGGTCGATTTCGGCAACAGCACGATGCTGCGATCCGTCCCGCTGGACGAGGTCCGCGGCGCGGTCGAGACGATTCGTGCCTTGATGGCGGGTGTGAAGTACCGCGGCATCTTCTCGGGCGAGTTCAAGAAGGACGAACGCGACGGCGTCTTCAAGATCCTCGAGGTGAACTGCCGGCCCTGGTGGTTCGTCGAGTTCGCCACGATGTGCGGCGTCGACGTCGTGTCGATGGCGTATCGTGACGCCCTCGGCCTGCCGATTACGCCGGTGGAGTCGTACAAGACCGACGTGCCGTACTGCTACCTGGCCTACGACAAGCTGGCGTATCGACATCTCAAGGCTCGCGGCGATCTCACGACGGCGGCGTGGTTGCGCTCCTGGATCTTCGGCCGGCAGGCGATCTTCTCGCCGGACGATCCCGGCCCGTCGTTGGAGCCGCTGCAGTCGCGCATCAGCGCCCGCTGGAAACTGCTGGCGAGACGGCCAACATGAGCGTGGACACGGTCAGCGGTGCCAGCGTCCTGTGCGATACGCTCGGCGAGCTCGGCGTCGATACGGTCTTCGGCTTGCCCGGCACGCAGACTGTCTGGCTCTACGAGGCGTTCCGCACCTCGCGCCTGCGCACGGTGGTCTCGACGCACGAGCTGGCCGCGACGTTCATGGCGATCGGCTACTACCGATCGTCCGGACGCGTGGCGGCGATTTCGACGATCCCGGGTCCGGGATTCACCTACGCGTTGACCGGCATCGCCGAAGCGCGCTTCGATTCCGCCGCGCTCCTGCTCATCGTCGTCAAGCCGCGCCCGTCGCGCGGCAATCGCTTCAGGTTTCAAGACATCGACCAGGCGGCGCTGTCGGCGCCGATCGCCAAGGCGTTCGTGCGCATCGAGTCGATGGCGTCGCTCCCCGAGCGCCTGCGCGAGGCGTATCGGATCGCCGTCGAGGGTGAGCCCGGCCCCGTCGTGATCGAGATTCAAGCGGAGATTCTGGAAGAGAACGTGCCGGGCGCCGTGGGCCGTCGTGCGCCGGTGGCGTCGCCGCCGGCCATGCCAGCCGCCGATCTCGATGCCGTCGTCGATTTGCTTGCGTCCGCGCGCCGGCCGGTGGTGCTCGTCGGGCAGGGCGCGGCCGCCGCTGCGGATGATGTTGGACGTCTGATCGAACGCCTCGGCGCCATCGCCGTCGCGACCAGCTCGGGCCGAGGCATTGTCCCCGAGGACCATCCGCGGGTGCTGCCGTTCGAGTACGGCATCCACGACGTCCGCGTCATGAACGATCTCTGTCGCGCGGCCGATGCGGTGCTCGTGCTCGGCGTGAAGTTCGGTCACAACGGAACCGCGGGATTCCGACTGGAGCTGCCCGCCGACCGCCTCGTGCACATCGACGCGTCGGACGAAGTGCTGGGCGCCAACTACCCCGCGCGTGTCATCGCGCGCGCCGACGTGCCGACCGCCGTCACGCAGATCTTGGCGCGAGTGGAAACGGTCTCGAGCTCGTGGAGCGACTCCGATCTCGAGGCGTGGCGTTCGCGTGCGGCGACGGCTCGCACCTACAGCAACGCGCCAACCGTTGCTGGCGTGGCTGGCGGCATGGCCGACGTACTGGCCACGCTTTG
>DAINCF010000511.1:0-5076 GCA_036732565.1 Vicinamibacterales bacterium
CGGCGACATCAAGCTCGTGCCCGACGACATCAAGCTCTACGAGCCGTCCGAGAAGGAGCTGGCGCCCGAAGTAGCCCTCGATGCGTCCGCCCGGCGCGTGATACGGTCCACGACGATGCCCACTCAGCGCCAGAAGATGTTGGCCGGCGAGTTGTACGACCCGTTCGATCCGGAGCTTGTGGCAGCGCGTGCGCAGGCACGCGATCTGTGTCAGCAGCTCAACGCCACACGCGAATCGGAGGAAGCGGAACGTCGTCGCATTCTGCGCGAACTGTTTGGGAAGGGCGGCGACAGTGTGTGGATGCAACCGCCGTTCTATTGCGACTACGGAGCGAATATCGAACTCGGCGAGAGGGTCTTCTTCAATTTCAACTGCATCGTGCTGGACGTCTGCCCGGTGCGAATCGGCGACTTCACCTTGTTCGGGCCAGCGGTGCAGATCTACACGCCACTGCACCCGTTCAACGCTGAGCAACGGCGCCGGGAAGAATTCGGCAAGCCGATCGACATCGGGTCCGACGTCTGGGTGGGCGGCGGCGCGGTTATCCTCGCCGGCGTACGGATCGGCTCTCGAGCGGTGATCGGAGCTGGCAGCGTCGTCACGCGAGATGTCCCCGATGCCGTATTCGCCGCAGGCAATCCGTGCCGAGTCATCCGCGCGATTACCGAGTGAGCAACAGCGTGCGTGTACGCGTGAGGTGGCCTTCCGGATCACTCCGTCCGGATGAGCCCGAAAAGCGTTCGAGCACTCGCGCAATCGAGCACCTCGGCAACCTCTATACTGGCGACGTTGACGCCGCAAGCCGAGTGCAGAAGCAGCCGCGGTGGACAGGCGCCTGGAGTACCGATGCAATCGCGATCCCAGCAATTGACGCGTTTGGGTAGTGGTGCAGCCGTCGCTCTTCTCGCCAGTGCAGGACTGACTGCGGCGGGGTTCGGACTCCAGGCACAGGCTCGTACGGAACCCGTCGGCGAATGGCGCTACATCGGCGGCGACGTCCACCACACACGATACTCAGCTCTGGATCAGATCACCGCGGCCAACTTCGAGAAGCTCGAGGTTGCCTGGACGTGGCGCGGCGACAATTTCGGACCGCAGGTCGATCACATCTTCCGCTCGACGCCGATTTACGTCGCCGGAGTGCTCTACACCGTGGCCGGCGAGCGTCGGACCGTTGCGGCGATCGATCCCGCAACGGGCGAAACGTTGTGGGTGTATCGCGAACCGCACACGACCCGTTTTGATCGCGGCATGAGGAACAACTACGGGAAGGGTGTGGCCTATGGCGAGATCGATGGCCGGCGCGTGATCTACTACACCTCACCAGCGTTCTTCCTTCACGCCCTCGACGCCAAGACTGGGGAGCACATCGAGAACTGGGGAACGCGCGTGCCGCTGCCTGGGTTTCCGGCGAGCGGCGTCGTCGACCTGTTGCCGGACCTGGTGCGTGACTGGCAACCATGGCTGACATCGGGTGTGAAATACGACCCCGACAAGGGCCTACCGCGGGAACTTGGCAACCTGTCGACGTCATCACCGCCGATCGTCGTGAACGGCGTCGTGGTCGTCGGCAACGTGCACGAGCAAGGCTACTACCAGACGCGTATCGAGAATATCCCCGGTGACATCCTCGCGTACGATGCCAAGAGCGGCAAACACCTGTGGAAGTTTCACGTCATCCCCCGGCCCGGCGAGTTCGGACACGAGACGTGGGAGAACGATGCCTGGAAGCGCACGGGCGACGTGTCGTCATGGGCGCCCATGTCGGCTGACCCTGAGCGCGGGCTCGTCTACATTCCCACGAACCCGCCGACCATCGATTTTTTCGGTGGGTTCCGCCCCGGTGACAACCTGTTCGGCACGAGCATCCTTGCGCTCGACGTCAAGACGGGCCAGCGTGTGTGGCATTTCCAGACGGTCCACCATGACATTTGGAATTTCGACAATCCGACGGCGCCCGTCTTGATGGATGTCGCCATCGATGGGCGACGTACCCCTCTCCTCGTGCAAACCACCAAGCAGGGATTTGCCTATACCTTCAATCGTGAAACTGGCGCGCCAATCTGGCCGATCGTCGAGCGCCCGGTCGCGGCATCCGATCTTCCCGGCGAGCGGCTTTCGCCAACGCAGCCGTTTCCGACGAAACCGAAAGCGTTCGAGATTCAAGAGCTGACCGTCGATAACCTGATCGATTTCACGCCGGAGCTGCGTCAGGAAGCGATCGCGACGATCAAGCACTACAAGACCGGTCCACTCTTCACGCCGCCGATTCAAGTGGGCCATCCCTCGGGGCTGCGGTCGTTCGTGAGCTGTCCGGCCGGTGCGAGCAACATCAACGGGCCGACCGTGGCCGACCCTGACAGTGGCGTCCTGTTCGTGACAACCCAGCGACTGTGCCGTGCCGAGAACGTGGTTCCGGGCGTGAAGATGGACGAGCCAGACGATCCAAAGACGACCGGCACGACGCTTTCGCGCTGGGTCGTCGCCAACCGTGGCGATCTGAGCGGGCCAGAAGGATTGCCCATTTGGAAGCCGCCATACAGTCGCGTCATCGCGATCGACATGACCAGTGGCGAGTTCCTGTGGGAAAAACCAAATGGCAACACGCCAGAACACATCAAGAATCACCCGCGGCTGAAGGGTCTCGATTTTCCTGCAACGGGTCAACTCACGCATGCGGTGATGCTGGCGACCAAGACGTTGCTCATCACCGCGCCCGGCGGCGAGCCCGTGCTGTACGCCCTCGATAAGCGCACCGGCGAACGTCTTGGCACGGTGAAGCTGCCCGCCCCGGGCCAGTATGGAATGATGGGCTATCTCCACGGTGGTCGACAGTACGTTGTCGTGCAAGTGGCCAGCGGAACCGTGCCCGGTTCGCTGGTGGCGGTGCGGCTGCCAGCGGCCGAGCGATCGGCGAGGTGAAATCTCCCGGCGGCAGGCGGGCAACGATCCGCTCCATGCGGTGCGTGGTCGGCGGCTGAGAGGCGTAGAATCCTGTCGATCACATCGGAGGTCCTGATGAGCGCTCGGAATATCGCGGTCGCCTGCCTCGTAGCCGGACTCGTCTCGCTCAACGGTGTCGCGCAAGAGCCTGCGGGCGACAAGGTACCCGTCCGCCGTCCGGTTGTCGGCCGTTCCGTGGTCGCGACCACGCTCGGCATCGTCGCGGCGAGCCAACCGCTTGCGGCGCGCGCTGGCGTGCAGATGCTCGAGCGCGGCGGCAACGCCATCGACGCGGCCATCGCGGCCAACGCCACCATCGGACTGATGGAACCGACGGGCAACGGCCTGGGCGGCGATCTCTTCATCCTCTACTACGAGGCGAACACGAACACGGTGCATGGGCTCAACGCGAGCGGCTGGTCGCCCTCCGCGTTGACGGTGGAGCTGCTCCAGTCGAAAGGCCTCAAGACGATGCCGCAACGCGGCATCTACTCGGTGACCGTCCCCGGCGTCGTCGCCGGCTGGGACGCCATGCGCGCCCGCTTTGGCACGAAGCCCTTTTCGGAGCTCCTGGCGCCAGCCATCTCCTACGCCGAGAGCGGCTTCCCGCTGTCCGAGCGCACGGCCGCAGGTTGGGCGAACTCGGTGAAGATGCACAGCGAGCATCCCAACTCGCGCAAGACCTATCTCGTTGACGGCGCGAGAGCCCCGAAGGCCGGCGAGGTGTTCAAGAACCCGGACCTGGCCGGCTCGCTCCGACGCATTGCGCAGCACGGTCGCGACGGCTACTACAAGGGCACGACCGCGGACGCCATCCTCACCATCTCGCGCGAGCAGGGCGGGACGATGACGGCCGCGGACCTGACGGAGTACGAGCCTGAGTGGGTGACACCGATCAAGACGAGCTACCGCGGTTGGAACGTCTACGAAATCGGACCGAATACGCAAGGCATCGCGGCGTTGATGATGCTGAACCTGATGGAGCCGTACCCGATCGGCGAGTACGGGTTTCACGCGACCGACGCCTTGCACGTGATGATCGAGGCGAAGAAGCTCGCATACGCCGACATGCTGCGCTACGTGGGCGATCCGCGCTTCTCGCGGATACCGGTGAACGAGCTCCTGAGCAAGCCGCGGGCCACGCTCCGATCAAAATCGATCGACCTCGCGCGCGCGTCCTGCAAGGTGGAGCCGGCGGTGCTCTCGGGCGTCACCGACGCGCAAGGCCACGACACCATCTACATGTCCGTCATCGACAAGGCCGGCAACATCGTGTCACTCATCCAGAGCAACTACAGCGGGTTCGGGTCGGGGCTGGTGCCGCCCGGCACCGGGTTCATGCTCCAGAACCGAGGCGGGCTGTTCTCGCTGGAGAACGGGCAGCCCAACACGCTCGAGCCGCGCAAGCGGCCGCTGCACACGATCATCCCCGCGTTCATGGAGAAAGGCGATCAGCGGATCGGCTTTGGGATCATGGGCGGATGGAACCAGGGTCAGGCCCACGCGCAGTTCGTGTCGAACATCGCCGATTACGGCTTCACGATTCAAGAGGCGCTCGAAGCGGGCCGCTTCACCAAGGGCAGCTTCGATGGCTGCGATCTGCAGATCGAGGCGCTCGTGCCCGAGACCATCCGCGCCGAGCTCGGCTCGCGCGGACACGAGTTGCGCGTGGTCGCGCCACGCTCGGGGACGTTCGGCTACGGCCAGGCGGTGATGAGCGGTCCGGGAGGCGTGCACTTCGGCGCGTCGGAGCCGCGCCACGACGGCGCCTCGATCCCCGAGGCGCCGCCGGTCTCGCCGATCGCGCAGCAGCGATGATCCG
The DNA here is from genome assembly GCA_036732565.1 of Vicinamibacterales bacterium. Lineage (GTDB taxonomy): Bacteria > Acidobacteriota > Vicinamibacteria > Vicinamibacterales > UBA2999 > JAIVJN01. The sequence continues at coordinate 4,767 of DAINCF010000511.1, forward strand.
AGAAGCGCCGCACTGAGAGTCGTCACAGCGTCAGCGGCAGTCCGGCGACGTCGATGCGCAGCCCGTACTGCGTCTTGCCGAGAAGGATGCGATGGGACCGGATCCTCGTGTCCGCATTTCCGTAGTTGCACCAACGCCATAGAATGCCTTCCAGATGACTCGCGGTTCCGGAATGCGGCCCTTGTGGGGGCTCGTTTGTGTGAGTGCCGTGCTGACAGCATGCTCGTCGTCGGCCACGGTGACAACAGGACGACCGCAGTCGGCGCCGGGGCCCGCATCGCCAGGCGCCGCGGCGGCCGTGCCCGTCGTC
>DAINCF010000512.1:0-5042 GCA_036732565.1 Vicinamibacterales bacterium
GGTGCGCCGCCGTATACCGCCATCGTGCGCAGGTTCACGACCGCGCCGTAGTCTTCAATCGCCTTGTGGACTTGCATCGCCAGCTCGCGGGTCGGCACGAGGACCAGGCCGCGCGGCCGGCGCACCTCTCGCGCGCGTGGCTCGCGCACGAGGAGCCGGTCGATCATCGGCAGGCCGAAGGCCGCGGTCTTCCCCGTGCCGGTCTGCGCGCGCGCGACGAGATCACGGCCGCCGAGAGCCAGGGGAATCGATTGTGATTGGATCGGCGTCGGGCGTGTGAAGCCCAGGCGCGCGAGAGGAGTACAGAGAACGGGCGAGAGCCCGAGTTCGGAGAACGACATCGAAAACGCTCCTGAATTGCCTGGAGCGTTCCCTGAGCGCACAGCAGGCCGACGAAGACGAGAACCGAGACGCCGAAAATGGCGTATGAAGGGAACCTTGATCTTACTCCATTTCGGCTCGTCCGTCGCGCGTCATGTATACTTCAGACCTCTCCTGCTTTTCTGAGTCTCTGTCGCCATTCCGGCCTCAGCCCTCACCAAGGCCTTGCCACGGAGGGCTCGTGGAGAACGCAAACACCATACGTCTCTTGCTCGAATTGATTGCCGCCCTCGATCGCCGGGTTCCGCAGGTCGAGCGCGCGGGTGAAGAGGCGATTGCTCAGGAGGCGGCGGCGCTCAAGGCCAAGGCGTTTGGGCGGATCGCCGAGCTCGAAGAGGAGTTGGCGCTCGTCGCCAGCACCGCCGAATCCCGGCCGAAGGGTCACTGAGGGGCGGCTGGACGTCTTTGCTGCGGGAGTCGGCTGATGAACCACATGAATCTTGTCAACGCGATCAACCGCGAGCGTCACGCGGCGGCCGGCAGCAACAACGCTCCAGCGGCGCCGCATGGCACGCCGGCCATCGGACGAATCGCGAAGCTCCTCGTCGGCCAGGCGCACGGCTTCATCCGCCTTCCCGATCGGCGCGACATCTACTTTCATCGCGGCGACCTGTCCGAGGGCACGTCGTTCAATAGCTTCAAGGTCGGCGACCCGGTCGCGTTCGAGCTGCTGGAAGACCGCTTCAGCGGCGCGAGAGCGCTGCAGGTCAAACGGCAGGAGTCAAGCTGAACGTCGTTCGGCGAATCCAATCAACGGCCCATACGGTCGTATAGACGGCTTCTTCCCTACCTTCATTGAATGCGCCGTGCGCCGTCCGCGAGGCTCTGCCACCCTCGCTGGCCATGGTGATCCCGATCAACCGCAGGACGTTCTTGAAGGCGGCTGCCACCGCCGCCGCCGTGGGCAGACCGCGCTCGTCACGGGCGCAACAACGTTCGACTGAAGCAACCGCCAGGCCCTCTGAGGTGGCCGTCATCGGCGCCGGTGCGTTCGGTGGCTGGACCGCCTTGTATCTCCGGGAACTGGGCGTGAACGTCACCTTGATCGACCAGTACGGTCCGGGCAACGCGCGCTCGAGCTCTGGCGGTGAGACGCGACAGCTACGCGCCAATTACGGCGACAACGAGATCTACACGCGGTGGGCCCTCGAGGCCACGAAGCGCTGGCGCAGCCGGGAAGCCGAGTGGGGGCAGACGTTCTTGCTCCAGACGGGACAGGTGCAGTTGGCCACCGAGTGGACCCGTGCGCTGACCGAAACGCGCAAGACATTCGACCGGCTGAAGATCGCCTACGAGATCTTGACCCGCGACGAGGTCGTGCGCCGCTATCCACAATTCGACGCCACCGATGTCGCGTTTGCCGTCTTCACACCCGGCACGGGCGTGCTGCGGGCCCGTGAATCGTGCGTGGCGGTGGCACGGAACTTCGAAAAGAAGGGTGGACGGTATATCGAGGCACGGGTCGAGCTTGGGCGTCGAGGCGAACGCCGGCTGCTCGATCTCCAACTGTCAACGGGCGAGCGGATCGCCGCCGATAGGTTCGTGTTCGCCTGCGGACCCTGGCTTGGGAAGGTCTTTCCAGACGTTCTCGTCAACCGCCTGCGCACGCCGCGTCGCGTCGTCTTCTACTACGGCACACCGCCAGGTGATTCCCAGTTCAGCTACCCGAACTTCCCGACGTGGTCGATGCCCACGGGATACGGGTTTCCGAGCATCGATGGCAAAGGCTTCAAATCCGCGCCCGCAATCGACAACGTGATCGTGGATCCCGATCTCCAGGAGCGCGTGCCGACCGCCGAGGAGGTGACGCGCGCACGCGCATTCCTCACGCGCTGGTTTCCGGCCTTGAAGCACGAACCGCTGGTGGAGACTCGCGTGTGTCAGTACGAGGTGAGTGTGGACTCCGAGTTCTTCGTCAGCCCGCACCCGGCCCTCGAGAACGTCTGGCTCGTGGGCGGCGGCTCCGGCCATGGCTTCAAGTTCGGGATCACGCTGGGCGAGTACGTGGCCCGTCGCACCGTCGGCGAGCCGACCAACCCCGAGTGGGACGCGTTCTTCGCGCTGAAGGACAAAACGTTCTGATCCTGTTCGCCGGTCGGAAGCCACCAGTCATCGTTGCGTAGGGGTCACTCACCGGAAAGCGGTCGAGGCTGCCAGCCTGGCGCGCCATGCTTCCGACTCGGGTCCAACGCCCACGCAACCATGACCGATGCGCTGTTCCGCGACGTGCGCGACGCCGCTCGCGTTCTGATCCGCCGCCCAGGCTTCTCGGCCCTCGTCATTCTCACGCTCGGCCTCGGCATCGGCGCCAACGCGGCGATCTTCGGCGCGGTCAACGGGCTGCTGTTGCGCGACCCGCCGTTCAAGGATCCCGAGCGGCTGGTACGGGTCACCACGGTGCGCGGCGATGAGGATGGCGGACCGCTGTCAGCCCCTGAGCTCGACGAGCTCCTCGCGCTTCCGGTCATCGAAGAGGCGGCGATGTACACCGATCAGGGCATGTACAACGCCAGCGGGTTCGGGACCCCAGAGGAGCTGCAGGCGACCATCACCACGCACAATCTCTTCCGGGTCCTCGGCGTCGAGCCGTTCATCGGCTCGGCGTTCCCCGCCACGTTCGACCGCACACGCAACTTCGGCCTGGTGATCAGCTACGGCCTCTGGGAGCGGAGGTTCGCGCGCGATCCCAACATCGTCGGCCGCACCATGACGCTCGACGGCTCGCCTGGCTACACCATCTACGGCGTGCTGCCGCAGTCGTTCAACTTCCCGTCGCACTCGGATCTCTTTCGCAGCAGCGGCATCGCCGCGGATCCGAAGTATTACGAGCGCCGCGACGCACGCGATCGGCTGGTCGTTGCGCGACTCGCGGGCGGCGTCAGCGTGGACCAGGCGCGTGGAGCCCTCGACGCGCTGGCCAGGCGTCTGGAGCGAGAGTTTCCCGACTCCAACGCTGGGGTGCGCTTCCAGGTCACGCCGATTCGCGAGATGTACTCCGCTCAGGTCCGGCCCTATGTGTGGCTGCTGTTCGCGGCGGTGATGCTGGTCCTCGTCGTCGCATGTGTGAACGTCGCCAACCTGCTGCTGTCCCGATCGATCGCGCGGCATCGAGAGACCACCGTACGCGCGGCGCTTGGCGCCAGCCGGTGGCAGCTCATTCGACAAGCGCTGTGCGAGAGCCTGCTGTTCGCGACGCTGGGCACGTTGGCCGGCGCCGTGCTGGCGGTTGCCGGCACACGGCTCCTGACCCAGCTCGTGCCCGTGCAGCTGCCCGGATGGATGACCGTCGAGATCGATCTGGGTGTCGCCGTCTACCTCGTCGCGCTCACCCTGGTCACCGCACTCACCTCGGGTCTGTTACCGGCCCTGCGCGGCAGCTCGGATACGCCGTACGCGTCATTGAAGGCTGGTGGCCGCGGCTCCTCCGACGGCGCGGAGCACCGCCAGATCCGGAACGCGCTGGTCGTCATCGAGGTCGCCCTGGCGCTCGTGCTCCTCGTGGGCGCAAGCCTCATGCTGCAGAGCGTTCGTAATCTGCATCGCGTCGATCTTGGGTATCGCACCGCGAACACGCTGACCTTTCGCGTCGAGCTCGGTTGGGCGGCGTATGGGACGCTCGAGAAGACGGTCGCGTTCCATCGACAGGTTCTCGACCGCCTGCGGACGCTGCCGGGCGTCGAGGCCGTGACCTTCGACAACAATCTGCCGCTCAGCGGCAAGCCGCGGGATCCGATCGCGATCCGCGTGGCCGGTCAGAGCCGTGAGGACGAGGCGTCAAATCCCTACGTCCACCAGCATCAGATCGGTCCGGACTACTTCAGCGTGATGGGGATCGGCATCCAGCGTGGTCGGGGCTTCGACGATCGGGACCGCGCCGATGGCACACCGGCGGTCATCGTGAGCGAGCGGCTGGCCGCACGGCTCTGGCCCGGACGCGATCCGATTGGCCAACGGATTCAATCGCAGAGCACGGCACAACCGGACCTCTGGCCCATCGTCGTCGGCGTCTCGGCGCCGGTGCTGCAGCACGAGCTCGACGCCGCGCCCGGGTTCGACCTGTATCGACCGTTCACGCAATCGGCGACCGCGGGACCCTACTACGTGATCCGCACGGCCGGCGACCCGACGACCGTCGCCCGCGCGGCGACGACCATCATCGGCGAGACCGATCCCAACCAATCGTTCCTCGACGTGCTTCCGTACGCCGACCGCGTCGCCAATCGGATCTGGCAGCGCCGGCTGGCCGCCGCGCTCTTCGCGAGCTTTGCGGGGCTGGCGATCGTGCTCGCCGCGATCGGTCTGTACGGCGTCCTGTCCTACCTCGTCAGCCAGCAAACGCGGGAGATCGGCGTGCGTGTGGCGCTTGGGGCCACGGCGGGGGGTGTCATCAGCCACATCCTTGGCAGAGGGTTGGCGCTGGCGGGCACAGGTGTGGTGGTTGGGCTCGCCATCGCTCTGGCCCTCGCGCGTGTCATCAGCACCATGCTGTATGGGGTGAGCCCGACCGACCCGCTCACCTTCATCGCGGTGCCACTGCTGCTGCTCGCGATCGCGACACTGGCCTGCTACGTCCCCGCACGCCGTGCCACGCGAGTGGATCCCCTCACCGCCTTGAGGGCCGAGTAGGGGCGGCAAATATGTATGTAGGGGCGGCTCGCGAG
>DAINCF010000513.1:0-5034 GCA_036732565.1 Vicinamibacterales bacterium
GCCGGCGTCGAGGAGCGCCGGCCCCAGCCAATGCCGCGCCGGGAAGGGCAGCGGCTCCGGCTCGTCGTACTCCAGCTCATCGTCCAGCGTCACCGCGCGCTCGAGCGCGGCGATGGCGCCCGGCAGATCGCCGGCGGCACGCGCAATCTCGCCCTCCAGAATGCCGGCGAGCACGCCCAGGAATGGCTTCGCGGGATGGGTCCGAAACTCAGCGGACGAGGTCTCCGCGGCCTTGCGCACGCGGACGAGATAGGCCTTGGCGAACTCTGGATCGCCCTTCCGCAGGTGCGCGTACCCCTGCGCGAAGTCCCAGGCGCCGGCCGGCAGCTCGCGCTCGGGCCGCTTGGTCACCTCGAGCACCTCGTCGAACCGGCCGAACCGGATCATCGTGAGCGCCTGGTACATCGTGTCGCCGGTGTTCTTGGCGTAGTCCCTGCCCGCCTGTATGGCGATGGCGCCCTGTCCATCCATCGACGCCGCGTAGAGCAGCATGTGCAGGTTGTGATCCGGATAGATCGCGAACCCTTCGCCGACCGCGGCCTTCAAGTCCGAGTGCCACGCCTCGAGGTTGGCGCGCACGGAATCGCCCCATCGCCCGACTTCGTTGAAGGTGTGCGACGGCATGTGATTGATGTGGCTGGCGCCGGGAATGCTGCTGCCGAGGAAATCGGCGCACACTTCGGCCTTGGCCGGCTTCGCCGTCGACTCGGTCGCGTGCACGTAGAGATGGCAGGCGCCGGGGTGCGTGGCGTCGCGCTCCAGCACGCTCTCCAGCACGCGATGGAGGCGCTGAACGTTCGGCGCATCGAGGTCGCGCCTGCCGCGTCGAGGCTCCAACAGAAAGAGCGCGTCTGCGTACAACGTCGCCGCGTCGAGATCGGCCGGATATTTCTCGGAGACGAGGCGCATCGCCTCCGCGTAGGCCTTGTCCTGCTCGACGCGCGTCTTCGCGTCGAAATCCTTGACGTAGCGGACGGAGAGCGCCTCGATGAAGGCGCGCTCGGCCGGCGTGGCCTTGCTCTTGAGCGCGGAGGCCTTCTGCATCGCGGCATAGGCAAAGGGAGCGTGCTCGTCGGTCATCGGACCGTTGAGATACGAGCCCCACGCCCATCCTTCGCCCCAATAGCAGATCGCGCACTCTGGATCGCGCTTCCACGATTCGCGAAACGATCGCACGGCGTCGAGCTTCGCGAACGCGAACATCATCTGGAAGCCTTGATCGAAGAACGCCTGCGCTTCAGCATTCGACGAGGAGATCTTGCGCGTGAACCAACCGAGGCCGGTCTTGTAGAGCGGAATGGGATCGCGGACGTATTTGGGAAGCTCGGTGGGTGTGGCGGGCGGTGCGTGTTGGCTATGCTCCTTCGATTGCGCGAAGGCCCCGGTGCCCATCACCACGACCGCACCGATTGCCACGCTGACCGCGCGCCACCTGCAACACCCCATGGGACCTCTCCTCGCGAGCTCGAGACTCCAATGGAACGTATCGAGAGGCCTACTGCTATCTACCGAAAGCTCGGCGAGCAGCATCCCGGCCGTTCCTACGGAACGGCCGCTTGTGATTTCGACGGTACATCCCACTAGACCCGTCAGCCTACAACGAGTCGCCGCTCGTTGAACACAGATGGCACAGATAAAGACCTTTGGCCGCCGATTCAAAGGATTAGGAGATTTTCGACAGGCGCAGATTGCTCGGATTCCAGGCCTCGTCATCTGTGTCATCTGTGCGGGAAAGTGAGGCTACCTCACGCGCACGAGGTCGTGCGGGCCACGCATGACCGCCTGGGTCGTGCCCTGGCTGACCAGCCGCCGGCCCTCCTCGATCGCAAAGAAGTCGATGAAGCCGCGCCCGCGATCGAGCCCGCGGCGCCGATGGAAGACGGCGACCGCGAGGTTGTGGCCCTCGCCATCGAACAGCACGTCTTCGGGCAGGATGCCGGCTTGCCGGATGCTGTCCAGCAGCGTGAGCCGGCCGGTATCCGGATCGAGCGACAGCAACGACACTGAATAGAGCCGTCGGCCAGGCCAAGCTGTCAGCAGGGGACTCTCCGGCAGGTAGGTGCGCTCCATGTTGACAGCGGCCACGCGCGTACCGTCCCGGCTGATATCAAAGCCCTCGGGAAACCGCCCGACCTTCGCACGGCTGACGATCTCCGGTGCGGTGCCGGCATCGCTTGGCGGGCGCAGCACCGTAATGGCCCCGGGACCCTGCACCAACATCCCCAGCGCCGGTGCGCCGCCATTCGTATCCGAGACGACGAAGTAGCGGCCATTCGGTGTCCACTTGCCGACCGACAGGCGCCTGCCAAGGTTCGGCGTCGGCGGGCCAAAGGCAACGACACTCTTGGGTAGCCCTTCGTCGTCGAGCGCCATCTGGTAGAACTGAATCCGGTGATTGGCGATGTTGGCGGCCAGCGTCGTACCGTCCGGAGAGACGTGCAGCGCGTTGATCGTCTTCTCCGCATCCCCGTCACGCACGGGTAAGTCGAGATCGATGGTCCGGACTTCATCGATCATGCCGGACGTGGAGAGCGTGACTGCGACCAACTCGGCTCCCGGAGAGCCGGAGGCCACAAAGAGGATGAGACCCTCACGCACGTGTTCGACGCTTTTCAGGCTTCGCCCCAGCCCGTCGCGGCCGTCGACGTGACGAATCTGGTCGCCTTCGATCGCGAAGACATCGAGTCGCGTGCCTTCGGGAAAATCCCTGACGACATTCTGATACGCGGACACGCCCGGTTCCGCCGGCCCTTTCGTTTCCACGGTAAACGCGAAACGTCCATCCGGTGAGACGTCGACGACCTGCGGCCAGCTAATGACCGAGTTCGACGCCGGAACGGTTGACACCACGCGCCCGTCAACGAACAAGGCGAGCTCGTCGCGCCCATGCCCGAGCGGCTCCAGCGCGCCGTCGACATAAGCGGTCGCCACCATGTCGGCATCGGAAAGCGCCAGGAAGGGACCGACGAACTGTCCCGGCGATTCCCTCAGGCGGGGATCGTCGCTGTCGAACTCCGCGAGCACAGCACAAGCGATGAGCCCCGCCGCCAATACACTCGAGGACATCCAGCGCCCGCGGCGCTCGACGATCAGAACGCCCATCCGAACACTCTCTGCCACGATATTCGGGCTGGCGAACGGGTCAGACGACAAGCGCGCGAGCGGGGAGCAGGCGCGGTGAAAGCGGAAGAAGCGAGCCGAGTGCCGCGCGCGAGCTGGCCCTTGCTCAACGTGGACCACTAGTCTGATATGGAGTGACCTCCTATCCGGACGGGATTGACGGCCTGATCGCCGGCGACGGTCACCCATTCGCGGACGTTCCAGTCGCGGACGAGGCCGTTGACCACGTACGGATCCGCTCTGGCGAAATCCTCAGCGACCGCGCGCGACTCACCCTTGAAGAGGAGCACCGCGGTGTCGACGGGGTCGACCAGCGCGCCGCCTAGCAGCAGCTCCCCGCGCGCATGCGATGCCCATGCCTTCTCCAGATGAGCGCCGCGAAAGTCGGGACGCCGAGCCTCGTAGTCGTCGGCGACGGTGTAGAACAACAGGAAATGCTTCACGTTGACCCTCGATCCTTCCACTACGGATGGCACAGATAAGACTTCTTGGCCGCCCATTCAAAGGATTAAGAGATTCTCGAAAGGCGCCGCAGAATCAAATCTCATACGTATTCGACCCAGCCGTGCGGGTCGGGCGCGCGCCCGGTGGCGATCGCGACGAGGCGCTCGCGGGCCGCGGGGCCCACGCTCCGTTGATCCACTGGCGGTAAGCGGATCTCGCGATCCCGATATCGAATGCGGCCGATGTGCGACAGCGTGGCGGCCGTGCCGGTGCCGAAACATTCGTGGAGGACGCCGCGATCGTAGGCGTCGAGAAGGTCATCGATGGCGATGCGGCGTTCTTCGACCGAGAGACCCATTTCGTGGAGCAGCGTCAGGACGCTGTCTCGCGTGACGCCGGGCAAGATCGTCCCATTGAGGCTTGGCGTGACGACCGTCCCGTCAATCAGGAAGAACACGTTCAAGACCCCGCATTCTTCGATGTAGCGGCGTTCCTGTCCATCCAGCCACATCGTGGTGTGAAAGCCTTCCGCGTGCGCGTCGCGATCGGCAAGCAGACCGGGCGCGTAGTTGCCCGCCGGCTTGATGTCGCCGGTGCCGCCCGGATACGCGCGGACGTAGCGCTCGCTGACCAGCGCATCGACGGGCGCGGAGTAGTAGCTGCCGTACGGAAAGGTGAAGATGACGAAGAGGAAGCGTTCCGCTGGCTTGACGCGGACGGACTCATCGATGGAGAAGAGGCACGGACGGATGTAGAGCGCGCCGCCGCTCTCGTGTGCCGGGACCCAGGCGGCGTCCAGACGCACCAACGCGCGAAGGCCTTCGAGGAACAGCGCCTCGGGCACCGCGGGCATCGCCAGGCGCGCCGCGGACCGATTGAGCCGTCCCGCGTTCGCGGCCGGGCGGAAGAGCCCGACGAGGCCGGCAGGCGTACGATGCGCCTTCAAGCCTTCGAAGACCGAGACGCCGTATTGCAGCGCGCTGATGCTGGGCGCGAGCGGGAGCGGTCCGTAGGGTCGAATGACTGCGTCTTTCCACCCACCGTCACGGTACTCCGCGACGAACATGTGATCGCTGCAGACGCTGGAGAAGGGCGCCTGCGCCAGACCGACACTCCCAAGGCGGGACCGAGGGACGCGCTCGATGGCTACGTGCGGAACCGCCGTCGTCATGCTTCGAGCCTAGCGACGAGAGTCTGATTGCCGCAAGTGAATAGTAGGTATAGTGAATATACCGAACGTGGATGTTGATGACGTGCGCACATTCGTGGCGGTGGTCGACGCCGGATCGGTCAGCCGCGCCGCGGGCGAATTGCACCTGACGCAACCGGCGGTGAGCCGGCGGGTGCAGCGCTTCGAGCACCACGTCGGGGCTCCGCTGCTCGATCGACGGACCAGGCCGTTCGTGGTGACCGACGTCGGGCGGGCTACGCTCGAGCATTGTCGACGCCTGCTGTCGGCGGTCGGCGAGC
>DAINCF010000514.1:0-4992 GCA_036732565.1 Vicinamibacterales bacterium
CTCATGTTCACGTGGTCGTTGGGATGGACCAGCGTGTACTCGCCTCGCGCGCCGCCGAGCATCTCCGCGGCGCGGTTCGCCAGCACCTCGTTGACGTTCATGTTGTGCGACGTGCCCGCGCCCGCCTGATAGATGTCGACGACGAACTGATCGCCGTGCGCGCCGGCGATGACCTCCTCGGCCGCGGCGATAATCGCGTCGGCGATGCGAGGGTCGAGTCGGCCGAGGGCACGGTTGGCCTCGGCGGCCGCCCGCTTGATGAGCGCAGTGGCGGCAATCAGCCCTGGCTGGGCGGTGAGCCCGCTGATGCGAAAATTATCCCGCGCCCGCGCCGTCTGGACGCCGTAGTAGGCGTCATCCGGGACGGCATAGTCGCCGAGAGGGTCCTGTTCGCTACGCATAAGACGCCAGTTTGTGATGCAGTCGGCTCATGGCCTGAGACCCGCGTCTTGTGGCCTTCTGGGTTCGTGGCCGGCGGCTCGAGCCTCAGGCCCAACGGGCCGCGAGCCCCAGGTCTCGAGCCTCAGGCCTACGGAGTCTCGAGCCTCAGGCCTACGGAGAATTATACTGAGCGAATGCTCCCAGCCTTCCGTGAGTCGGTCGTGTCGCTGATCGTGCGTACGTCGACGGATCTGCCGCCCGACGTGCGGGCGGCGATGCGTGCGGCGCGCGCTGAAGAAGAGGAAGACTCACGCGCGGGGCAGGCCCTGACCATCATCGCGCAGAACATCGATCAGGCCGCGGATGGCGAGGGCGCCATCTGTCAGGACACGGGCATGCCGACCTTCGAGATCAAGACGCCGGTCGGCGCCAACCAGATCTGGATGAAGAAGGAGATCCGCGAAGCCATCGCGGAAGCGACGAAGCAGGGCAAGCTCCGGCCGAACTCCGTGGACTCGTTGACCGGAGAGAACTCGGGTGACAACCTCGGTCCGGGTACGCCGATCATCCACTTCGAGCAGTGGGAGCGTGACGACATCGAGGTGAAGCTGATCCTCAAGGGCGGCGGCTGCGAGAACATGAACTCGCAGTATTCGTTGCCCACCGAGTTGCCGCACCTTGGCCGCGCGGATCGAACGCTCGAGGGCGTGCGCAAGTGCATCCTGCACGCGGTGTGGCACGCGCAGGGCAAGGGCTGTGCGCCCGGAGCGATCGGCGTCTGCATCGGCGGCGATCGCACCTCGGGCTACGTGAACGCGAAGGAGCAGCTGTTTCGCACCCTCGACGATGTGAATCCGGATTCGCGATTGGCCGACCTCGAAGCCGAGATCATGCGGACGGTGAACACGCTCGGCGTGGGCACCATGGGGTTCGGCGGCCGCGTGTCGCTCATCGGGTGCAAGGTCGGCGTGCTCAACCGCCTGCCCGCCAGCTTCTTCGTGTCCGTGGCCTACGACTGCTGGGCCTTCCGGCGACTGGGCGTCGTGCTGAGCGCCAAGACCGGCTCGATCGAGCAGTGGCTCTATCGCGACCCGTCGAGCGAGACCGTTTCGATGATCGATCAGGCCGGCTTCGTGCGCACGGGCCGCGAGGTGCAGCTGACCTCGCCGATCGACGAGGCGACGATCCGCTCGCTCAAGGTCGGTGACGTCGTGCGCGTGACCGGCCCCGCCTACACCGGTCGCGATGCCGTCCATCATCACCTGGTGAGCCACGAGCCGCCGGTCGACCTCCGCGGCGCGGTGCTGTATCACTGTGGTCCGGTCGTGGCGAAGCAGCCCGACGGAAGCTGGAGGGTCACGGCGGCCGGGCCGACGACGAGCATTCGCGAGGAGCCGTACCAAGCGGACATCATCGGCAAGTACGGCGTGCGCGCGGTCGTCGGCAAAGGTGGCATGGGCGCCAAGACCCTCGCGGCGCTGAAGGCGCATGGGGCGGTTTACCTCAACGCCATCGGCGGCGCGGCCCAGTACTACGCCCGCTGCATCGAGCGCGTCGACGGGGTGTCGCTGATGGAGTTCGGGACGCCCGAGGCCATGTGGCATCTAACCCTCAAGGACTTCCCGGCCATCGTCACCATGGATGCGCATGGGAACAGCCTCCACCGGGATATCGAGCAGGAATCGGGCGAAAAGCTGGCTGAGCTCGCCCCGGCCCGGTGGTGAGGGATCTGATAGACTAGACGTTGACCGACCCAGTATTGGGTTTTGGGCTATTTTCAGAGGGTTTTCACACATGCAGACCGAACTCGGACCGACGGTCCCGACTGTCGCGCCGCCCATGGCGCCCGCGATCCATGTCACCGAAGCGGCCGCGTCCAAGATCCAGGAATTGCTGGCCGAAGAAGGCAAGACCGAGAGCGGCCTCCGCGTGTTCGTCCAGGGCGGCGGATGCTCGGGCTTCCAGTATGGCCTGATGATCGAGGAGTCGGGCGGCGTAGGCGATCAGACCTACGAGTCGAACGGCATTCGCCTCTTCGTCGATCCGGTCAGCGTCAGCTACCTGAAGGGCGCTGAGGTCGACTTCGTCGACACGATTACCGGCGGCGGCTTCACGATCAAGAACCCGAACGCCACGTCGACGTGCGGGTGCGGCCAGTCGTTCAACGCCTAAGTTCGGCCGCCCTCAAGGGCGGCCGCTACGAACACCCGTCTTCGTAGGGTACGAAGACCCGTCTTCGTAGGGGCCGGCCTTCAGGCCGGCCCAGATCATTGAGGCAAAACCGTGGCGATTCCTGCGGTGCTGGATCTCGATCGTCTACGGCCCGCCGGCACCAAGCGCTCGAGCAAGCGCGATCTCATTGTCAACGTGTTCCTCCGCCAGGAGGGACACTTGAGCGCCGACGACCTCGTCGATCTCATCAAGCGCGAAGATCATCGCATCAGCCGCGCCACCGTCTACCGCACCTTGCAGTGGATGGTGGACGCGGGCATCGCGCGCAAGGTCGACTTCGGCGAAGGCCGGTTCCGCTTCGAGCATTCCTACAGGCACCCGCGGCACTTTCACCTGATCTGCAAGACCTGCAACCGCTCGTACGAGTTTTTGAGCTCCGACATCGAGGCACTGGTCGAGGAGGTGGCGGCCGCGCGCGGGTTCACCGCTCGCCAGAGCGTGGTGCAGATCTACGGCACGTGCGAGTCGTGTCGCACCGGGCGTCCGCCCGCGGAGGAGGGCACCACGAGCGAGCTGCTGTTCGCCCGTGATGCGCTCCGCATCGCCATCGCCACCGAGCGCAGCGGCTTGGAGTTCTACACACGAGCGGCGCGGATTGCGCGGGACGCGCGCGGCCGCCACGTCTTTCAGCGCATGGCCGAGGAAGAGAAGCATCACCTCAGCACGCTGGAGAAGCGCTACGAAAAGCTGCTCGAGCAGGATCCCCGGCTCGAGTCGCGTCCGACGTTCCTCTTCTTCAAAGGCGCCGCGAACGGGCTCTTCGCCAAGGGCGCCGACGACCTGCACCGCGATGGCGTGAACGATCTCGAAGCCTATCGCATCGGCATCCGCTGCGAGCGCGGGTCGCACCGCTTCTTCAAGCGCTACGGCGAGCGCTTCGAGGACTCCGAGGGCAAGCAGATCTTCCTGGAGTTCGCCGAAGAAGAGCGCGAGCACCTCGAGATGCTCATCCGCGAATACCGCGCCCTGCTCCGTCGTCAAGGCAAGCGCAAGCCGACCCGAGCCGCGTCGCGGCAGGCGGCCTCGCGCTGACGTGATCGATCTCCATCTTCATACGACGGCCTCCGACGGTCGCCTGACGCCGACGGCGCTCGTCGCACGCGCGGTCGAGGCCAGGCTCACGAAAATTGCCGTCACGGATCACGACACCACCGCGGGACTCGACGAAGCGCGCGCGCAGGCGGCCATCGCCGGCATCGAGATCATCACCGGTATCGAGCTGACGTCCGTCCACGATGGACGAGACGTGCACATCCTTGGCTACTTCTTCGATCCAGCCGATCAACGGCTGGCCCAGTTGCTCGAGACCCAGCGGACGCTGCGCGTGGCGCGCCTGCGCGAGATCGGCGCGCGGCTGGCGCGGCTTGGGATACCCATCGATGTCGGCCGGGTGATCGATCGTGGCGAGGGCCACTCCGATCGCTCTGTCGGTCGCCCGCTGCTGGCGCGGGAGCTGATGGCACAAGGGCACGTCTCATCCGTGCAGGAAGCCTTCGATCGCTATCTCGGCGCCGGACGTCCGGCGTTCGTGCCGCGCCAAGGACGAGGGCCGGCGGAGTTCGTGCGTGCGGTGCGCGACGCCGGTGGGGTGACCTCGTTCGCGCACCCTGGCGTCACCAAGCAGGACGACCTCATCGAGCCCCTGGTCGCGGAGGGCCTCGATGCGATCGAGGTCTATCACTCCGATCACACCACTGAGGCGGTCGGCGCGTTTCTTCAATTGGCGCGCCGACTGGGGGTGTTGGTCACTGGCGGATCCGACTTTCATGGTGACGATGAGCGTCGCAGGCCGCTCGGGGGCGTCGCGCTGCCTGCCGAGGACTTCGAGGCGATCGCGGCGGCCTCCAGGCAGCGTAGGGGCGGCTCGCGAGACGCCCCGGCAACGAGACCGGGAACCGAATGACGCAGGTCTCGGACGCGCTCGTCGACATCCAGGGACTGGTCAAGAACTACGGGTCGCTCCGGCCGGTGCGGGTGGCCGCCTTGACTGTGAAGCGCGGCGAGCGGATCGCGCTCACGGGCCTGGATCAGGCGGCGGCCGAGATGTTCGTCACCCTGGTGACGGGCGCCGCGGTGCCTGATGAAGGGTTCGTGCGACTGTTCGGCCAGACTACGGCGGACATCGAGAACGGCGATCGCTGGCTGGCGTTGTTGGATCGTCTGGGCATCCTGAGCGATCGGGCGGTCTTGATTGAGCAGTACACCGTGGCGCAGAACATCGCGATGCCGTTCACCCTGGAGTTGGAGCCGATCGCTGCGGACGTCGTGCCGCGTGTGATCGACCTCGCGCGCGAGGTCGGGCTCGAAGAGGGGCTGCTCGAGACGCCGGTGGGTCGCGCCACGCCGATCGTCCAGGCGCGTGTGCGGCTGGCCAGGGCT
>DAINCF010000515.1:0-4981 GCA_036732565.1 Vicinamibacterales bacterium
GTCAGCAGGATCGTCGTTTCGAAGAGACGCGGCTGCACGCTGGCCGCCGGACGCGGAGCGGCAAGGACGCGTTCGTAGATGGCGACCGCATCACGCAGGCAGGTGTAACAGCCCGCCTCTACGAGCGCGTCCGCCGCCTTCAGGTCCGCGGTGAAATCGAGGGAGGCCTGCCGTGCCGCGCAGCCCAGCGTCGACAGGATGATCAGCCCGACGATCGCGTGTCGTACCATCGCGTCTGCTGACCCTTAGACACCACAGGGGCCGATCCGGCTGAGCCCTTGAGTACGCTACCGTGTTTCTCATGCGTGCATCAGGTCGGACCGCGGTCAACGTGCTCGGCCTCTTGCTGCTCTGGTCCGTCGTGTTTTCGATCGCTGGCGCGCGCGAGATGGCGCCGGCTGCGATCGCCGGATGGACGTTGGCCGGCGTCGCGGCCCTGTGGCTACTGCATCATCTGTTCATCTACTGCGAGAATCGCGGGTGGATCTACTATCGCAAGCATGGCGGTGGCGATGGTCGACTGACGACGACGGCGGAATGGCTGAACATGTACGATCCCTCGCGCCGGCATCTTCAGGAGGCCGTGCGCGAGGGGGAATGGAAGCGCGACGAAGACGACGATGGGGATGGCGTCGGGAAGAAGAAATGACGACTACTTCACCGGCTCATAGCGCGTGAGCACGACGTCCGGTCCCGTCTGCCGCGCCTCCGCCAGCTTCAACTTGGCCTTGGTGCCGTCCAGGAAGAACCGCTTACCGGTCCCCAACACGATGGGGTAAGTCAGCAGCCGATATTCGTCGATCAGATTGTGTGGCATCAGCGAGTTGACCAGCTCGACGCTGCCAAACACGAGGAGCTGGTGCTCGTGTTTCAGCTTCTCGACCTCCGCGACGGTGTCGGGTCCAAGGACCGTTGTGTTGCTCCACTGCGGGTCGCGCAGGGTCTTCGAGGCGACGAACTTCGGCATCGCGTTGAACAGGTCGGCGTATTCACTCGTTCCTTGCCTGCCCGGCCACGCCGCGGCAAATCCCTCGTAGGTGATGCGTCCGAGCAGCAGCGCATCCGACTTGAACGACTCATCCGAGCCGAACAACTCATCGTTCTTGAACTTGGCGATGTCGTCGTGCCAGTACTTCAACGACCATTTGTGCGGTTCTTCAACGACGCCATCGAGAGACACAAACATCGTGACGATCAATTTGCCCATGGATCTCCTCAGAACAGTCCGGTAGGTAAGTTGGCGCGCCCGTCAGGCTAATGCAGGTGGAAACGGAGTGTCTTGAAGAAAAACGACAGGGGGATGGGTGCTGGGAGCCTCGGTGCCTGGGTGCCTAGGGTGCCTGGGTGCCTGAGGTGCTTCGGGCGCGCGCGATCTGCGCCGGCGTGTAGCCGATGAAGCGTTTCAAGGCACGCGTCAGGTGCGGTTGATCGGAATAGCCCAACCGTTGCACGGCATCCAAGGCTGTTCCGCCCGCGTCGAGCAGTTCGGCGGCTCGCGTCGCGCGCCCGATTTGCCTGATGGTTGCCTGCGTCAACCCGGTGACTTGCCTCACGCGTCGTTGCACGGAGCGCGGCGACAGGTCAGTCGCTCGCCCGTGGAGCACCGACTCGACGACGGGATCGCGGACGAGCAAACCTTTACGCGTGAGCCTGCGCACGAAGACGTCCGCGTTCTCGTAGGTCGGCAATTCCCAGGCGGAGCCGTTGAGCCAGAACGACCGGCTCGAGGCGTTGGGCAGGTCGATCGCATGGTCCACCATGTGCTCGATCGGCAGGCCTGGCATGAACGAGCCCATCCTGAACTGCAGCCCGAGAAACTGTGCATCTCGAGGAATGACGGCGATCGATGCCCAGGTCTCTGGTCCACGGACGGTGAGCCTGGTCCGGCCCTCCTGCCTCGTGACCACCATCTCCCAATGCGTGGCTGCGACGGACGTGAACGAAGGGTAGGGCTCGCTCCGGGTGCGCCAGAGCGTCTGCACCAGCGGCGACTCCGCGTCGCGCTCGTCGAAGCGAAAGATCTGCACGGCTCTCGGCATCGTCGTACTGGTATGACGTATTCGATTCGCGGTTGTTCCGCCCGCGCTCGAAGGTCCGCCTGAAGGCGGACCCCACGCATGATTTGGTGTGCGACTCGTGTATCGAATTCAGGCGTGGGGTCCGGCTTTAGCCGGACCTTCCCTTACTCGACTTTACGCTCGCCGTATCGCGCGAGGATGACCGCCAGCGTGAAGAACAGCAGCGCACCGGCGATGTGGGCCAGCGCGCCTTCGTCGTGGAGGAACGGTAGAGCGTTGCCGATCACCTGGAATGGACCGAGCCACGCTGCGCCTACGAGGATCGCGTAGAGGATGCCAGCCAACGAGCCGCCGGCGATCAAGCCCGAGCTGAAGAGCACGCCCGCGCTCAGATCGGAATCGGCTGCCACGCCCGTCTTTCGTTCCACCCACCAGCGCACCAGGCCGCCGGCGAAGATCGGCGCGGTCGTCGCGATGGGCAAGTACGAGCCGACCGCGAACGACAGCGAATGAATGCCGCACAGCTCCAGCGTGACGGAGATGAACACGCCGACGAGCACCAGCCCCCACGGCAGCTCCTGGCTGAGCAGCCCTTGGATGATCGTCGCCATCAGGGTGGCCTGCGGCGCCGGGACGGCAGCCGAGCCGATGCCGAACACGCGATGCAGGTAGAGCGTCGTGATGCCGATCACGAACGCCGAGGCGATGACGCCGATGACCAGACCTATCTGCTGGTAGAGCGGCGTGGCGCCGACGATGTAGCCGGTCTTGAGATCCTGTGAGGTGTTGCCAGCGTTGGCCGCGGTAATGCAGACGATGGCGCCAACGCACAGCGCGACTGGCGCATACGCGGTGCCGCTCCAGCCGAGGCCGACGAAGATCAAGCACGTGACGATCAGCGTGGCGATCGTCATCCCGGAAATCGGGTTCGACGAGGTGCCGATCAGTCCGGTGATGCGCGACGACACCGTGGCGAAGAAGAAGCCGAAGATGACGACGAGGACGGAGACCAGGATGTTGCCTTGGGTCGCGAGACCAGGCGTGACCGCGAGAAACAGGGCCAGCAGCAGTGAGCCGCCGAGCACGACGACCATTGGAATGTCGCGCTCGGTTCGCATCGGGCCAGAGCCCACGGTCGAGAAGCCTTTCAGCCCTTCGCGCGCCGAGGACACGATGGTGGGAATGGTGCGCGCGAGCGTGATGAGCCCTGCCGCGAGGACCGCGCCGGCGCCGGTGTAGCGAATGTAGGCGCTCCAGATTTGCCCGGGCGACATCTCGGTGATCAGGAACGGCTGGCCGGTCGCCGGGTTGTTCGCGATCGCCGGCGTGATGGGTGGGAACGGCACCGGAATCGCGGCGCCGAAGATCGACATCAATGGCAACAGCACCAACCACGACAGCACGCCGCCCGCGAACATCGTCCCCGCGATGCGAGGGCCGATGACGTAGCCGACGCCCATGTACTCCGGCGAGATGTCGACGTTCAGTGTCGCGTTGGGAAACTGTCCCGTGCGCGAGAGCGAGTGGCCGACCTCGGTGCGGAACAGGTTGAAGATCCACGACAGCGACTTCCACAGGGCGCCGAAGCCGAGGCCCGCGAACACGAGGCCGGCGAGGCGTCCCCCGCGCTCGCCGGCGACGAGCACCTCGGCGCAGGCTGTGCCCTCGGGATAGGGCAGGGTGCCGTGCTCCTTGACGATGAGCGCACGACGCAGTGGCACCATCATCAGCACGCCCAGGATGCCGCCGGCAAACGTCAACAGCGTGATTTGCGTGTAGTTGAAGTACGCCGGGCCATCGGGGAGGAGAAAGATCAGCGCGGGAATCGTGAACACGACGCCGCCGGCAACCGACTCACCGGCGGATCCGATGGTCTGGACGATGTTGTTCTCGAGGATGGTCGAGCCACCAAGTCTTTTGAGGACGGAAATCGAGAGCACCGCGATGGGAATCGACGCCGCGACCGTCAAGCCGGCGCGCAGACCGAGGTAGACCGTCGACGCACTGAAGATGAGGCCGAACAGCACGCCGAGCACGATCGCGCGTGGGGTGAACTCGGGCATCGACTGCGAGTCCGGCACGTACGGCTTGAAAGTCGCGCCAGACGTTGCGGGTGGGGCGTCCGCCCTCGGAGTGTGTGCCATGGGGCGGGATGATAGCAGCCAAAGCTCGCTATTTGCGGTATCCTAGATCGCTTGTGAATTCACCGAACAAGCGCAAGGCGTCCAGCGAGCAGGTCTCGGAGCTCACCACCAATCGATTGTCGGTGTATCTCCGCTGCCTCAATCAGCTGGAGTCGGCCGGCGTGCAGACCATCTCGTCGCAGGCGCTCGCGGAGCAGTTCCATTTGAACGCGGCGCAAATCCGCAAGGATCTCGCCTATTTTGGCGAGTTCGGTGTGCGTGGTGTCGGCTACTACGTCAAGGATTTGAAGCGCCATCTCCGCCAGATTCTCGGCCTCGATCGCAAGCTGCGCGTGGCGGTCATGGGCGCGGGCAATCTGGGGCTCGCGCTCGCGGATTACCCGGGATTTCGCCGTGAAGGGTTCGAGATCGTCGCGCTCTTCGACGTGGCCGACGCGAAGATCGGCGACGAGTCGAGGAGCGGCGTCCCGATCCACGACATCAAAGAGCTGAAACGGGTGGTGCGCCGCGAGCACGTGGACATCGCGATGATCGCGGTGCCCGCGGAGTCGGCGCAGCCCGTGCTCGATCAAGTGGTGGCCGCCGGCATCCGCGCCGTCCTCAACTTCTCGCCGGGCACGATCAAGGTGCCGCCGGGCGTGCGGTTGCGCAGCGTGGATCTCACCGTGTCGCTCGAGTCGCTGTCGTTCTATCTCGCGCAGGGAGATTTCGATGGCAGCTAAACGCCGCGCTCTCACCCATGTGGACGATCGGGGCCGCGTGCGCATGGTCGATGTCGGCGACAAGCCGGTGACCGCGCGTGAGGCGGCACCGCCTCAC
>DAINCF010000516.1:0-4961 GCA_036732565.1 Vicinamibacterales bacterium
GCTCCCGCCACTGCTCGCCTGGCTCAGGAGGTAACCGGCCATACGATCGGCGTAGGGCGCGATGAGCAGAAGACCGGCGAAGCTCGCCACCGCGAGCGGTCGGAGATGCGTGAGCCGTCGCGTTCGATAGGCGACGAGTGCGATCCGACAGAGGATGGCGATCGCGATGAACGGTGCGAACTCCGGATAGACCAGAAGAAACGCGGCTCCGACCGTTCCCAGGAAGACGGCGTTGGCCAGTCCCTGTGGAGCGACCCGCAACGCGTCCCACGCCACGGCAACGAGCGCCGCACCAAGCGCCAGCCCGAACACCTGGGCGATGAGCTGATTCATGGCGCCCAAGGTGGTCAGCGCTGACGCGGCCATCAACCAACACGCGGCGAGCGCCGCGCCGCGATTGGACGGTCGGCGATAGACGAGCGCACCCGTGCTCGAGACAAGAGCGACGTGCAGGGCGAGCAACAAGGGCATGAACAGTTCTGGTAGTGGCCGCGGTACCATGGCGCCGAGCCATGCCAGCAGCAACTGACTTCCCGGGCGCGCGTGCGCCTTCTCGAGAAACCAGTAGTTCAGACTGAGATCCGTGGTCTCCGCGAGAGCGGCCTCAGAAGGCGCATCGACCAGGCCGTGATGCAGAAGCCGCTCCGCCATGAGGCAGTAGTTGGCCATGTCGTCGTTGGCGTAGGCGAGCCAGGAGAACCCAAGCGTCGCCAGTGGCCAGCCGGTGAGGACGAAGGCCGCAACCAGCGGCAGCAAGATTTGTCTCGCCAACCGAAGCGGGAACACTGGACGGCGCCATCGGAGTACGACGCACGCGAGCACGAAGAGGAGGAGCGCGAGTACCCCCGCAAACCGTTCGACGGGGAGACCGAGCCAGCTGAGCCAAAATGTGGGCAGCAGGACGATCGCGAAGCCGACGATCGGCGCCAGTAGGAGGTTCTGTCCTGTGGAGCGCGGGCGCGACAGGGTGAGGGCCGCGTAACCGAGCACGCCGCAGTACCCAACCAAGGCCAAGCTGAGGGCCGGTGCGGCAAGCCGGGCGATCACGCCCCGGCATTATATCTGGAGGGATGCGAACGTATGGCACGAGTCGCTGTGTGGTTCGTCGCTCTGGTAGCGGCGTGTGGCATCGGATGGCGAGACAGCTACCGCAGCATCACTCAAGTCTGGCAGCATCCTGAGGCGGCGATGTGCGGCGGACTTCCGAGCTTCCAGTCGCTCGCGACCACGCTTCCACCGCACGGCGACGTCATCTTCGTTGGCGCTGAACCGCGGGCAGCGCCAGATGGCGACTTCTTTCAGTTTTTCCGCCGGTTTTTCTGTATTCAGTACGCGCTGGCGCCTCTCGTCGTGCACTTCACCTACACACCGGCGCTGCTCTCGCACGAATTGGCCGGTACGGTGACGACGTTCGTGATCGACACGACGCGCGAGCACGAAGAGACGCGGCGCAGCCTTCACGCCCTGGCGTCGCGGCGGGGACAGTCGCTGACGGAGATCCCGATGGGGACGGACTTCGCCACAGCGACGATCGCGAGCCGCTGACGTATGTGGCCGATAGTCGGGATCGTAGGCGTGCTGACATGGGGAGTCGCCGTGGTGCTCAGGCTCCAGCGCGGAGGTCGCGGACGGGTGCTGTACGCGCTGGCGTTCGGTCCGGGCGTGGCCCTCGGCGTGCTCTCCCTGGTTGTGTTCTTCTCGCGCGTCGCCGGCTTGGCTCGGCCCACGACACTGACCCTCATCGGCGCGGGCGTGATCTTGTGGGCGCTCGCGGGCCTCGTGCCGGCGGGGGACGTGCCCGACGCCACCACGTCGCCCGAGCCCGCCCTCCGCTGGCCGACGCCGTTCCGAGTGGCGGCTGGGCTCGCCTGCGCCGTCAGCGTCGGTGTCGCCCTGTCAGGCTTCTATGCGTACTCCGAACGCGAGCCGAACGGCACGTGGGACGCGGTCGCGATGTGGAACGTCCGTGCGCGGTTTCTGTTCGCCGGCTACGACTTCTTTCAAGACACGCTGCAGCGCGTCGCGCCGACGACCGTTCCGTATCGTCCCCTGTTGTTGCCCGCCGCGGTCGCGGGCCAGGCGATGCTGCTCGGCAGTGAAGACCCGACGATTGGCGGCCTGACCGCGCTCGCGTTCACGGCCGGCCTGGGCGTGCTCGTGTTTGCGCTGGTTCGGAGCGCGACCTCCTCGACACTCGGGCTCCTGGCCGTGGCCCTCGTCTTCAGCGCGCGCCCGATCGTGCATTGGGCCCCGAGTCAGATGGTCGATATCCCCGTCGCGTACTTCCTGCTCGCCAGCGCGGGAGCCCTGGCGAGTCTGCGGCCGCGATTCCAGGAGCCGAGCGTTCACCCGGCTCTCGCCGGATGCATGCTGGGCATGCTCGTGTGGGTCAAGGACGAGGGGCTGGTGCTGGCGGCGATTCTTCTCGCGATCGCGTGCGCCGTGGCGATCGTGGAACACGCGCCTCGCGACTGGACGCGTGTGCGGTCGATTGTCTTGCCGCTCGTGATTGCGGCGGCGCCGGGTGTCTTGGCGCTATTGATTTATCAATACGTCTGGGCGTCGGCGCTCACCCAGAATGTCTTGCAGGGAGATTGGGTCGGACGATTGCTGTCACTGGACCGATGGTCGATGCCGGTCGCCGAGGTGGCTTCGATGCTCGTTGGCTGGGCCTGGGGCCACGACACCGGATGGGGGCTGGCATGGGCGTTCATCCAGGGATCGGCACTCCTGGCCCTGTGGTATCACACCAGGGATTCGATGCGCTTGCTTACCCATGTGACGGCCCTGATGCTTCTGACGAGCGCCAGCTGGATCCTCACGTACGCTCTGACTCCTCACATGCAGGCGTGGCACATCGGCTCGTCGCTCGAACGTGTGGTGGCACAGCTCTATCCGACAATGGTGGTAGGTACACTTATCGCGTTGGATCGTTCGACCGCTGTGGTCGTCCCTCGAATGCCGGACTCGGTTGACCGCAACTGCACTGTCGCCCGTTGATCGACTTCACACTGCTTCGATGATGCGATGCGACTCGCGGCGCCATAGCCCCGAATGATGCGAGCGTATGTGGCCGGAACACAACCCGCCGGCACAGCTGAGGCGATCGCCGGAGCGATCGTAATTGGAACAGAGGCCAAATCGTTGTTGTGTGGGGTCACGTGCGCTTGGCTCGGGCCCCCCGCCGCGGTTGACGGTGTTTTGCGCGTGTTATATTTGCCTCATGGACAGCGTCGGTCATCGGGTCGACGAGCACCTTATTCCTCCTCAGGAGATGCTGTTCGATGGCTCATCATCGGCGGCTGAGTTCCTGGCGTTCGGTGAAGGTTTCTGCCGCGAGTTTTTGACGAAACGTGCCGCGCTGTCATCGGGTTCGTCGGTACTCGACGTCGGCTGTGGTAATGGCAGTCTCGCGCGCGCGCTGACCCAGGTTCTGGCGCCAACGGGCCGGTACGAGGGCCTCGATGTCCATCGTCGTAGCATCGAGTGGCTTCGCGAACACTACAGCGGCTGTTCGAACTTCGAGTTCACGCACGCCGACGTGTACAACAAGATGTACAATCCGCAGGGCACTCAGCAGGCTCGCGACTATCGCCTGCCGTTTCCTGACAACACTTTCGACATCGTCGTGCTCAAGTCGGTGTTTACGCATATGCTACCGGCGGATCTTCGCCGCTATCTCTTCGAGGTGGCCCGCGTTCTCGCGCCAGCCGGGCGTGCCGTCGTCAGTTACTTCTTGCTGAATTCCGAGGCGCGTGCGCTCGAGTCGATTGCGCCCGGCGCGGTCAAGATCTCACTCTCTTTTGCACTGCCTGGTGATTCCCTGTGTCGTGTGCAATCGCTCGAATTACCGGAGAATGCCGTCGGCCACGACGAGGCGCGCATTCGCGAGTGGTATCGAGAGGCAGGACTCAGCGTCGTAGAGATTGGCTACGGCGACTGGTGCGGTCGGCTGGGATGGTTGGGGCTGCAAGATTCCGTGATTGCGCTCAAGGCGTGATCAGCAGATGCGGATTCTGACGGTCCTCGCGCGCGCCGGCGTCGCGCGCTACCAGAGCGCCGAGGAAGACTTGTCGTCGCTTACCGCCCGCCTTCTCCCGCGCGCCTCGCGCGATCTCGTCATCGTCGACAACCTGCTGCCGCCTGGCGTCCACGAACAGACAGCGACGCGCGTCGTGATTGGCGGCGACAACACCTCATGGGAGTTCTCGGCGTTCGACATGGCCCTGGCCTGGGCCGGGGACCGCCTGCACGATTACGACTGGATTCATCTAACGACGAGCGCGTTTGGCGAGCTTTATACGAGCTATCTCGACCGGTTCACGGAGCCCGTCCTCTCGGCGGCGCACGATCGTGCGGTGTGTCTGTGCCACATCGATTGCTACAACGAGCCGGTGCGCGTGCTCGGACGGCCGAATCAGCACTGGGCGCGAACGGCGTTCGTGATGCTGCCGGCCAGCGAGCTGTCGCGTCTTGGATCGCTGGTCTCCGTGCGCGATCGGACCGCGTTCTTCAGCGGCGATCCTGACAATCCGTTTCTCGAGCAGGCGCCGCTGTCGCCGGTCTTCCGCCGCTATATCCTCGACTGGCTGACCGGCCAGGACATCGGTCAGGGCGTCTCGTGGCACTCGCGCATTCCACTCACGCACGAGACGCTCGCCACCTTTGAACAGAAGGCGGTGGCCATCCTGAACGAGCACTTGTTGAGCATCCGGCTGCGCGCACAGGGTTGCCTGCTCATCGACGTCACCTGGTTGTCCACGATGATCGCGGCGGGAACGCCCATTAACTGGCGGGCGCCCTGGCGTACGCAACTGGCCGGACGGGACCGTGACGCGATCCGGCTGGTCCGGAGTGTGACTTGATCAGGGGCGCCATCGGCGCTCGAAATTTCCGGTAGCGTACGTAGCGCAGGCCTTCAGGCCTGCCAACACCGTTGGTGCGCGGCTGGTGTCGCTAGG
>DAINCF010000517.1:0-4931 GCA_036732565.1 Vicinamibacterales bacterium
TATCACCTGACGCACGATCCGCGAGCGGTTGGCGCCGATGGCGGCGCGGATGGCAAGCTCGCGGGATCGGGCTGCGAGACGCGCCAGCAGCAGATTGGCGACGTTGCCGCACGCGGTGAGCAAGACGATGAGCACGGCCCCGAGCAGCACCGACAGACGCGCACGATAGTCGCCGACCACGGATTGATCGAATGGCCGTGCGCCGGCGCCGCGATCCACATTGTCCCGTGGATGATCGCGCGACAAGGCCTGCGCGATTCGCGTCAGCTCGTCGTTGACTTGGGCCAGCGTGGCGTCGCCGCGCCGCCGCCCGTACAGTTCCAAGTAGTGCTCGTCGTGCAACGCCAGGCGCTCCGGCGTGAACGCGACCGGCGTCCACAGCTCATCGCGCTCACCGATCTCGGCGAATGCCGCCGGCATGACGCCGATGATGTCGTAGGGCTCCCCATTGAGCCGCACCTGTCGGCCGACGATGCGAGGGTCGGCGCCGAAGCGACGCTGCCACAGTCGGTGGCTCAGGACGACCACGCGGTTGCGGCCCGGCTGGTCCTCGTCCGCCGTGAACACCCGCCCGTACAACGGCGCCATGTCGAACACGCGGAAGTACGTCCACGTCGCGCGCACGCCCAGCACCCGCTCCGGGGTGCCATCGTCCGACAGGTTGAACCCGAAATCGTGCGCCGCGGCGAGCATGTCCAGCGTCTGGACGCGCTGGCGGATGTAGTCGTAGTTGCCGGCTGATGTGCCGCCGGGAAAGCCGCGGAAGGTCGTGTACGCGTTGACCAGGCGATCGGCGTCCGAGAACGGGAACGGCTTGAGGAGCACCGAGTGCACGATGCTGTAGATCGCGGTTGCAGCCCCGATGCCCAAGGCCAGCGTCAACACCGCCGCCAGCGTGAAGCCGGGCTGCAGCCGGCATTGGCGCAGGGCGAACATCAGATCCTGGCGAAGCTCGGTCCACCATTGCCGCCGTGCCAGCGTGCGATCGCGGCGTTGCCCGATGCTGGTCAGCGTCTGGGTCATGCGCGCGGGATCGCCCAAGCGCTCGAGCGCCCGCTGGCGAGCCTCCGCTGGCGAGACGCCGCGCGCGATCAACTCTTCGGTCCGCAGCTCGACATGGTGCGCGAGCTCCTCGCGTACTTCCTGCTCCAACGGCACGCGCCACAACACGGACTGCAAGCGGCGGCGAATCGACATGGGCTCAGCCTCCGACCAGGACTTTGTTGACGGCGCCGGCGAACACCTTCCACGCCTCGGTATCGCTCGACAGTTGTTGCCGGCCATGCCGCGTCAGCCGGTAGAACTTGGCGCGCCGGCCGAGCTCGGACGTTCCCCATTCGGCTTCGATCCAGCCGCGACGCTCCATGCGGTACAGCGCGGGGTAGAGCGAGCCTTCTTCCATGGACAACGCCTGATCGGTGGTGTCCTCGATCCAGCGGGCGATGCCGTAGCCATGCTTCGGCGCCTTGGCCAGCGTGCGGAGGATCAGCGTGTCGAGGGTGCCGGGGAGAAAGTCCAGCGGGTTGCGCGTGACGCTCTTATGCATAGACGGTCGATGCCTAGATTAACGAGGTGTTAGACGGAGCGCGGGCGCGAAAGGTTCGTCTTGTAAAATGCCCGGCTGTGTCACTGGTCCCTATTGCCCTCATTGGCGACAAACTTGGCATTCCCGAACATCTGATCGAACCCTACGGGCGCTACTCCGCCAAAGTCCGACTCGAGCTCCTGGACGAATTTCCCACCACGCGCGGCAAGCTCATCCTCGTGACCGCCATCACCCCGACCACGAGCGGGGAAGGCAAGACCGTCACCACCATTGGCCTCACGCAAGGCCTCACCCGCCTCGGGCACACAGCCGTGGCGGCGCTGCGTGAGCCGTCGCTCGGCCCGGTGTTCGGCCAGAAGGGTGGCGCCACCGGCGGCGGGCGCGCGTCGCTCGAGCCCGTCGACAGGATCAACCTGCACTTCAACGGCGACTTCCACGCCATCACGTCGGCGCACAACCTGCTCGCCGCGCTCGTCGACACCCACCTCCACTTCGGCAACGCGCTGGGCATCGATCCGAACCAAATCCTCTGGCCACGCGCGATCGACCTGAGCGATCGCGCGCTGCGGCAGCTGGTGACCGGCCTGGGTGGTCGTCAGAACGGCCCCGCGCGCGAGACCGGCTTCGTCATCACGGCGGCGTCCGAGATCATGGCAATCCTCGCGCTCGCGGACAGCCGCGCGGATCTTCGCCGCCGGCTCGGCGAGATCGTCGTGGCGTTCGCGCAGAGCGGCGCGCCCGTCCGTGCCCGCGATCTGCGCGCCGTTGGTCCGATGATGGTGCTGCTCAACGACGCCATCATGCCGAACCTGGTCCAGACGACCGAGGGCGCGCCAGCCCTGGTGCATTGCGGTCCGTTCGCGAACATCGCGCATGGCACGAGCAGCGTCCTTGCTCAGCGCATGGGCCTGCGCCTCGCCGACTTCGTCGTCAACGAGACCGGCTTCGCGGCGGATCTCGGTGCGGAGAAGTTCTTCAACCTGGTGATGCCGATCTCGGGGCACGTGCCGGCCGCGGCCGTGGTCATCGTGACGTTGAAGGCGTTGCGCGCGCAGGGTGGCCGTGCCGACGGTCCGGTCGAAAACGGATTCGCGAACCTCAATCGGCACTTGCGCAACCTGCAGCGGTGGGGTGTGACGCCGGTTGTGGCCCTGAATCGTTTTCCCGCCGACACCGATGCCGATCTGGAGCGCGTGCGGAATCATTGCGTGACGCTTGGAATCGAGGCGGCCCTGTCCGAAGGCTACACGCGCGGCGGTGAAGGCATGACCGACCTCGCGGCCAAGGTCGTGGCCGCCGCTTGTAAATCGGACAGTGCAAAGGTCAAACCGATCTACGCCCTCACTCGCGCGCTGGAGGCCAAGATCACGGATGTGGCCACGCAGGTGTACGGCGCCGCACGCGTCGTCTTCAAGGCAGCCGCGCGAGAGCGCCTGAAGCGCTTCACGGATCTTGGCTACGGTGCGCTGCCCGTGTGCATCGCGAAAACCCAGTATTCCTTTACCGATGACGCCAAGGTGATGGGGGCGCCGGACGGCTGGACGCTGTCAGTGACCGACGCCACGCTCTCGGCCGGCGCCGGTTTCGTCGTCGCCATCGCCGGCAACATGATGCTGATGCCGGGCATGGGCCAGTCGCCGCAGGCGTACAAGCTGGATGTCGACGACACGGGCGCGATCGTCGGGATGGCCTATTGATGTCGATTCCCGCGCGCCTCGGACGTCAATAGCGCAGAAGGAGACACGACCATGCCCCAATTCATTCTGTTGCTGCACGAGGCGTCGGATCTGTTCGACGACTGGAGTCCCGAGCAGATGCAGGCCACCATTGAGAAATACGCCGCGTGGCGAGGCAAGCTCCAGCGCGAAGGCCGGCTCGTCAACGGCCACAAGCTGACGGATGGTGTCGGCCGGCTGATGCGAGGGAAGGGTGCGGACACAACGGTCATCGACCGGCCCTTCGCGGAGTCGCGCGAGGTGGTCGGCGGCCTCTTCGTCGTCGAGGGCTCGAGCTACGAGGATGTCGTCGATTTGAGCCGCGATTGCCCGCATCTCGAGTACGGCGCCATCGAAATCCGCGAGATCCAGCGGACGGTGACTTCAAGCACTCCGTAAACGAGCCCCAGGCCTCGGGCCCCAGGCCCCAGGCCCCAGGCCCCAAGCCCCAAGCCCCAAGCCCCAAGCCCCAAGCCCCAAGCCTGTTGTATGTCTGACGTCCCAGTACTCGTCGATCATCTGTTCCGCCGCCAAGCGGGGCAGATGGTCGCGACGCTCACGCGCGCGCTCGGGGCGCGACATCTCGCGCTCGTCGAGGAGGTCGTCCAGGATGCGCTGGTGACGGCGCTGCAGCAGTGGCCGTTTCGCGGCGTGCCGGATGAACCGGCGGCGTGGCTGTTCCACGTCGCGCGCAATCGCGCGCTCGATCGGCTGCGCCGGGAGCAGACGTCGATGCAGAAGACGCCGGCGCTGGCACGCGAGCACCGTGCCGTCGAGCCGCCGCCCGCCGATGCCTGTCTGTCCGGGGAAGAACCGCGAATGGAGGACGATCAGCTCGGGATGATGTTCATGATCTGTCATCCCGCGCTGCCTCGCGAATCGCGCGTGGCGCTGATGTTGAAGATCGTCGGCGGCTTCAGCGTGGGTGAGATCGCCCGGGCGTTCCTCGCGCAGGAGAGTGCCGTTGCCCAACGGCTGGTGCGCGCGAAGCGCCTCCTGCGCGAGCGCGACGTGCCGTTCGAGATGCCGGACGGCGACGGCATGGTCGACCGGCTCGACGCGGTCCTCGAAGCCATCTATCTGATGTTCAACGAGGGCTACACCGCATCATCCGGCGATCGCCTCGTACGCGAAGACATCGCCGGCGAAGCGATTCGCCTCGCGAGTCTGCTGACCGGACATCCGCGCGGCGATGTGCCGCGCGCCTGGGCGCTGCTCGCGCTCCTGTCGTTCCACGCGTCGCGTTTTCCGGCGCGCACCGCCGACGATGGCACGCTCTTCATGCTGCGCGATCAGGATCGCGGCCGGTGGGATCGCCGGCTCATCATCGCCGGTGTGCGCGCGCTGGATCGCTGCGCGGAAGGCTCGTCGATGAGCCAGTACCACGTCGAGGCGGGCATCGCCGCGTGCCACGCTGCCGCATCCTCGTGGGACGCGACCGACTGGCCGCAGATTCTCGGGCTGTACGACACGCTGGCGGCGATGACCGACTCGCCGGTGGTCGGTCTCAACCGGGCAATCGCGCTGTCTCGCGTGCACGGCCCGCGCGCCGGTATCGAAGCCATCGATCGCATTGCCGGCCATCCGGCGCTGGCGCGTTACCATTTGCTGCCTGCCGCGCAGGCCGAGCTGTGGCGCGAGAGCGGGCGCTACGACGACTACGGCAAGGA
>DAINCF010000518.1:0-4912 GCA_036732565.1 Vicinamibacterales bacterium
ACCGTTGGTGCGCGGCTGGCGCCGTCGGGCAGGCCTGAAGGCCTGCGCTACGCACAATTTCGCAACGCGCTCTAATCCAAGGGTCTTCGCTTCACATGAGGAGAACACGATGGCTCGTACGGTCTTCAAGATGATGTCCGCCTGCGCGCTGGTGCTGATGGCGCCCGCGCTCGCGTCCGCGCAGTTCATTGGCACGTTCACGTGGGAGCAGGACCCCTATTGCAATCGTCTCGCGATCAACGTGACGCAAGTCGGCACCGTCTTCAGCCTCGACGGCTACGACGATCAGTGTGGCGACGCGCGGCGCGGTTCGGTCGTGGGCACGGCGTTTCAAAATCCGAACGGCACGATTGGTTTCGCGTTCACCATCGTCATGACCCCTGGGGGCGCGCCCACTCATGTGGACGCCCGGATCACGTTGCCCACGCTGAGCGGTCAATGGTTCGACAGCGGGGGCCGTTCGGGCAACTTCACCTTCAACGGACCTGGCGGCGGCCCCCAGCGCCCGCTCGGAGCCGTCAGCAGCCCACTCGAGCTCAACTCCACGCTCAACGCCCTGCCCGAGCTGCGGCTGAACGCGGCCGAGAGCATTCCTGACATCGTCGGCTATCGGGTTGCGGGCAGCCACACCTCGCCATTGGCGACGCCGATCAATTCGTTTCTGCTGCAGGTCGGCGGCGGCGGTTTCGGTGGCACCAATTTCACCGGACACACTGGTGGGATGGTGGTGTTCTCCAGCGAGCAGTTCACCGACAGCGCCCATGGGACATCGGTGCTCTTCACGACCACGCCGAATGGCGCCTTCGGCCCGACCTCGCGCATGTTGGTCGACCAGGGCGGCAATGTCGGCATCGGCAGCTTTGGCGCCAACGATGCGCCGCTCGAGAAACTGCACGTGGAGGGTGATATTCGTGTCGGCACATCCGGCACCAATGGCTGTCTCGAGAACAACAACGGCGGCACCATCATCGGCACGTGCGCTTCCGACGCGCGCTTCAAACGCGAAGTCACGCCCTATTCTCAGATGCTGGACCGCGTGAGCCGGCTGCGCCCGGTGCAGTTTCTCTGGCGCACGTCGGAGTTCGCCGATCGCGGCTTCGGTGCCGCGCGAGAGGACGGCCTCATCGCACAGGAGGTGGAAGAGGTCCTACCGGAGCTGGTCACCACCGGCGAGGACGGCTACAAGGCCGTGAACTACTCCAAGTTGCCGCTGCTGACGATTCAAGCCGTCAGGGAGCTGAAGGTCGAGAACGATCGCCTGAAGGAGCAGAACGCCGACCTCGAGCGGCGACTGGCGGCGCTGGAGGCGGCGATCGCCCGCCGCTGAGTGAGAGAAACGCGGGGATCCAACCGTCATCTCCCAGGAAGGACGCGGCGGTTGGATCCGACCCGGGTCGGCAGGAGCGGCGTGCGTCCTTCGAAGGAGCCCGCATGTCTGTCGCTCATCCCATGCGCAACGGGGCGCTCGTTTTCGTATTTCTGGCCGCGAGCGCTCGCCTCGTTGCTGGTCAGACGCTCGGCCCGTTCACCTGGCAGATGCAGCCGTTCTGCAACGTCCTGACGCTCACCGCGACGCCGGCCAACGGCGTCTTCCTGCTGAGCGGATTCGACGATCAGTGTGGCGCATCGACGCGGGCTGCCGCGGACGGAGTGGCGTTTCTCAATCCCGATGGCACGATCGGCATCGGCGTGTCGATCGTGACCAACCGGGGCCCGGCGGTCCACATCGATGCGTCGATCTCCCCCGCGACGCTGAGCGGGACCTGGCGGGACAGCCACTTTTGGACAGGACCCTTCGCCTTTGGCGCCAGCACCGGAGGCGACAAGCGATTTCCGCTCGAAGTGTTCCTGTTCAACGCAGGATTCCAGTACCCCGGAGTGGTGTTCCTCGCACGGGCCGACGGGACCCGCGAGGCGCCCCAGCCACCGCCGGCTGGTCAGGTCTTGGCGCGATTTTCCGGCGGAGGGTTCGAGAGCGGGGGACCGCGGGAGTCGGCGGCGATTGAGGTCAAGGCCACCGAAGCCTGGCTGCCCAACGCGCACGGCAGCAGCTTGAGTTTCTCGACCACGCAGAACAACACCGACAATGATGTCGACCGTTTGACGATTGCCCACGATGGCCTGGTCGGCATCGGCACCACCACCCCAGGCGACCGACTCGACGTCAACGGCGACGTGCGGGTGGGGACCACCGGCACGAATGGCTGCCTGAAGAACAACAGTGGCGGCGGGATCACGGGCGCGTGCTCATCCGACGAGCGTTTGAAGCGGGACATCGTCTCGTTCGCGCCAGCGCTGGACGCCGTCGCCGCCTTGCGACCCGTGCACTTCCGTTGGCGTGCATCCGAATTCCCGAACAAGGCATTTGGATCCCAGCAGGAGTACGGCTTGATCGCCCAACACGTCGCCGAAGTGTTGCCTGAGCTCGTCGCGATCGACGAGGACGGCTATCGCACCGTCGACTACGCCAAGCTGCCGCTGCTGGCGGTCCAGGCGATCAAGGAACTGAAAGAGAGGAACGACGAGCTGGCCGAGCAACTGACCGAGCTTCGTGCCATCGTGACTGGACTGTCCACGTCTCGAGACCGCAAGTAGATTCCGGAGGTGTGATGTGAAGGTGTTGTCATTGCTGTTGTGCGGCGCGTGCTCGATGGTGGTCTCGAGCGGCGTGGTCGAGGCGCAGACCTTGGGACCGTTCGCATGGCAGCTTCAGCCCTACTGTAACCGCCTCGTGTTGACCGCAACGCTGCAGGGCAGCGTCGTTGCGCTGGCCGGCTACGACGACCGCTGCGGCTCCGGTCCCCGGGCAGCGGTCACCGGTGTCGCATTTCCCAATCCGGATGGGACGTTCGGTCTCGGCTTGTCCGTGGTGCCGACGTCGCAGACCAGCGTGCTCAGTTACGTACGCGATGTGCCGGACATATCTGCAACGGTGAATCTCGCGACCTTGAGCGGGACCTGGCAGGACTCCCTGACGCAGCAGGGAACGTTCGCGTTCGGCGCGGCTACTGGCGGGCTACGCCGGCCTCAGCATCTGTTCTTGGTCAGTGCCCTCGACTTCGATGACTCCCCATCGTTTATCGGGTACGCGGCACGGGGGTCGTCCGAAGCTCCCGGCGCCATCACCGGCGATTGGACGATCGCGAGCTTTTCGGCCGGCGGTTTCGACGGCGCGTCGCTGGCGGTTGGTGCGAGGCTGTCCGGGGTCACCACCGAAACCTGGACTCCAAACGCCCACGGCACGGAGCTGCGGCTGCTCACGACCGCGAACGGCACGACGACTCTGGTGCCGAGGATGCGCATCGGCGCGGATGGTCGGGTTGCGATCGGCAGTCACGGCCCGCTCGACGCGCTCGATGTGGAAGGTGATATTCGCCTCGGTACGTCCGGTACCAATGGCTGTGTGAAGAACAAGGACGGCGGTGCCCTGATTGGCACATGTTCGTCCGATGCGCGCTTCAAGCGCGACATCATCCCGTTCGCCGCCGCCCTCGATGCCGTGGCGTCGTTGCGTCCGGTGCATTACTACTGGCGCTCCGCCGAATTTCCACAGAAAGGCTTCGGATCCGAGCGAGCGTATGGCTTGATTGCGCAGGACGTCGCCGAGGCGCTGCCAGAGCTCGTGTCGACCGACCAGGACGGCTATCAAGCGATCGACTACGCGAAGCTGCCTTTGCTGGCGATTCAGGCCATCAAGGAACTGAAGGCCGAGAACGATTCGCTGAAGCAACAACTGGAGGCGCAGCGCAGCGATGTCGAGCGGCGGCTCGCGGCGCTCGAAGTGGCACTGACGCGGCGCTAGTTGTCCGCGAGGTGAGAGACAAATGCGGATCCAACCGTCATGTCCTGGGAGGAAGCGGTTGGATCCGGCAGCGGTCGTCGGCCAGGAGTAGACTGCGTCCTCTGAAGGAGGTCGCATGTCCGTCACCTGCCTCGCGCGCAACGCGGCTCTCGCGCTGCTGGTCGTGGTCGCGACTGGACGCCTCACAGCGGGCCAGCCGCTCAGCACGCTCGGCACGTTCTCGTGGCAACTCCAGCCGTACTGCAACGTCCTCACGCTGACCGCAACCCAATCCGGCGCCACCTACATCCTGAATGGGTTCGACAATCAATGTGGCACGTCGACGCCGGCGCCGGCCGCCGGCGTCGCAATCGCGAACCCCAACGGAACGGTGGGCTTCGGTGTGTCGATCGTCACCGCCACTGGTGACGCCGTGCATGTCGATGCCACGATCAACCTCATCACGTTGGGCGGGACCTGGCGCGACAGCAACTTTCTGACGGGGACGTTCGCGTTCGCGGCTAGCACTGGCGGCGCGAAGCGACCACCTTTCGAACAGTACCGCTTCACCTCCTCGATCGATGGCCCGGGTCTCGTGGTCGCCGCCTCGGGCAACGGCACGCGCGAGGCGCCGCAGCCGCCGGTCACTGGACAGACGCTCGCGGTCTTCGCTGGCGCTGGCTACAAGGCGGATGGCTTCGCGCGACTGGCGGCGTTCATGGAAGTCAAGGCCACCGAGAACTGGGCTTCGCTCATCAATGGCGCCAGCCTCGGTTTCCGGACGACGCCCAATGGAGGCAATGACCCGTTCGTGCGCATGACGATTGCCCACGATGGCCTGGTCGGCATCGGCAACGATACCCCAGGCGATCGACTCGACGTCAACGGCGACGTGCGGGTTGGGACCGCCGGCACCAATGGCTGCCTGAAGAACAACAGCGGCGGCGGGATCACGGGCGCGTGCTCATCCGACGAGCGTTTCAAGCGGGACATCGTCTCGTTCGCGCCAGCGTTGGATGCCGTCGCCGGATTGCGACCCGTGCACTTCCGCTGGCGTGCGTCTGAATTCCCGAACAAGGCATTTGGATCCCAGCAGGCCTACGGCTTGGTCGCCCAAGACGTCGTCGAGGT
>DAINCF010000519.1:0-4906 GCA_036732565.1 Vicinamibacterales bacterium
TCTTCACGTTCTCGCTCACGCTGGGGGACTTCATCATCCCCACGATCATCGGGAATACTAGGGCGATCCTCGTCGACCGGGATGGCAGCATCTGGACCGGCGCCGCTGGCGGCGGCTTGCTCCGCGTGACCAGCGCCGGCGGGTGCAGCACGTTCCGCGCGGACGAGGGGCTCGGGCACGACGTGCCGCTGTCCCTGCTGGAGGATGCCGAAGGGACGGTATGGGTCGGCACCAACGGCGGCGGCCTGAGCCGCTTTTCGGACGGCATCATCACCGCGTACACCACCGCGCAGGGGCTCTCGCACAACACGGCGCTGGCTGTATACGAGGATCGGCGCGGCGACGTCTGGATCGGCACGCGTCGCGGACTCAACCGGCTCCGCGATGGCATCGTCACCTCGCTCGCGGACCGGCCTGGACTGGGCTGCCGCGTCGGTGCGATCGCCGAGAGCGCCGACGGCGGGCTGTGGATCGGGTGCAACCAGTCGGTGGTGCGCCTGCGCGACGGAGAGATCGTCACCCAGATCGATCGGCGGCATGGGCTGCCCGGCAACGTCATCACCTCCCTGCTGGAAGGCCCTGATAGATCGCTGTGGATCGGCACCGACGCGGGCCTGGCGCAGTTCCGCGGCACGGCGGCGCGCGTGTTCACGGCACGGGACGGCCTGACCAGCGATCTGGTGAGCTCGCTGGACATCGATGAGGACGGGCGCTTGTGGGTCGGCACCCGCGGCGGCGGCGTCAATATCCTCTCGAACGAAAAGGTCAGCGCATGGATCACCTCCGCGCAGGGGCTGTCGTCCGATCTCGTCACGGCCTTGCGACAAGATGACGATGGGACGTTCTGGATTGGCACATCGGGCGGCGGCCTGAATCGCCACCGCGACGGCCTGGTCGTCAGTTACACAAGCGCGGCCGGGCTGTTCGACGACAAGGTGCACAGCGTCCTGCACGACCGCGCGGGCCACCTCTGGATGTCATCGAACCGGGGCGTCTTCCGTGTCGCGGTCTCCGAACTGGAGGACTACGCCGCGGGCCGGCTGACGCACGTCACCAGTGTCAGTTACGGCACCAGCGACGGGATGAAGAGCGCCGAGTGCAACGGGACCGGGGCGCCCGCCGGCTGGCGGACTCGCGACGGACGCCTCTGGTTCCCGACGTTGAAGGGCGTCGTGGCCATCGATCCGGGTCGCCGCTCGACGCCGCAGACCGCCCACGTCCTCATCGAAGAAGTACGCGCCGACAAGCGGCGGCTGCTCGCCGACGCCGCCGAGTCCTTGGGCACATTGCGGGAGCTCGAGGTGGCTTACACGGCGACACGGCTGTCCGCGCCGCAACGGGCGTCGTTCCGCTACCGCCTCGATGGCTTCGACCGCGACTGGGTCAACGCCGGCGGTCGTCGTGTGGCCTACTACACGAACGTGCCGCCGGGCGCGTACACGTTCGAGGTGATGGCCGAAGACGAGGGCGGGAGCTGGCGCTCGACCCCCACCTCGCTGAAGATTCGCATCGCGCCGAGGTACTACCAGACTCCGGCGTTCTACGCCGGCGTGCTGGGGCTGTTCGTGTCAGGGGGCATCGGCCTCCACCGCGCCCGGGTGCGGCTCATGAAGAATCGCGAGCGCGACCTCCTCGCCACGGTGGACGCCCGCACGCGCGAGCTGCGCGCGGCCCGCGACGCCGCCGAAGCCGCGAATCAGGCCAAGAGCGAGTTCCTCGCCAACATGAGCCACGAGATTCGCACGCCGATGAATGGCGTGATCGGCATGACGGAGCTCGTCCTGGACAGCGGCCTCGAACCCGAGCAGCGCGGTTATCTCGAGATGGCCAAGTCGTCGGCTGATTCGCTGCTCGTCATCATCAACGACATCCTCGACTTCTCGAAGGTCGAAGCCGGCCAGATCGAGCTTTCGCCGCACGAGTTCGAACTGCGTGACGCGCTCGGCGCGACGATGAAGAGCCTGGCCATCCCGGCGCATCGCAAGGGAATCGAGCTGATCTGTGATGTCGCGCACGCAATCCCGGACCGTGTGATCGGCGACGCCCATCGGATCGCGCAGGTGCTGATCAACCTGCTCGGCAACGCGATCAAGTTCACGCACGACGGCGAAGTGACGCTGCGTCTCTCGCCGGCGGCATACGGGGCTCCCGGTCTCGTGGCGCTGCGCTTCGAGGTGGCGGACACGGGCATCGGCATCCCACCAGAGCAGCGCGCGAGCATCTTCGAACCGTTCAAGCAGGCCGACGGATCCACGACGCGGCGCTACGGCGGCACCGGTCTGGGCCTGAGCATTTCTCGGCGGCTCGTCGAGCTCATGGGCGGCCAGCTCGCGGTGGACAGCGTCATCGGCCAGGGCAGCACGTTCCATTTCACCCTCTCGATGGGCGTCGCCTCGGCACAACCCGCCGAGCGCACGATGCCGCGAGAGTGCGCCGACCTGCGTGGCGCGTCGGTGCTGGTGGTCGACGACAACGCCACCAACCGCAACGTTCTGAACGGCATGCTGTCACAGTGGGATACGACGCCGACCAGCGCTGCGAGTGGCGAGGCGGCGCTCGCGGCCGTCGAAGAGGCCGAGCGGAGCGGCCGTCCGTTTACGTTCATCCTCCTCGACGTCCAGATGCCGGGCATGGACGGCTTCGACCTCGTTCGCGCGCTTCGCCGCCGCGGAGCGGCCTCAGCGTCGAAAATCCTGATGCTGACGTCGGACGATCGCACCGGGCATGCCGAGTGGTGTCGCGACCTGGAGGTGGCCAGCTACCTGGTGAAGCCGGTCACGCAACGTGAGCTGCTGTCGGCGATGCTCGCCGCGTCGGTGACAGCGCCGATCAGGACGCCCCGCGCGATTCCTGAAGCCCCCTCACGTCCCCAGCGCTCGGGGAGAATCCTGCTGGTCGAAGACAACCTAATCAATCAGCGGTTGGCGGCGGCGCTCTTGCGCCGCGACGGGTATGAGGTGACCGTCGTGGGCAACGGCGCCGACGCGGTCGCCACCGTCCAGGCGCAGCCGTTCGATATCGTGTTCATGGACATCCAGATGCCGCTGATGAACGGGTTCGACGCGACCGCGCAGATCAGAGCGATCGACCAGGAGCGCGGCAGCCACACGCCGGTCATCGCGATGACCGCGCACGCCATGCAGGGCGATCGCGAACGGTGCCTCGAGGCGGGCATGGACGACTACGTCAGCAAGCCGATTGACGTAGCCGAGGTGCGCCGGGCCATGGCCCGCGTGCTGTGCGACGAGTCCGGCGACGGTGAGCGCGCCGCGCCAGGCCCATCGGCGGAATGCTAGCCGAGTCCCGCCTCATGGCGGCACACGGACGTGGGCGCGCGCCGGGGACCATGGTTTGCGGTTCTGGCTCGACGCCTCGAGCGAACACTCTCGAGGGACCCTGGCTTTACCGCAGGCGCACGCGAATGCCGTGTGCATCGGCGCGCTCCACTCCTGCCGCGTCGATGTTGCTGATGCGAACCAGACTCTTGAGCGCTCCGCCTCTGCCTCCCCGAGTCACCTGAATGACGCCAAGTCCTGATCGGGGCGTTGTCGGATCGTTCCTCGAACTCCCTGAGCACGCCATTCGGCGTCACGCCGTTGGCGAGGTCTAATGTGTCATCGAGCACGAACGTGTTGGTGGCGTAATCCGTGGCGATACGGTCCACCCGTTTGCCGTTCTGGTTGGCCACCAGAATGTACGCGTCGTCCGGCGTGGGCTGGGCGGCATGCGCCTGCTGTCCGCCGGCGCCAGCCGTGGTTCTGATACAGGCGACCGGCGTACGCGTCGCCGCATCGAACACGACGACCTGTCCGCTGGCGACGAACGTCAAGATCGCGTGGCTATGCGTGGCATTGAAGGCCAACATGTGCGGTCGCACCGGGTTGGCTGAGGTCTGATCCAAACAGAGGGCAGCCGTTTCTTCCCCTAAATCGAGCACATCGGTCGGCGTGACTGAGGAAGCGTCATTGCCGTTGAGATCTGACCCATCGTAAATGTAGATCGCTCCACCGTAAGTCTTGCCCAGCGAATTCGACTGGTCGATCAGCCACACTTCGAAGCCGGGGGCAGCGCCAGCGTCGTGGCGGTGAGTGCCAGCCATGCGATAGCAACAGACAACATCCGAGCTCGCGTCAGAACAATCGAGAGCATCACCGCTTCCTTCCTACACCTCTGCCCAGAGTTCATGCTGGCCGAATCAGATCGAAACGCTGATTCCGGAATGTCGTTGTGGAATCGCAGAACCGGTCGGTTCCTGGCGCGGGTGGATGAGAGCTTAGCAAACTCGCATCTGATGCGTCTATCAAGACAGTCAGCTGTCGCGGGCTTCACTATTGACCTTTGCGTCGAGGAGACGACCGTGCGCTGCTCCGCGAGAGCCCTCAGGCCGCCCGCGTAGAGCGCTCGCCCAGTCCGTTCCCCCGGAAGACGTTCACGGGAAGCCTGTACCTCTGGGCCGTGCGGCCGTGAGCGCGTGGCGAAAGCGCCTGGCCGGCGTTGGCGATTCGCGTTGACGAGGTCCTCGGCTTGAGCGACAGTCTTCGCACGTGAAAATCCTGATCGTTGTCGGCACTCGGCCGGAAGTCATCAAGATGGCTCCGGTCATCCGGCGACTCGAGGCGGATCCCGACCGCTTTCAGGTTCTCGTCTGCTCGACCGGACAGCATAGGGCCCTTCTCGACCAGGCGTTCGACCTCTTCGGCATCCGGCCCGACGTCGACTTCAACGTGATGCAGCCGGATCAGACACCGAGTCGCGTGAGCGGTCGGCTCCTCACGGCGCTGGATCCATTTCTCGCTCGAATCGCGCCCGACTGGGTGCTGGTGCAAGGCGACACGACCACCGCGATGGCCGCGGCCATCGCCGCGTTTCACCGTCGCGTCAAGGTCGGCCACGTCGAGGCGGGGCT
>DAINCF010000520.1:0-4868 GCA_036732565.1 Vicinamibacterales bacterium
CGTCCCTGGCTGGGCCGCGGGCGGCGCCGCCGGAGGACCAGGCTGCACGGGGGCGCCATCGCCGATCTTCTGCGTGCCGCCCACGATCAGCTGCTCGCCCGGCTTGAGCCCGTTCAGTACCACGTAGTCGTTGCCGATCACCGAGCCGAGATTGACGGCTCGCTGGCGCGCGATCGTCCCGGCATCCGCTTTCTCGACGACGAACGCGAAGTACTGCCCGTTGATGCGGCTCACGGCGGTGAGCGGCACGGTCAGTCCCGGCGTCGTGCTCCACACCACGCGCGCGCGAACGAACTGGTCGGTGCGGAAGCCCGCATCGGACGGAATCAGCGTCTTGACCAGCACCGACTGGGTCTGATCGTCGACCGACGGCGAAATGAAGGTGACCCCCGTCGTGGTGATCACCTTGCCGGCCTGATCGAGCAAGCGGACCGGCGTCTTCATCTTCAGGTTCGACGCTTCCTGCACCGGGACGTTGATGTAGAGCTCGAGCCCTTCGTTCTGATCGACGCTGGTGATGACCGTCGATGTGGTCACGCGATCGCCAACACGATTCGGAATGTCGCCGACGATGCCGCCGACGGGCGCGGTCACGCGGTGATACCCCAGATCCACGCGCTGCTCCTGAATCTGCGCGTCGATGGCGGCCAGTTGCGCTTCAGCCGTCTGGAGGTTGGTCTGCGCCTGCTCCAGTTCCTGGAGGCTGTTCGCGCCGGCGTCGTACAGCGTCTTCATGCGCTGCGATTGTTGCCGTGCGTACTGCACGTCGGCCTGCCGCGCGCCCTTCTGGGACTCCAGGCTGGCGACAGCGGCGGCCTGGCGGTTCGAGTCAATCTCCAACAGCACCTGACCCGCCCGCACCCGATCGCCGGATCGCACGGCAATCCGGGTGATGAACCCTTCGACCTGGGGCTGAATGGTCGTGGAGCGCCGCGACCGGACCGTGCCGATGAACTCGCTGGTCTGGTCGACCGGCTTCTCCGTCAGCGTGATCGCTTCAACAGGCATCGGCGGCATGGCACCGCCGGGGG
The DNA here is from genome assembly GCA_036732565.1 of Vicinamibacterales bacterium. GTDB lineage: Bacteria > Acidobacteriota > Vicinamibacteria > Vicinamibacterales > UBA2999 > JAIVJN01. Next base: position 1,032 of record DAINCF010000520.1, read on the forward strand.
GTCCCCCGCCTTGGCCCGCTGCGTCGCCACCGCCGCAGCCTGCCACCGCCAGAACGAAGAGCAGGGGACTCGTACGAAAGGCCGTGCGGCCAAACCGCGCGGTCGATAACCGGAGTGGGAGCAAGACTCGCATGCAGTTTTCCCGTGGATTCAGCGAACAAGCAGAGGGTTGTGGGGCGTCGATTCGGGTGCCCCGGTCTACGCAGTACTACGATGGTTACGCGATATTCGATTCTTCGGTTCTGATCTGTTCAGTACGGACTCTTGAGGCAGCCGGGTGTTCTCCCAGCCTGGCGCTTTACTATAAATGACGATTCATTTATTGTAAAGGCGTTCAACATGGCCCGGGTCAAGACCACGACCGATCGCGAGATCGTCGAGGCTGCCGCACGCGTCATCACCCGCGTCGGCACCAGCTGCCTCCGCTTGTCCGACGTCGCGGCCGAAGTTGGGCTCTCCCCTGCCACGCTGCTCCAACGGTTCAAGACGAAGCAAGACCTGCTCTTGGCCGTTACCGCCCTGCGCACTGAAGAGATCGTCGCGGAGTTCGCCGAGCGACGCGCCAGCGCGTCCTCGCCGCTCGAAGCGCTGTTGTCGTTCAGCCCGCGGAAGCGGTCGCTGATCAACTCGCGACAGCAGATCGCCAACTCGCTCGCGTGTACCCAACTGAGCCTCACCGACGCCGGCTTCCGCCAGCAGATGGAGATCCTGGCGCAAACCCTGCGGTCCGAGCTCACGTCGCTGATCGAGGAAGCCGTGGACGCCGGCGAGCTGCGCGGCTGCAATCCGGACCTGCTCGCGCGCGCGATCATGGCGGTGTTCCACGGCTCGCTGATCTGGTGGGCCATCAGCCAGGAAGGCTCGGCCGAGCCGCACATCCAGCGCGACCTCGAAACCCTGATCGGACCGTATCGCACCGTCCGCGCGAGCGCTTCTCCAGAATTGCGCCCGGAACCGCCCGACGAGCCTCTCGCCGAACCTCCGTGGAGGGCATAGTCAAAGGCTTCAGCCGGGCCATGTTCTCCAACTGGCTCTGGCATCAGCCGCTGCACGTCCTCGTCGACGCCGGAGAGGGGCTGCACCTGGCGCTCGGATCGCAGGTCTTCGGTCCCACGCATCTGCTGCTGACCCATGGGCATTCCGACCACGTGCTCGGCCTTCCGGGTTTCCTGGCCGCGCGCCGGTTCGGCAAGGGCGCGTCGGACAAACCGCTCACCATCCTCTATCCGGCGAACTCGTCATTCGTGCCGGCATTGCAGGATCTCATCAGCGGCCTCTGGCCCGCTATCACGTTTCCCGTCAGCTGGATTCCAATCGCGCCGGGCGGCGAGCACCCGCTGGGCGGCAATCGTGTGATACACGCCTTCGAGGTGCAGCACGTCGCGTCGACGCCCGCGCTCGGCTACCGTATCGTCGAACATCGACGCCGACTGAAGCCGGAGTTTGCGTCGCTCTCGAAGGCCGAGGTGGCGGCGCTCGCGACGCACGGACGTCGCGAGGAGCTGACACAGACGTTCACGCATCCGCTATTCGTGCACAGCGGTGACGCGATGCCGATTGCCCCCGTCTGGGCGGCAGGCGCGGATCTGCTCGTCCACGACGCCACGTTCCTCGACGCCGCCGATCGTCGCGACCTGATCCACGCCACCACCGAAGAAGCCCTCGAGGTCGGTCGCGCCAGCGGGGTCGCCGATCTCGTCCTCCACCACCTGTCGGTCCGCTACGATCGCGCGACGGCGATGCCGCGGCTGTCCGCGCAGCTCGCAAGCTCCGGTTTCGCCGGCCGGTGCTGGCTGCTCGACGAACACGAGCTCAAGCGGGTCTGAGGTTCGGGGGTTCGGGGTTCCGGGTTCGCGGTTCCTACGTTCTAGGTTCGCGGTGCAGAAGCCGACACCCTCGAACCTAGAACCGAGAACTCCGAACCGAGAACCCGAACCGAGAGAACCCAGAACCCTGTAGTACCATCAACGTTTATGGCCGCCACATTGACGCGGGAGGACGTGGAGCGCATCGCGGAATTGGCGCGTCTCGAACTGACGTCCGAGGAGCTCGACACGTTCACGCCGCAGCTCGCCGAGATCCTCGGCTACGTCGAGCAGATTGGCGTTCTCGACACCAGCAACGTCGCGGCGACGTCGCACGTCGTCAATCGGTCGATGGAGCGTGAGGACGAGACGAAGCCGACACTGCCGCGCGGGGACGCGCTCGGCAACGCGCCGGATGCGGCGCGCGAAGCGGGCCTCTTCAAAGTGCCTCGGGTCATCGGATGACGCTGACGGATCTCACGGCACGCGCCATCGCCGCGCACGTCGCCAAGGGAGACCTGCGCGCCGTCGAGGTGTGCGACGCGTTCCTCGCCAGCATCGCCACTCACGAATCGACGCTGCACGCATTCAGGACGGTCACCTCCGAGCGCGCACGCGCGCGCGCCGAGGAGCTCGATCAGCGGCGCGCCCGCGGCGAACGGCTGGGGCCATTGCACGGCGTGCCGATCGCGCTGAAGGACAACCTGTGCACGCGCGGCGTGCTCACCACCGCCTCGTCGCGCATCCTCGAAGGGTTCGTGCCGCCCTACAGCGCGACCGTCGTCGAGCGACTCGAGGCGGCCGGGGCAAACATCATCGGCAAGACCAACCTCGACGAGTTCGCGATGGGCTCATCGACCGAGAACTCGGCGTTCGGCCCGTCGCGCAATCCGTGGGATGTGTCGCGCACACCCGGCGGCTCCAGCGGTGGGTCGGCGGTGGCCGTCGCGGCACGCATGGCGCCGCTCGCGCTCGGTTCGGACACGGGAGGCTCCATCCGACAGCCCGCTGCGCTGTGCGGCATCGTCGGCCTGAAGCCCACGTACGGCCGCGTCTCGCGCTACGGTCTCCTGGCGTTCGCCTCGTCGCTCGATCAGATCGGGCCACTCGCGCGCACCGTTGAAGACGCCGCGCTGACATTGGAGGTCATCGGCGGCGCCGATGCCAACGACTCCACTGCGGCCGCGGAGCCGGTCGGGGCCTATCTGGCGGCGCTCACGGGTGAGGTCCGCGGCCTGCGGATCGGCGTGCCGCGGGCGTTCATCGCCGAGGGCGTCGACGCCGCGATCACCGCGGCTGTCGACGAGGCGCTCGCCGTCCTCCGCGCGCAGGGCGCGGCGATTGTCGACATCGATCTGCCGCATGCGCGATATGCGATCCCGGTCTATTACCTCGTCGCCACCGCCGAGGCTTCGTCCAACCTCGCCCGCTACGACGGCGTGCGATATGGTCATCGAACAGCGGTCGGCCCCAACGACACGCTGCTCGAGATGTACGAGCGGACGCGAGATGAAGGCTTCGGCGCCGAGGTGAAGCGCCGCATCATGCTCGGGACCTACGTGCTGAGCGCCGGCTACTACGACGCGTACTATTTGAAAGCGCAACAGGTGCGTACGCTGTTGCGGCAGGACTACGAGCGCGTCTTCGAGCGCGTCGATGTGGTGGCGATGCCGACCACGCCGACGCCGGCGTTCCGGCTGGGCGAGAAGACGAGCGATCCGCTGCAGATGTACCTGGCGGACGTGTTCACGGTGAGCGCGAACCTGGCGGGCCTCCCGGCGATCAGCGTGCCATGCGGCTTCTCCGAGGGCGACCTGCCTATCGGATTGCAGTTGACCGGCCGTATGTTCGACGAGGTCACGCTGCTGCGAGCGGCCGACGCGTACCAGCGCCAGACGGCGTGGCACACGAGTCAGCCCGCCCTGTCGCGGGCGTAGGGCGCTTCGCGCGGGCTTGAGCGCGTTGCGACATTACCGACAGCGTACGTAGTGCAGGCCTTCAGGCCTGCCACACACGTCGGTCGGCCGGCTCT
>DAINCF010000521.1:0-4864 GCA_036732565.1 Vicinamibacterales bacterium
GGCGCCGCGCGGGCAGCCGCGGCGCAGCCGCCGGGTCCCGTTCCCGGCGCGCCACCGTCCGGGACGCGTCCAAGGGTCATCGCCACGACGGACGGTGAAATCGACGATCGCGACTCGATGATCCGCTTCCTGATGTACGCCAACGAGTGGGACATCGAAGGGATCGTCTACAGCAGCTCGCGCTTCCACTGGCTGGGCCAGACGTGGTCGGGCGTGGAGTGGATTCACGCGCAGATCGACTGGTACTCACGCGTGTACCACACGCTGCGGCAGCACGCCGAAGGCTATCCCACTCCTGAGGAGCTGAGGCGCAAGGTGTATGTCGGCAACATCAACAACGTCGGAGAAATGGAGGTCGATACTCCTGGCGCCGACCGCATCGTGCAAGTGCTGCTCGACGATCGGCCAGGACCGGTCTATCTGCAGGTCTGGGGCGGCACGAATACCGTCGCGAAGGCGCTCGCCACGATTCAGAAGCAGCATCCCGATCAGATCGACAAGGTGAATCAGAAGGCGGTCATCTACAACATCCTGGACCAGGACGACACCTATCGGAAGTACGTCGAGCCGAATTGGCCGAAGGTGCAGGCGCTGCTCAGCATTCGCCAGTTCGCGGCGATCGCGTACCGATGGCGCAACCTGATTCCTTCTCAACTCCACGTGTTCTTCGAGCGGCCGTGGATGGAAGGCAACATCACGGTGAATCGTGGTCCGCTGGCGGGCGCGTACGAGACCGTCAACGGCGCGTTCCGCTCCGAAGGCGACTCGCCGTCCTTCATGCACCAGATCGACGTCGGGCTTCGCAGCCTCGAGCACCCGAGCTACGGCGGCTGGGGCGGACGATTCGTCCCCGAGAAACCGGGCGCGACCAACGCCTGGCTGAACGCCGAAGACGATGGCGACATGTTCAAGCCGATCTGGCGATTCGCCGAGGCGTTTCAGCAGGACTGGGCGGCGCGCGCGGATTGGATGGTGAAGGGCTATCGGGACGCGAACCATCCGCCACGCGTGTGGCTGGCGGGTCCCACCGACGTCGAGGCCGCCGCGGGCGCGACGGTGAAGGCGGACGTCAGCCGCTCGATCGATCCCGATGGCGACCCGATCCATTACTCGTGGTGGCAGTACCGCGAGCCCGGCACCTACAAGGGCGATGTGCCGCTGCGGGACGCGGCCACGGGAACGGTAACGGTGCAGGTGCCCGCCGACGCGAAGCCCGGTGAGACGATTCACATCATCGGCCAGGTCACGGATCGGGGCACGCCGCCGCTCACGCGCTATACGCGGGTGATCGTCACGGTGGGCGGGCGCACGACGGCGCGATCGCAATAGCCGGAGGAGTGGGATCATGAAGACATTGGCACTGGCCATGGCGGCGTGCGGAGTACTGGGTGGAACGCTGGGCGGGACCGTGCTCGCGCAGCCCGTGAGCAACGTGTCGGGGAAGTGGCAGATCGAGATCGCGCCGCCGGCTGGAGCCGCCGGCGGGTTGGGTGGCGCCACCCCGGGGCGGATCGTGCAGGTGCTGATCTTGAATCAGGTCGGCGCGGCGGTCGAGGGCGAAATGGACGCCGGAGGCCCCGGGAGCGGCGGTTCGACGGCGCCGGTCAACAACGAGATCCACGACGGCAAAGTGGACGGGCAGGCGGTGTCGTTCTACGTCTGGCGCGGCAACGATCGGCCGGCCAAGGCGTTCTACAAGGGCACGCTGAACGCCCGCGGCGACGAGATCGCGTTCGTCGTGACCGGCGGACCGCCGCCGCGGTTTTCGCCGGCCGGGACGGTGCCGCCTTCCCAGCAGGTCGTCGCCAAGCGGGTCAAATGAGTCACGGCCGTCGGTTGGTTTGACAGCATCCGCCGCGGCGGCTAGCATTGCGATTCAGAGCGGCATATATATGCAGGGGCGGCCACGAACGGGGCACGGCGACGAGCGGGCGCTCCGGCGCACGGCGCAGCGGTTGCGGCGGACCGCCCTGCAGATGGTCCACCGCGCGCAAGTCGGCCATCCCGGCGGCGATCTCTCGGCGGCCGATATCCTGACCGTCCTGTTCTTCGACGTCCTGCGGCTCGACCCCACGAGCCCGCAGTGGCCCGATCGCGATCGGTTCATCCTGAGCAAAGGCCACTGCTCGGCCATCCTCTACGCGACGCTGGCCGAGGCCGGCTTCTTCCCGGCCGAGTGGTTGACGACGTTCATGGCCCCGCTGTCGCCCCTCAACGGACATCCCGATCGCAACAAGGTGCCGGGCGTGGAGGCCAACACCGGTCCGCTGGGCCACGGGCTGTCCATTGGCGTGGGCGCCGCGCTTGCCGCGAAGATGGACCAGGCCACATGGCGGACGTTCGTCCTGACAGGGGATGGTGAGCTCCAGGAGGGCAGCAACTGGGAGGCCGCGATGGCGGCCGGGCACTTCCACCTCGATAATCTCACCGTGATCGTCGACCGGAACCGCCTGCAGCAAGGGGATCGCACGGAACACACCATCTCCCTGGAGCCGCTCGCGGAGCGCTGGCGGTCGTTTGGCTGGGCGGTCTCAGACGTCGATGGCCACGATATGCCAGCCCTCCTCCAGGCGCTTCGTCGGATCCCGATCGAAGCCGGACGCCCCTCGTGTTTGATCGCGCACACGCACAAGGGGCGTGGCGTATCGTTCATGGAGAATCGCGTGGAATGGCACCATCGCATCCCGAGTGATGCCGAGTTGGCGGCGGCGATCCTCGAGCTCGACAGAGAGGCGTGATGAGTGACGTATTCGACTGCCGGGCGGCGTTTTCGGACACCCTGGTGGCGCTGGCCGAGGCGGACTCGCGGATTGTCGCGGTCGTCAACGACTCGGTGGGGTCCTCGAGCCTGGGCGCGTTCAAGCAGCGATTTCCGGATCGGCTCATCAATGTCGGCATCGCGGAGCAGAACATGGTCGGGGTCGGCGCCGGCCTGGCGAGCGCGGGCAAGATCCCATTCGTGTGCGGTGCGTCGTGCTTCATGACCGGCCGCGCGCTGGAGCAGATCAAGGTCGATCTCGCGTACAGCCGACACAACGTCAAGCTGTGCGGGATGTCCAGTGGCATGGCCTACGGTCAGCTCGGGCCCACGCATCATTCGATTGAGGACCTGGCCTGGACACGCGCGATCGCCGATCTGGCGGTCGTCGTGCCGGCCGATTCGATCGAGACCGCGCAGGCGGTTCGCGCCGCCGCGGCGTTCGACGGTCCCGTTTTCTTGCGATTGAGTCGTTTGCCGGTGCCCCTCGTCCACCCGGACAGCTATGAGTTCGCGATCGGTCGCGCCTCGAAGCTCCGATCCGGCACGGATGTCACGCTCATCGCCGCCGGTGTCGTGGTTTGTCGCGCGCTCGAGGCCGCCCGATTGCTGGAAGCGGACGGCATCGAGGCCGCCGTGCTCAACCTGTCGACCATCCGCCCGATCGATCGGGAAGCCATCATCGAGGCCGCGGCCGCGGGACCGATCGTCACCGTCGAGGAGCACACCGTGTGCGGTGGACTGGGCAGTGCGGTCGCCGAAGTCGTGGTGACGTCGCATCCCGTGTTGATGCGCATGCTCGGCGTGCCGGGCGTCTTCGCGCCCACGGGATCGCCCGACTTCTTGCTGGACCATTTCGGCCTCACCGCCGATCGCATCGGCGCCGCCGCACGGGACGTCCTGGACGATAGCGGATGGCAGGGCGTGCGCCCGCGCGCCACGCGCGCACGCGGCTAATTCAATGGAGCGTATCACCAGGATCACTACCGTGGGCTCCGTGCTCGGGGAGCAAATGTGGGCCGTTCCTACGGAACGGCCCAGTGGTGCTTTCCTGAGTACGTGCCACTAGGCAGCGCCGATGCCGCGCACGCATGTTCTCGCGGTCGATCAAGGGACGACGAATACCAAGGTCGTGTTGCTCGACGCGCGCGGCGCCATCGTGTCGCGTGCATCGCGGCCAGTGGAGATCACTTTTCCAGAACCGGGCTGGGTCGAACAGGACGGCGTCCATCTGTGGCGAACGGTCGAAGGCGCGATCGAGGAGTGTCTCCGCCGCGCCCCCGATGCCACGCTCGCGTCGGTCGCCGTCACGAACCAGCGCGAGTCGGTGCTGATCTGGGATCGGAAGACCGGTGAGCCCGTTGGTCCGTGCATCGTCTGGCAATGCCGGCGGACGGCCCCGTTCTGCGCCGAGCTGCGCGCGCGTGGTCTGCAGCGGCGGATCGAGGAGACGACTGGTCTGACGATCGATCCGCTGTTCTCGGCGAGCAAGGCACGGTGGCTGCTGGATCACATCGCGGACGGCCATCACCGTGCGGCCGCGGGCGAGCTCTGCATCGGCACCATCGACAGTTGGCTCTTGTGGAATCTCACCGGCGGCGTCCACGCCTGCGATGTCTCGAACGCGGCTCGCACGCAGCTCTTCAACCTGCGCACGCAGTCATGGGACGAGGAGTTGCTGAGCGCGTTCGGGATTCCGGTTGCGGCTTTGCCAGCGGTCAAACCCTCCAGCGGTATCTTCGGCTACACCATCCGCAGAGGCGCCTTGCCGGCCGATGTCCCGGTGGCCAGTCTGATCGGGGACTCGCACGCCGCCCTGTTCGGACATGCGGCGTTCCGACCGGGTGCGGTGAAGGCGACGTACGGCACCGGCTCGTCGCTGATGACGCTCGTTCCGTCGCCCGTCGACACACGGTCGGGCCTGTCGACCACGGTGGCATGGGCGCTGCCCGACAAGACGTGGTACGCGCTCGAAGGCAACATCACCGTTACCGGCGGAGCCGTCGAATGGCTCGGACGCCTGCTGGAGCGATCCGACCCGGCTCGCGACGTCGCGGCGTTGGCCGATTCGGTCGCCGATGCCGGCGGGGTGTACCTCGTGCCGGC
>DAINCF010000522.1:0-4847 GCA_036732565.1 Vicinamibacterales bacterium
GCCACCCGCCGGTGGTCCGACCGGGCCGCCGCCGATGCCCGGAGGCCTCGCGTCGCCAATCCCCAGACCCGACACCACGCTTCGCGCCGGCGATTGGAACACCATCGAAGTGGTGCTCGACGCCAACATCGTGCGCGCATTCCTCAACGATGCGTCGGGCATCCGAGACGGCGTGGCCGACCCGGCGGACGGCGCCTTCGGGCCGTTGGCTCTTTATGCGGGTGGATCCGGCGAGGTGCGGTTCCGGAAGATCGCGTTCAAGGATCTCAACGCCCGAGTCGCGCAACCCGAGAAGGTCTCGGATCGATTCCGCATGCAGACCTTGAACGAGTTCTACTACTCGTGGGGGCCGGCGGTCGCCGACTTCAACCGTGACGGCTCGCTCGATATCGTGTCGGGTCCGTACTACTACCTCGGCCCGTCGTACAACGACGCGCGGCAGCTCTACGTGGGCGGAACCATCGACCCCGGCACGCAGTACTTCAACGGGATTCAGTACGCGTACGATTTCACCGGCGACGGATGGCCGGACGTCCTGAACTCGATCTTCCAGCGGCCCGCGGTGTTGTATGTGAACCCCAAGGGCGCGTCTCGCCGGTGGGAGTCGTACACCGTCACCGACACCATGTCGTGCGAGTTCATGTTGTTGAAAGACATCGACGGTGACGGCAAGGCCGAGTTCATCTTCAAGGACAGCGAAAGCAAGTTCGTGTTCGCCAAGCCCGATCCCGCCAACCCGACGGGCATGTGGATCAAGCACGCCATCAGCGAACCAGGGCCGTGGGCCAACCATGGCATGGGGACGGGCGACATCAATGGCGATGGGCGCGTCGACTTCCTGAACGCGTTCGGCTGGTGGGAACAGCCTGCCGATCGAGGACCCTGGCGGTATAACCCGGTCGCCTTCGGTCGGTGGTCGCGGTCGAGCCCCGGCGGCGCCGAGATGGCGGTCTACGACGTCAACGGCGACGGACTGAACGACGTCGTCACGACCCTTCAGGCGCATGGGTGGGGCCTGTCCTGGTTCGAGCAGAAGAAAGGCGCGGACGGTGCACGGTCGTTCGTCGAGCATCGGATCATGGGGGACTTCTCCACCGAGAATGCCGGCGGCGTCACCTTCTCGCAGCTCCACGGCGCCACCTACGCGGATGTCGACGGCGACGGGCTGCAGGACTTCATCACCGGTAAGCGGTTCTGGTCGCATCTCGACACGTTCATCGACCCCGATCCGCACGGCGCGCCGGTGCTCTATGTCTACCGAACGGTGCGCAACCCGAAGGCACCAGGCGGCGCGGAGTTCGTGCCTGAGCTCATCCACAATCGATCGGGCGTCGGCTCGCACGTGGCCGTGGTCGACCTGAACAACGACAAGGTTCCGGAGATCATCACCGGCACCAAGCGAGGCACCTTCGTCTTCTGGAATAGCTGGAAGAAGACGGGGACTCAATGATCGGCCACGGCACGTAGCGCAGACCTTTAGGTCTGCCAGCCGCACGAAGGCCTGAAGGCCTGCGCTACGTACGGGTCCGAACACTCGCAACACGCTCAAACCAGGTGATTGGACGAACGGACGAGTGGCAGACTGGGTGAACCGGATCCGTAAGCCGTGGCTGTTGGTGGCGGCTGCGGGATGCGTCCTCGTCACGGGCCTCGTCTACGCAGGCAGATGGCGGTCTCAACCAGGCCCGGCGGCTCCCGACGAACGCGCACCGCAGGACGTCGCTACCGGCAGCTACGCGGATCCCGCGTCGTGCGCGTCCTGCCATCGTGACATCGCCACGACCTATCGGCTGACGGGCATGGCTCGATCGCTGTCGAAGGTTCGCGCCGAGGATGTCGCGAGCCTGGCGTGGGGTCCTCTTGGCCGGGGTCCCCAGCGCGGCAGCCGCGCTGGGGTGGCTTTAGGCGGACCTCGGCAGCTGTATCACGTCGCGTCCGACCGTCACTACACGATGGTCGAGCGCGGCGGCGCGCTCCTGCAGCGGCGCCACCAAGTCGGGTTCGGCGGCAAGGAGGCCAATGTCGTCGAGCTCACCGCGGACTATGTGATCGGCTCTGGGAATCATGCGCGAACTTTCGTGCACCGCGCGCCCGACGGCCGGCTGATGCAGCTACCGGTGAGCTGGTACGCCGATCGCGGCGGCCAGTGGGCCATGAGTCCCGGCTACGATCGCCCGGCGCACCTCGACTTCCGTCGCGTGATCGACGACGGCTGCATGTCGTGCCACAACGGGTACCCGCGCGGTCAAGTCCAAGACGAGGGCACTGGACCGAAGTTCGCCGGCGACTTGCCCGAAGGGATCGATTGCCAACGCTGTCACGGTCCCGGGCAGCGGCATGTCGATGCCCTCGCCACTGGCGACGTGGCCGCGGCTCGCCGCGCCATCGTCAACCCTGCCACCCTGGATCGCGAACGGCAGATGGACGTCTGCATGCAGTGCCACCTGGAGCCGACGAGCAGCCCCCTGCCGTTTCAGATCCGCCGCTTCGAGCAGCCGCCGTTTTCGTATCGTCCGGGACGGCCGCTGAGCGATGCGTTCATCTACTTCGACCACGCGCCTGCCTCCGCCGAGTCGGATCGCGAAGCGAGCCGACCAAGCAGCATAGGTTCGCGGTTCGCAGGGCGAACCGCTGCAGACGACAAGCACGGCGACAAGTTCGAGATCAACGGCGCCGCGTACCGGCTGCGGAAATCGGCCTGTTTCCAGAACAGCCAGATGACGTGCGTGACGTGCCACAACCCACACGACGTTCCGCGGGGCGAGAAGGCGGTGCAGCAGTACGTGGCGGTGTGCGGCAGCTGCCACGAGACGCCGCACCCCGGCGGCGTACCGCGGGTCGCGGGCGCTGGACCCCGCTCGACATGCCTCGACTGCCACATGCCGAAACGGCGCGCCGAAGACGCCGTCCACGTGGTCATGACGGACCACTTCATTCAACGCCTCAGGCCGGCGCGCGATCTGGTGGCGCCACTTATCGAGGCTGCCGCGGTGGCAGTCAGTCACTATCGAGGTGACGTCGCTCTGTACTATCCGCCGGCGCTGCCGTCGACACCAGAGAGCGAGCTGTATCTGGCGCTCGCGCAAGTGCAACAGGGCTCGAATCTGACCGCGGGCATCCCACGCCTGCAAACGGCGATTGAGAGCCACAAGCCCACCCGCGTCGAGTTCTACTACGAGCTCGCGCGCGCCTACGCGAAGACGATGGACCACGCGGCCGTCATCCAGTGGTGTGAGGCCGCGCTCTCGCACGACGTCAACTTCGCTCCGGCGCTGAAGGAAATGGCCACCGCCGCGACGGCGCTCGGGCGTTGGGATCGAGCCGTCGAGGCCCTGCAACGCGCGGTCGCCCTTCGCCCTCGCGACAGCCACGCGCTCGCGGATCTGGGCAACGTGTACCTGCAGCAGCATCGGGTTGACGAGGCGATCGAGACCTTGCAGCGCGCGCTGGCGCTCGACTCCAGCCTGCCTCGCGCGAGCAACACGATAGGGCTGGCGTTGTTGAGCAAAGCGACTCAGGTAGGGGCGCCTCGCGAGGCGCCCCTACATCTGGAGGAGGCCGAACGGCATTTTCGGGAGGCGATTCGCATTCAGCCCGACCTTGCGGAAGCGCACAACAACCTCGCGAATCTGCTGGCGGGCCGTCAAGCGTACCCGGAGGCCGCGTCGCATTTCGAAGCAGCGTTACGCAGCGATCCGAACTACGCGGACGCTCATCACGGCTACGGGTTGGTGCTGGCGCTGATGCAGTCGTACCCCAAGGCGGTCGTGGCGCTTCAGGCGGCGGTGCGGCTGGCCCCAAGCCGGGCACGCGCGCACACGGACCTCGCGGACGTGTTCGCGGTCATCGGGCGCGTCGACGAGGCGGCTCGAGAGTACGAGCTCGCCATTCAGGCCGATCCTCGCGAGTACGAGGCGCACTTCGGGCTGGGCGAGATTCGTCTCGGCCAGCGACGAGCCAAAGAGGCGATCGGGCATTTCCAGGCCGCCGCCGAGAGCCCCGATTCGGCGCTGCGGGACGCCGCCTTGGCACGACTGACGACGTTGCGATAAGGCCCGAACCGGGACCGGTTCCAGGCCTGAGCCGGGACCGGTTCCATGCCGCGAGATTATCGTTGACAATACTCCGCTAGATAATCGATTATCGAGCGCATTTTGTAACACTGGCTCGACGGGATTGTGTCGCAATTCGCCAGTCAGGAGGGCGCGTGGTGAATCGCTTTTTCGTCTCGACTCGGGTTGTTTTGTGTACGGCGGCGCTGCTCTGGGCCATCCCAACAATGGGCCAGAGCTTCTACGGCTCTCTGCTCAGCATCGTCAAGGACGCCCAGGGTGGAGTCATCCCGGGCGCCACCGTCGTGCTCACCAACATGGCCACCAGCGAGCGGCGCGAGGGCGTGAGCACCGAGGACGGCAGCGTCCGATTCGTGAATCTCGTGCCGGGCGCGTACCGCCTCGAGGCCGAGCTGGCCGGGTTCCAGCGCTTCGTGCGCGAGGGCATCGCGGTGAACGTGCAGCAGACACCGCGCATCGAGGTGACGCTGGAGCTCGGCACCCTCGCGGAAACGCTCACCGTCACCGGCGAGGCGCCGTTGCTCCAGACGCAGAGCGCGTCGGTGGCGACAGTGGTCGCCAGCCGCACCGTGCAGGAGATTCCGCTGAACGGTCGCAACGTGCTCAACCTGATCTCGCTGGCGCCGTCGGTCGTGCCGCAGGGACTCGCCGAGGGCAGTCTGACCGGCAAGAACGTCTTTGCCGCCGGCAACTATCAGATTGGTGGCGGCACGGCGAATCAGAGCGCGTCGTTCTTCGACGGCGTCCCGGTGCAGGACATGGCCTACGGCAACA
>DAINCF010000523.1:0-4846 GCA_036732565.1 Vicinamibacterales bacterium
ATTCACGATCGTCCGCATCGTCGGCGGCCTCTATCTCGCCGGGCTCGGGCTCGCGAGCGTGTGGCGGGCCATCAAGCATGCGGACGGCGGCGTGCCGCTGCCGTCGACGGATTTCACCACCGCCGAGGATGGGCACCGGCGCCGCTTCGCGCAGGGTTTTGCCGTCAACATCCTGAATCCGTCGATCATGACCTTCTACCTTGTCGTCGTTCCGTCGTTCGTGCCGGCAGGTGCGCCTCGGGGGTGGTTCGCAGTGCTCGCCGCCATTCACGTGGGAATCGCCCTCGCGTGCCACGGGACGTGGGTGCTCGGCTTCGATCGCGTCCGCCGCTTCTTTCGCCGCCCCGCGGCCCGCCGCGCGCTCGAGGCGTGTTCGGGCGTGGCCCTCGTGGGCCTCGCGCTGCGCGTCTTGATCTAGTGGGATGTACGGTCGATATCTGCAGGGGCCGTTCCGTAGGAACGGCCCGGAAGCCCTGACCGAGCGAGCCGCTGAACACTTCACCTTCCGTTGACACGCTCCACTAGACGTGTGCGGTTGGGCTTGACTGTCAAGCCATAGCCAGACTCTTTCAAAACCCCACCGAAACCCCACGGCTCAGTCGGGTTTGTCAAGCCGACCTGTCAGAATGGAGAGTCCATGGTGTCTGTGGTTCAGCGCGCCATCGCTGCGCGTCCGGCTGGTACGCGCCTCGTATTGCTGTGCGATTTCGACGGCACGCTGGCAGAGCTCCATCACGACCCGTTCGCGCCAACGCTCCTGCCGGAGCGCCGGGCGTTGCTCGAGACGCTTGCCGGTCGCCGCGATATGTCCGTGGGTCTGGTCAGCGGACGCCGTATTGCTGACCTTCGGGGACGGACGCGCCTGCCCGATAGCGTCTACCATGCAGGACTCCACGGCCTCGAGATCGAAGTGGACGATCGGCGATGGCGTCACCCTGAGCTGGAGGATCGACGGCAGTCCACGCGCGCGTTGGCCTCGCGGCTGAAGATGCTGGGCCGGGAAGTGCCTGGCATGGTCATCGAAGACAAGGACGTGTCCATCGCCGTCCACGTCAGGGCCGTCGCGGCCGAGAAGCGGGAGGAGCCGCTGTCACGAGCGCGGGCGCTGGCCGCACCCTATCTCGCCAGCGGCGAGCTGGCGCTCCTCGGCGGGTCGATGATTCTGGAGTTCCTGCCGAATCTGGCGTGGAACAAGGGCGACGCCAAACGATGGATCCTCGAAGACGTCGCGGCGCGCTACGGCGGGCGACCATGGGTGGTCTTCATTGGCGACGATGTGACCGACGAGAATGCGTTTGCTGCGATCGAGCACGGCATCGGCGTGCTGGTGGGTGACCGTCCGACGGCCGCGGCTCATCGGCTGGCGAGTCCGGCGCACGTCGAACAGCTCTTGAGATGGTTGTCGACCCCGGATAACGTCAAAGGAGCTTCATGACGTCCGCTCAACTGGCAATGCTGCTGAAGGAGCAGCTCAACGGGACACGCCTGGTCGTGGTGGCGAACCGCGAGCCGTACATTCATGTGCGTCGCGTGCGCGAGCCCAAAGGCTTATGGGCACGCCTCCGGCGACAAAAGCCATCGGTGGAGTTTCGATGGATGCGCCCGGCGAGCGGCCTCGTTACCGCGCTGGATCCGGTGATGCGCGCCTGTGGCGGCACGTGGATCGCGCATGGTGGCGGATCGGGGGACCCCGAATCATCTGACGCGAAGGGCCGTGTCGCGGTGCCGCCGGACGATCCGTCGTACACGCTGCGCCGTGTCTGGATGTCGCCGCAAGAAGAGGAGGGCTATTACTACGGCCTCGCCAACAACGCGCTTTGGCCGTTGTGCCACATCGCGTATGCGCGACCCGAGTTCAACGAGTCGGACTGGCGCCACTACACCGAGATCAATCGTCGCTTCGCCGACACGGTCCTCGACGAGATCGACGGCCATCGTGCCATCGTCTTCGTTCAGGACTATCACTTCGCCCTGCTCCCGCGTTTCGTCAAGGAAGCACGGCCCGACGTGCTGGTGTGCCAGTTCTGGCACATCCCGTGGCCGAACCGCGAGGCGTTCCGCATCTGCCCGTGGGGCGAGGAGATCTTGCACGGCTTGCTCGGCAACGATCTGCTCGCGTTTCACATTCAGTATCACTGCAACAACTTTCTGGAGACGGTGGATCGGGCGCTCGAATCGCGGGTCGATTACGAGCACTTCGCGGTGTGGCGCGGCGGCCGGCCCACGTTCGTCAAGCCGTTTCCGATCAGCATTGATCCCGCGTTGTGGGCGGGTCCGGCCACCGCCGGCGAGCGTGCGGCCGAAGTACGGGATACGCGACAATCGCTCGGCTTGTCGGACGAGCGCCTGATTTTCGGTGTCGATCGCCTCGACTACACCAAGGGCATCCCGGACCGTCTGCGCGCGTTCGAACGCCTGCTGGAACGCCGTCCATCGTGGCGCGAGCGCGTCGTGATGGTGCAGGTGGGCGCGCCGAGTCGCGATCACCTGGTGCGCTATCAATCCCTCAGTCTCGAAGTCGATGCCATCGTCCAGTCGATCAACCAGCGCTTCGCCACGGACCAATGGCGCCCCATCGTCTATCGTAACGTGCACCATGGCCCCACCGAAATCGGCGCGCTCTATCGCGCCTGCGACGTGTGCGTGGTCTCGTCGTTGCACGATGGGATGAACCTCGTCGCCAAGGAGTTCGTCGCCTCGCGAACCGACCTCAAGGGCGTGCTGCTGCTCTCGCGTTTCACCGGCGCCGCGCGCGACTTCGAAGAGGCGTTGCAAGTGAACCCATATGCCGTTGACGAGTTCGCCGAAGCCCTTCACACGGGGCTGACCATGGACGAAGAGCAGCAAACCCGTCGCATGCGCGCGCTCGCGATGCGCGTGACCCGCCACGACGTCTACGACTGGGCCGCGTCGGTGCTTCAGGCCGCGTCGCGTATGGCCGAGGTCGTCTGAAGCGGTTTGTCAGCTCTCGTTAGACTCGCGATCGGCGTGTGCGCGGCGTGCGGGTGCCTCGGCCCCGGGTCCAGTGCGTACGGGCAAGATCCGTCGCCGCCCGCCGATCAGCCGTACTACTGGGAAGAGCCCATCAAGGTGTGGACCGGATCGCTGGGCGCGGGCCTGGCCATGACCAGCGGCAACACCGACACCGCCACCTACAACGTGTCGTACGAAGTGACCCGCGACGCGCAGCAGCGCGTCATCTTCAAGAGCACCGGCCTGTTCATCCGTAACGAGCAGGATGATGTCGTGAACGTCGACAAGACACAGGCCGATATCAGGATCGATTACCGCTTGACCTACAAGCTGACGACGTTCGGTCGTCTGCAGTACCTCCGCGACAGCTTCAAGCGGATCGAGTATCTGCTGGCGCCGACCGCCGGCATGAGCTACGCGTTCGTGGACAGGGAGCCGACCAAATTCAACGTCGACGTGAGCCTGGGAACCGCCGTCGAGCGGAACACCCAGCGGCGCGTGAGAACCAGCCCGGCGCTCCTGGTCGGCGAGCGATTGACCCAGCAGATCAACAACAGCGCGCGCATCACCCAAACGGCGAGCGGGCTTTGGAAGGTCGAGGACTTCGGAGACGCTCTCTATACCTTCGGCGTGGGCCTCTCGGCCTCGATCACGTCGCGTGCCGAGCTGAAGGCCGAGGTGCTCGACTCGTTCAAGAACGAGCTCACGCTGCCCATCGATCCGCTGGCGCTTGGCCTGCACAAGAACGACGTCTCCGTGCTCATGTCCGTCGTCTACAAGTTCTAGCGCGCCAAACGTCAACCTCCGCGGGCGTATTCCCGATGGCGTAGGGGCGGTTCGCGAACCGCCCCTACCTGATTGGGACCGAGGTGCCGCCCTACGGACGTCAACCTCCGTAGGGCAGATCTCGTCTGAGAAGCGGGGGTGTCCGGTGGCTGGATCAACGCTCACGACCATCCGCGTCGCCGCTCGCGCGCTGGTGCGCACGCCGCTGATGGCCGCTCTCGCGACGATCGCGTTCGCGCTGGGTATTGGTGGGACGGTCACGGTGTTCAGCGCGGTGAACGCCGCGTTTCTCCGGGCGCTGCCGTATCCCGATGCCGGCCGCCTCGTGGCGATCTGGCAATCGTCGCCACGATCCGCCGAAGTCGCGGTGCCGTACCCGATCGTCATCGACTGGGCCAACGGGCTTGCTGAGGTGGAGGCCCTCGCCGGCTACCTGGGCCAGGGGAATCTCAACGTGGCTCCGGATCGGCCCGGCGGCGGCGTCGCACGCGTGACGACGGTGTCGCGAGTGACGGAGCCGTTCTTCCGCACGTTGGGCGTCGCGCCGGCGATCGGTCGCACGTTTACCGCCGACGAGGCGCGACCAGGCGCGCCGACCGTGGCGATCATCAGCCACGACCTGTGGCAGCAGCTCTTCGGAGGCGATCCGCACGTGCTTGCACGCGCGCTGTCCATTGAAGGTGCGGCCGTTCCGGTTATCGGCGTCATGCCTCCAGGCATCGGGTTCCCCGAGCGGACGCACGTGTGGCTCAGCCTCGACACCCAGGCCGACGAATTGTGGTCGCGCACCGCGCACAACCTTCGTGTGCTCGCGCGGCATCGACCGGGCGTGGATGACGAGACGCTGCACCGGGCGATAGAGCGACTCAACGAGCGGCTCGAGCAGTCCTTTCCGGAGCAGCGTCAAGGCCTTGGTGTGCGCGTCGTGCCGCTGCGGACGCAGCTGCTCGGGCAATCCGCGACGGCGTTGTGGTTGCTGTTCGGCAGCGTGTCCCTGGTGCTGATCATCGCGTGTGCGAACGTCGCCAACCTGTTGATCGCGCGGGCGGCCGCCCGGGAAGTGGAGGCGGCGCTGCGGCGTGCGCTG
>DAINCF010000524.1:0-4835 GCA_036732565.1 Vicinamibacterales bacterium
ACCGGCCAATGGCTGCAGGCGATGGCCGCCGTGGCCCGCGAGCCGCTGATGCTCGCCACGAGCCTCGCCCAAGCGGCCCAGTTCGTGCTGAACGGCACGCTGAACGCATTCCTCCCGCTGTTCGCCCGCGAGGTGATCGGCCTCACTCCCTCCGACCTGGGATGGCTGTTCGCGCTGCAGACCGTCACGACGTTGGCCGCGCGGCCGCTGATGGGGATCGTGTCCGATCGGACCGGACGACGTGGGGTGATGGTGGCGGGCCTCTTGATCTGCTGCGGTGCCGTGGTGGCCATCTCCTTCGCGACGAGCGCACTCCCCCTCGCGATCGCGGTGGTGTGGTACGCCGGCGGCGTAGCCGTGACGACGGCGGGCACCACGGCGTTCATCACCGACCTCTCGCGAGGGACGCGTTATGGCGCCGCGCACGGGCTGTTCGGGACCATCTACGACATCGGCGACGCCGCTGGACCGATCGCGGCCGGCTTGCTGGTTGCGAGCATCGGCTACACCCGGATGTTCCGGGTGATGGCCGCCGTCGCGCTCATCGCCACCGCGGTGTTCTACCTCGTCTCCCGCACGCCCGCCTCGGGCACCCGGCCCTTGCAATCTGTAACCGATCGATCATAGGATGTAACAACTGTTACAGACATGGAGGCGGCGCATGCGCGATGCCCTGCGATCGGATCGGCGGCGGTTCCTGTCGGCCTGCCTGGCCGGCACGGCGTTCCTCGGTGCTCCTCGCGCCCTCTCGAGCCGTGCCGTAGAGGCGGCCACCTGGCCATCCACGTTTCCGGCGCTGGGTCAGCGGGTGCACGGCCAGCCCCTCGCCTATCTCGATAGCGCCGCCACCACCCTGCGACCGCAGTCAGTGATCGATGCGCTGGCGGACTACTACGCCACCGACAACGCGAATCCGTCACCGGTGCACGTCCTTGCGAGCCGCGCGGCCCAACGTCTCGCCGACGCGCGCGCGACCGTCGCGCGATTCATCGGGGCCGAACGTCCCAGCGAGGTCATCTTCGTCCGAGGCACCACCGAAGGGATGAATCTCGTCGCCGGCGCGTGGGGAACCGCGAACCTTCGTGCCGGCGACGAGGTCATCGTCACCGTGGCCGAGCACTACTCGAGCCTCATGCCGTGGACGAGAGCGGCAAAGCATGCCGGCGCCACGATCCGGGTGGTGGACGTCGATGACGAAGGGCGGCTGAGAATCGACCAACTGAAGACTCTGCTGTCGAAGCGAACGCGCGTCGTCGCGTTCAGCCACGTGTCGAACGTGCTGGGCCTCGTCAATCCAGCCAAGGAGATTTGCGCGCTTGCCCGAGGCGTCGGTGCCTGCGTCGTGGTCGATGGCGCGCAAGCCGCGCCGCACTTCGCGATCGATGTCCGGGACATCGGATGCGACTTCTACGTGTTCTCGGGGCACAAGATGCTCGGCCCGATGGCCACCGGCGTCGTGTGGGGTCGCACCGAGCTGTTGGACGCGATGCCGCCGTACCACGTGGGCAGCAACATGGCCCACGAGGTGGACATCGAACGCGCGACATTCGAGCATGGCGCGCAGAAGTTTCAAGCTGGCACGCCTGACGTGGCGGGTCCGGTCGGTCTGGCTGCTGCCGTGCGTTTCTTCGAGGCGGCGGGCGCCGAAGCGCTGTGGCGATACGACCAGGAACTGGTACGTCACGGTCTCGCGAGGCTTGGTGCAATACCCGGTGTGCGCATCATCGGCTCCCGAAGTCCGACCGATCGGATCCCGGTGTTCACGTTCGTGGTCGCCAACCAATCACCCACGACCCTCGCACGGGCCCTGGATCAAAAAGGTATTGCCATCAGGGCCGGAGACATGGCGGCGCTGCCGCTCTTGAAGCGGTTCGGGGTGACCGAGGCGGCTCGGGCGTCGGCGTACGTCTATTCCACCAATGAGGATATCGACCGGCTCGCGGACGCGCTCGGCCAGATCGCATAGCGCGCGTCGTGAATCGTCCGTAGCGCAGGCCTTCAGGATCGTCCGTAGCGCAGGTCTTCAGGATCGTACGTAGCGCAGGCCTTTAGGCCTGCCCTGTCAGCAGGCCTGCCGCATCAATCGACGCCGTCGCGAGCGTCGATGTCGAGAATCGCGCCGAGCAGCACCGCCGCTCCTCGCGCGCAATCCTCCCACGTCGTCAACTCCTTCGGCGAGTGACTGATGCCGCCGACGCTGGGCACGAAGATCATACCCATCGGGCAGATCCGGGCGATCATCTGGGCGTCGTGCCCCGCGCCGCTCGGCAATCGGGTTGTCGCCAGGCTGGCCCGATCGGCCGCGCGCCCGATGGCACGCTGCATCCCGGCGTGCGCGAGCGCGGACGCGTTCTGCGACGCGAGCGACATGGTGATCTCGGTGCGCGTCTCGCCCGCGATCGCGTTCGCACGCTGACGGATGTCGTCGCCGAGCGCCTTCAGGATGGCCTCCGACACATCGCGCAGCTCGACGCTCAGCGCCACGCGTCCAGGAATGACGTTCGGTGAGTTCGGCGTCACCTCGAGCCGTCCTACCGTGCCGACCTGGCGGCCAGGTCGCGCGGTGACCGCCTCGCGGACCGCGATCACCAATCGTGACGCGGCCAGCATGGCATCCTGGCGCTCACCCATCGGCGTGGTCCCGGCGTGATTGGCGAAGCCGGTCACGATCACATCGTAGCGATGAATGGCCACGATGCCCTCGACGATGCCGACGGGGATGCGATTCTGTTCGAGCGTCCCGCCCTGCTCGATGTGCAGCTCGAAGTACGCGTGCCACGCATCCTGTTTCCTGACGGCCTCTTCGATGCGAGCGGGATCGCCGCCGATGCGCCGGATGCCATCCGCGCGGCGGAGCCCATTCCACTCTTGATCCAGATCGCCGGCGTTGAGGTCGCCGGCCACGATTCGGCTGGCCGCCGTCCCGCGACCGAACGCCGTGCTCTCTTCATGTGCCCAGAGCACCATCTCGAGCGGATGGCGCGGCGTGATGCCCGCCGCCTGGCACGCCTGGATGGCCTCGAGCGCCGCCAGCGTACCGAGGTCGCCGTCGAAGTTCCCACCGCTCGGCACCGAGTCGATGTGCGATCCGAAAAGCATGGCCGGCACTTCGCGCGCGCGGAACGGCGGGCTCAACGGCCAGCGCGCGAAGATGTTCCCCGCCGGATCGACACGCGGGGCCAATCCGGCTGCCTTGATCTCGTCGACGAGCCACGCGCGCGCCGCGACGTCGGCATCCGAATAGGCGACGCGGCTCACACCCGACGCGAACGTGCCGCCCTCCGGCCGGCCGAACGCGCTGAGCCGCTCGAGCCGCGCGCGCAACCGTGTGGCATCGATCACCGGTGCGCGAGTGGTCGTCGTCTGCTGCGTGAGCGGCACGGGAAACGCGGCAGCGGCGGCCAGGCCAAGAAACGCGCGGCGCGTCAGCACGCGCCATTATCCCTCCGCTCTGCCCGAAGTCGCTACACTCTGTGTATGCTAGCCAACGACATCGCAGCCCTCTTCGCGCGAGACCTCACCAGGCTGCTCCAGGAGCTGCGCGCGTTCCCCGATACCGATTCGCTCTGGAAGACGGCGCCGGGAGTGGCCAACGCCGCCGGCACCCTCGCACTGCATCTAGAAGGCAACTTGCGCGAGTTCGTCGGACGCCAGCTTGGCAGCATCGGTTTCACACGCGACAGGCCGCTCGAATTCAGTGCCCGCGGCATCGAGCAAGGCGAGTTGATCGCGCGCCTCGAAGCCGTGCACGAGATGGTCCCGCGCGTGGTCGCTGGCCTGGCGGACAACGTGCTCGAGGCGCCGTACCCGGAGCCGCTCGGCGGCGAGACGGTGTCGACGCGGCGTTATCTGATGCACACCGACGCGCACTTGAACTATCACCTGGGCCAGATCGACTACCTCAGGCGGTTCGTCACCGGCGACAGCGCGATCGCGTTGGCCGGACGCTAGGCAGCTCAAGCGAGATATCGATGCCAGCGGCCGCCGCGGCTGGAACTTTGCCCACAAGAATCGGAGCGCGCCGATAGGTCGAGTCGCCGTACAACTCGGCCGTCATGCATCTTCGTATCGGCGTGGTTGTTGTTGTTTGCACGATCAGCGTTACCGCTCCGACACTGCTGAGGGCTCAACCTGATGAAGGCGGGCGTGCACTGTCCGCGGTTCGGGCGCAGGGTGTGATCGTAGTCGATGGTCGATTGGACGAGCCCGACTGGGCGCGTGCGCCGAGCGCGGCCCGCTTCATCCAGAGCGAGCCGGCTGAAGGACAACCCGAATCGGAGACCACCGAGGCCCGTGTCCTCTACGACGAGCACGCCTTGTACATCGGCGTCTTCGCCGGCCATCGAGATCCACGCGACATCATCGTCAACGAGCTGAAGCGGGACTTCGACGGCGCGTCGACGGATTGGGTGGCCGTGATTCTCGACCCCTTCCACGATCGGCGCAACGGCTATCAGTTTGGTGTCAATCCGGCGGGCGCCGCATGGGACTCGCAGAAGTTCAACGAGGGGCGTGAGCGGAACCTGAGCTGGGACGGCGTGTGGACGGTCCGCACCACAGTTGCCGCGAACGGCTGGTACGCGGAGTTCGCGATTCCGTTTCGCACCCTGCAATTCTCCAGCGCGAGCCCGCAGACTTGGGGCATCAACTTTCAGCGCCATCTGCAAGGCCGGCTCGAGAACAGCTTCTGGGCGCCGATACCGCGGCAGTATCTCCTCGACCGGCTGTCCCTGGCGGGGACGCTCGACGGACTGCACGGCATCCGCTCGGGCGCCAACCTGCGGGTGAAACCGTACCTCGCCGCCCGCGCTCGGCGGTGCGACGCCGATCGTCAC
>DAINCF010000525.1:0-4829 GCA_036732565.1 Vicinamibacterales bacterium
CCCCAAGTCGCCGCTGGCGGCGCTCGAGCGCACGCCGAGGCCGGGGAAATCGTGCTCGCTCTCGAAGCGGTGCACGATGCGCGGCGCGCCGCCGTTGACGTTCACCTCGAGGATCACCTGCCGTCCGGGCCCTTCCTTGGCGATCGCCACGACCGTGCGGCTGTCGGGCAGCCACTCGGCGTGGGTGATCTCCCCCGCCAAGCCCTCGACCGCAATCTCACGCAGCTCGCTCGTGACCTTCCCCGACGTCTGGTCGACGCCGATCACGAAGAGCACGGAACGGCCGTCGTTCGGGCTGGCGCCGTCGAACAGGATCTGCATGCCATCCCGCGACCAGCGGGGCCAACCCACTTCGGCGCCGCGACCGAGAAACGTGATGCGACGGTCAGGTGTGGTGGCGTCCGCCGGGCGCAGCCACACATCGTCGGACCACTCGCGATGCGAGTGGAGCGCAATCCAGCGTCCGTTCGGCGACCATGACATCGCCTGGTCCTCGGACGTCGAGTCGGCGATCACGGCGGCCGGCTTGTCGAGCGGCACGACGTCCGGCCAGCTCGCAATCACGCCAATCTCTTGGGCGATATCTGGATACTTGGCGTCATCCATCAGGCGACGCCACGTGCCGAAGGTAACCGCGATGCGTTTGCCAGGAGGGTCGTACGACGGCGTCTCCGCCTGAAACGCGGTGAGCTGCTTGACCGCCGCAGACGGCAGATCCATCTCCGCCACGTGCGTACGATAGCTCTGTGTCTTGAACACCGTTGTGCCATCGGCGGCGACAGACGGAGCGTAGCTATCGCGGTCGAACGACGACAGCCGTCGCGCTCGTCGGTTCGCGAGCTCGGCGATCCACAGGTCGACCATGCCGGCGCTGTTCGGCGATGCGAAGTACACCCACGCGCCGTCCGGCGTGAACGCGATCGGGCCGACGACATCGAGGTCTGGCGTCAGGCGCAAGACGCCGCCGCCGCACGGCACCGTCAAGCGGGTGCGCCCCTCGCTCGCGACGCTGCAGGCCACCTCTTTGTCCGACGTCCACACCAGTGACGATGGCAGGCCCACGATGCGCTCGGCTTCCGCACGGGATCCATCGGTCGCGACGCGCCACAGCTCCGGACCCTCACGCGCGTTGACGATGGCGGCGATCGATCGGCCATCGGGCGAGACCGCGATCTGCCGAAACGCGTTGACGTCCGTGCTGGTCTTCTCCGCGCCGGCAACGGCGGCGTCAATCGCCTGTCGTCCTTCCCACAGCGGCCGCTTTTTCGTGCTGCCTGGCGTGAAGATCCACCATCGGCGTTCAGCGGCGGTGTCTTCGACGATCACGTCACCGGTCTTCCCGACCCACGCGACGTGTCGAATCTGTCCCTCCGCCTCGGGGGCTTGAAGGCTCGCTCCCCCGCCAACCGGCACGACTCGCAGCCGTCGTCCCTCGCTGTACGCCAGTCGTCCCCCAGACGCATCGATGGCCCCAACGGGATCGCGATAGCCGACGACGCCAAGCTGACGCGCGGTGGCCACGTACGCCAAGTGCGGCGACTCGTCGGGGACCTCGGTGGGCCAGGTACGCCACCACAGCGCAAGGCCAAGGACGGCCAGGAGGCCGACAAGCACCAGCGCGCGAGCGGGGGACATCTTCGGATTCTATCCGGGCGTGAACGTTAGAAGTTCACACTTCGTCAAAGGGTTCTAATACCTGTCGGCTGGGGGCTTGGGGCTTGGGGCTTGAGGCCAGTATGGGGACACTCCTTCAAGACATTCGGTACGGCGCACGACTGCTGATCCGGTTCCCCAGTGTAACCATCGCCGCGCTCGTGGCGCTGGCGCTCGGTACCGGGGTGAACACGGCCCTGTTCAGCATCGTCAACACGGTGCTGCTGGCGCCGCTGCCCTTTCCCGACTCGCACGAACTGGTGCAAGTGTGGCGGACCGAGCTGCCACGGCTGCAGTACGGATCGGTCTCGTATCCACGCTACGTCGATTGGCGGGCGCGCAACCGCGTCTTCGAGGAGTCAGGCGCGTGGGGTCCGGCGGTGCTCACCTTGACCGGACGCGATGCGCCCGAGCGCGTGGGGGCGGGCCGCGGCACCGCCTCGTTCTTCCGTACGCTCGGCGCCGCGCCACTCGCCGGCCGTTACATCCTCGAGGATGAGGATCGACCCGGCGGCGCCGCCGTGGTCGTGGTCGGCGAGCAGTTCTGGCGCACGCGATTGGGCGCCGATCCCAACGTGCTGGGCACAACGCTCACGCTAGACGGCCGGGCCCACACCGTGGTCGGCATCGCGCCGCCCTTCTATCGCGGGATGTGGCGCGCGGAGCTGTGGGTGCCGCTTGCCATGGCCGTCGATCAGATGGACCGCGGGCGCAGCTTCATGCTCTACGTCGGACGGCTGCACAATGGGATGACGCTGGAGCGCGCTCGAATTTCTCTGCAGGAGCTCGCCGCCGAGATGGCGCGCGACTACCCGCAGGATCGCTACGGGTTCAACGCGTTGACGCTGCACGAAGTGCTGACGCAGGGTCCGCGTCAAGCGTTGTGGATCCTGCTGGGCGCCACGGCGTTCGTGCTGCTGATCGCGTGCGCGAACGTCTCGAATCTGTTGCTGGCGCGCTCGGTGTCGCGGCAACGAGAGATGGCCGTGCGGACCGCGTTGGGGGCGGGCCGCATGCGCCTGCTCCGCCAGCTTCTCACTGAAACGGTCGTGCTGTCGTCGATCGGTGGCGGACTTGGCTTGTTGCTGGCGGCTGGTCTACTGCGCGTCTTCGAGCTCCTGGCACCGGCAAACTTCCCACGGCTCGCGGCCATCAGCCTCGACCTTCGCGTGCTCGGCTTCTCCATGGCCGTGGCCTGCCTTGCTGGCATCGTCGCCGGTGTGCTGCCCGGTATGCAGGTCGTGCGATCGGAGCCGAGCGATGCGTTACGCGAAGGCAGCATGCGGGGCGCCACATCGGCAGGCGCACGCGCCGTGGGCCGGGCGCTCGTGGTCAGCGAGATCGCGTTGGCCGTCGTGTTGGTCGCCGCCGCCGGCCTCACGGTGCGTAGCCTGCAAGCCCTGCTGGACCAAGACCTCGGCGTGAATCCGCGCGGCGTGCTGACGTTCTCAGTGACGCTTCCGAACATTCCGGTTGACCGTAATGTGAAGGCGCTTCCGCGTGTGGTCGACTTCGTCAGCAATTTCGAGGAGCGATTGCGCGCGCTGCCGGGCGTGACGGCGGTTGGCGCGATCAGCCTGCTGCCAATTGCGCAAACCGGAACGAACGGCGCCGTGCGGATTCCGGACCGCGTCATTCCACCCGAGGAATTGCCGCTGGCCGAATTTCGTGTGGTGACGCCGGGCTATTTCGAGACGATGGGAATGTCGATCGTCGCGGGCCGCGCGCTCGATGAGCGCGATCGCATGGACACGCCGCTCGTGACCGTCGTCAACGAAACGCTGGCACGGCAGCTCTGGCCGGGCGAAGCCATGGCGGCCGTTGTCGGCCATCGGCTCGGCAACGGATGGGACGAGAGCGGTGACAATGTGCCCGTGTGGCGCGAAGTCGTCGGCGTCAGCCGCGACGTCCGCTCGCGACGGCCCGACGCGCCGCCCGACGCAGAGACTTATGTGACGCACGCACAGTTCTCGCTGCCAACGATGAACTACACGGTGCGCGTGGCTGGCTCGCCCGAGGGCCTCGTGCCAGCGGTGCGACGCGAGTTGGCGGCCATCGATCCGCAGCTCCCGGTCGCGCAGGCGCGGACTTTTGAAGAAGTGATCGCGGGCGCCACAAGCACGTCGCGTCTGTACTCAGGGCTGACGATGCTGTTCGGCGTGCTTGCGGGGGCACTTGCCATCGTCGGCATCTACAGCGTGATGTCGTGCACGGTGGCGCAGCGCGTGCGCGAGATGGCGATCCGGTCGGCGCTCGGCGCGTCGCGGCAAGGCCTCTTGCGCATGGTGCTGCGCGAAGGATTCATCATGAGCGCCATCGGCATCGTCCTCGGGCTGGTCGGCGCCGTCGGCGCGCTGCGGCTGATGAGTGCGCTGCTCTATCAAGTGAGCCCACGCGATCCGCTCGTGCTGGCGGCCACGGCGCTTCTGGTGTCGATCGCCGCGGTGCTGGGCTATCTGGTGCCGGCGCTGCGCGCGTCACGCGTCGATGCCGCGGTGGCGTTGCGCAGTGAATGAGCCGTCGGTACGTAGCGCAGGCCTTTAGGCCCGCCCAGGGTCTGCGTTAGGGCTGCCTCTCGTCCGCAAGGCAGGCCTGAAGGCCTGCGCTACGTACGACAATAGACCGTGGTCGATTGGAGCTGGGGCGCATGGGCGCTGAGCGTGGCGTTTGTCGTCGTGTCGGGGCTCTGCGCGTGGTGGGAGGGCAACTGGCGGCGGCGTGACCATCTCGACGTGGGATTTCTCAACCACGGCGGCATGTGGAGCGATCTGCTGCTCCTGCCCATCGTCAACGCCGTCATCGTTCCGTGGCTGTCGTTCGAAACGTGGCTGATCGCGCCCGCGCTGATCGGCGTGGCAACTTCGTGGTGGCTCCATGCGCATTGGCATCACGGCGGGGGTGACGCGTTCTGGCGCGAGCATTTGTGGCCGGCGCGGCCGCACGATCGGTGGCAGCGGAATCTGTCGTGGGCCGGCTGGCTGCACGTCGTCTACGTCGCCGCCGAAATCACGCTGCTGATGGCGTACGCGTGGATGCCGGTTCCCACGTCCGTGGTGCTGATGGTGAGCGCCCTGCTCACGCTGCACGTCCCGATCGGTCTCTTCGCACCCGCGTGGGTGGCGACCAGACGGCTGGTGCGGAATCGGTTCGTGTGGCCCGCGCTCGCGTTGGTGTGG
>DAINCF010000526.1:0-4824 GCA_036732565.1 Vicinamibacterales bacterium
GCTGGACGGCTGCGGCACGGGTGTGGTCGCCGAATAGCCGACCTGCCCCCACCCGTTGGTGCCAGCCGCAGCGTAGTTCCAGGGCGCCCAGTAGAGGCCCCAGCCGCCGCGGATGACCGTCTTGTCGTTCAGGCTGTAGACCGCGCCGACGCGAGGAGCCACTTTCACCGCCGGCTGGTTGCCCTGCTCGGTGGGCGCGCCGTTGACGCCGGCGTACTGCAGACCGCCCACGATCGAGCGGCGCTGGCCGGTGACCGGGTCGATCACGTTGACCAGGGAATCCAGCGGGCTGGCGGTCGTCGTGTCGAAGCCCACCGTCTGCTGATCGTTGGCTTCCCGCATGCCGGTCTCATGTTCGAGGCGCACACCGTAGTTGAGCGTGAACTTCGGCGAGATGCGCCAGTCGTCTTGTGCGAACCCGGCGTAGTAGTCGACGTAGCCGTCGAGGCCCACGTTGAGCGGCACGCCCGTCGACGAGGCCGCAGGATAGCCGAGCAGCAGGTCGGCGATGGTGTTGTTCGTGAAGTTGCCGTTGAAGGTGAAGTTGCCGGTCGACTCCCCGAAGCTCCGCGCCCGCGCGCCGAGCCGGCGATAGTCGGCGCCGAACTTGTAGTTGTGCGAACCGCTCAGCTTGCTGAGGGTGCCGTTGGCGCCGTACTGGTAGTAGGCGTTGGTCTGACGGCTGGTGAAGCCGGACCCCTTGTACCCCGTCAGCGTCAGCGACGGAAACCGGTTGCTATCCGAGAACTGGCCGGTGAGCGCCGGGTTGTTGAAGAGGGCCGCCGCGTCGAACTCGTACGGCAACACATAGTCGTCGTCGAAATTATTGTAGCCGCCGCGCAGCGTGAGCACCGTCGAGTTGTTCAACACGTAAGTGTTGTTCAACACGAACGTGCTGATGATCCGATCCAGCTGATAGCTCGCGCCGACGAAGCGATGCACCGGGTTGTAGTTGGCGTTCGCCTCGTGCGTCACCTGGCGGAGCACGAAACCGCTGATGGCGGCGGCGCTGTTGAACTGATGATCAATCTTGGTGGTGAATTGGTAGGCGCTGTTCGGCAGCAGGTCCGTCATGCTGAAGTTGGGGCTGCCGTTGTCTACTTCGCTGTCTGGCTGCGGCAAGTAGTTGGCCAGCGACTGGCCGACCGGGCTGATGCGGTTCGCCGGAATGCGGTTGCCGGGGAAGCACGCGGGCCCGCCGGTCGTCGCATTGCAGGTGCCCGACGCGAGCGGATCGCGGATGAAGAGCGGCTGTCCGTTGCGCGTCACGCCGGAGAAGTCGCCACTGCGCATGGCGGTCGTCGGCACGGTAAAGCTGTTCGACTGTGGCTGGTTGTTGACGTACTTTTCACCGGCCGCCCAAAAGAACGTCTTGTTCGGAATGATCGGGCCGCCACCGCCGCCGCCGCCGTTCTTCCACGACTCGGGCACGAACTCCTGTCCGCGAAGCTTCGGAATCAGGAGCTGGTCCTGCGTCGACTGTGGCCGCAGCACCGTGTAGGCCGAGCCCGCCCAGCGGTTGGCGCCGGACTTGGCCGACATGTTCATCACGCCGCCACCGGTGCGTCCCATCTCGGCGTCGTAGGTGTGGACCTGCACCTTCATCTCGCCCACCGCTTCCATCGTCGGGTTCGTCGACGCGCGGTTCTGCAAGTCGGTGACCGGGAAGCCGTCCACCAGGTAGTTGTTGGAGCGGACCGGGCCGCCGCCCATCGACATCGACGAGTTGCCCGACTGGTCCTGCATACGGTTCCAATGGGCGTTACCGCTGGTCTGTACGGTCGGCTCGAGGGTCGCCATCAGGAACACGCTACGGCCGGCCGTCGGCACGGACTCGAGCACCTGCGCATCGATGACCCCGCCCGTGGACGCGCTCGTGGTCTCGATCAACGGCACATCGGCCGTGACCGTGATGGTCTCCGCGATCGCGCCTACTTCGAGCGTGACGTCCAGGGCGATGAACTGCTGGGTGCTGATGCGCACGCCCTGCCGCTCGAACGACTTGAAGCCTTGCACGGCGACCTTGAGCGTGTAGGTCGCCGGATCGACCGCCGGGAACGAGTACTCGCCAGACTCGTTGGTAACCGTTTCTCGTGAGACGTTGGTGCCTTCGTTGACGAGCGTGACGGCCACGCCGGGAATGACGCCTTGGGTGTCCTTCACGGTGCCACGCAGGCCACCCTGCGACGATTGTGCGAATACGGATGTGGGGAGAAGGGCCAAGCAGGCCGCGGCAAACATCGCGCACAGCGCCCGGCCCAGGAGAGTCCTAGTCATACGCCTCCTAGTGAGTTGACTTACAACGGCAAACCAACGACAAGCGAGGATCTCGTGACTGCCGACTCCCGACTGCCGACTCCCGCAAGGAGATCGAGCTTTACGCGAAGCGGGTCGGGCGATCGGCGCCGACCCGGGCGTGGATCGAAGTCGCGACCGCACGTCCCGATTCGAACGCGCCCTGCATCCACGCGTTCATGTTCAAGTGATCGCCGGCCAGGTAGACGCGCCCTTCGGGCTGGCTCAAGGTCTTGCGCGCCGCGCCGCCCAGGTTCGACCACGATCCCTTGTTCCAGTTGACGCGATGCCACGCAACCGAGAACGCGTTCTCGAACTCGGTGGCGTACTGCGGGTGAATCTTGCCGCCCTGCTCGAGCGCCAGGGCCTGGCGCTCGGCCGGTGTCTTGTCGCCGATCGGGCGCCCGGCCTGCCCTTGCAGGTAGTAGCCGACGAGCACGCCCTTCTTGGTGAGATAGCCGCTCGACGGATACACGATCTGCGAAATCTCCATGTCCGTCTTCGAAGAACCGCCGTAGATGTGCTCGTCCTCCTCCCAGAACCGACGCTTGAACTGCATGCCCATTTTGCCGGCCGCGGCGTACGGCACCGCGGCAATCGCTTTCTTGAGCTCCGGTGAGAAATCGGTGTCGAGCGTCGACAGCATGGTGAGCGGCATCGCGCACACCAGGTAGTCCGCCTCGGTCTTGTGCGGCTTCCCGTCCTTGTCGTGATAGACGAGCGACACGCCGTTCGGCGTCTGTCGAATTTCCTTGGCCGCGGCGTGATAGACGATCTTGTCCTTCAGCCGAGCGGCCATCGCCTGCGGCAGCCGATCCGTTCCACCGACGACCTGCACCATCGATTGCTGATACTGGAAGCCGTTGTCGATGTAGTACCCGGTGCGCGAGCCGAGGATCTCGTTCAACGAAATCGGCGTGAACGTCGGCGGACCGTCGGGCGACATCGGCAGGTCCGCACCACGCAGCATCGAGCCGCGATATTTGTGCTCGGCGTCGAGCGCGCCCTTGCTCCGGAGGTACTCGAGCAACCGCTCCTTGTCCTCGGCCGTCACCGCCTCGTCGAGCGCCGTGCCGGAAACCGCCTTGCTCAGCAGCTCCGCGACATAGCCGTCGAGATCGGTGTGCACTTCGCGCTGACGCAGGCGCCGCTCGTTGAGCGCGCCGGCCTTGGTTTGATAGATGAACGCCGCCTCCGCGATTTGCGCGAAGGTTTCGATCGGGACCTGCAGCTCGCGACAGTAGTGCAGCGTCGTCGTGTGGTGATAGGCGATGCGCATGGCGCCGCAGTTGAAGTACTGCCCTTCATCGAACGCGCACACCTGCGTCGGGCCATCCTCCTCGCTCACCGTCCCACGGCGGATGGTGTGCGCGCGTCCGCCCGGACGCTGCCGGGCCTCGAAGATCTGGCACTGGTAGCCCAGCTTGCCGAGCTCATAGGCGACCGTCATGCCGGACAAGCCGGCGCCGATGATGGCGACGCGCACGCCCTTGACCGGCCCGCTGAGCGCAAAGGGCGCCTGTTCGGCGGCCGCCAGCAGGCCAAGGCCCGTCATCGTTTCGTATGCCAGCGACGCACCGCCCACGCCCGCGATGCGCTCGATGAAATGTCGTCTGCTCAGCACGCTGTGCTCCCCTTCGATCACTGATTGCCTGGACGCTTGCCGGTGGCGACGCTTCCGATCGGCGCGGCGGTCGTCGCGGTCAGCGGGTCCGTCCCTGGCGTGGCGCCATTCTGCTGGAGAATGAACGACACGACCCCGAGCGCCTGCTCGCTGGTGAGCATCGGCCCCTCGGGCGGCATCGTAGCCTGGATGAACTCGTAGAGCTCTTTCGATGTGCGAGCCTTCCACGCGCTCATGAAATCGTCGCCGGCCAATTGCGGGAACTCGGAGCTTCCGCCCAGGTCCGGCGTATGGCAGCTTGCACAACTATTCTTGTAGGTCGCCCGGCCGGCCTCGGCCTGCGCCTTCGTGAAAACCGGCTTCGCGGAGGGCGTTTGCGCGCGGAGCGGCGTCAGGCACAGACTGCCTGCCATGGCGACCAGGGCGAGAAGGCCGAATGCCGAGACAATTCGCGACCGGACCACTGGCGCCAAACGGCCGATTCTGGTATCTGTCTGAGTCATTAGACAATCAGACCCGATTTCGCTCCGATGATCAAAATCTCTGCGGTGCCGAGATGGTCGCCGACGGCCCGCCCCTGCGCTTCAAGAGATCGCTAAGGACTTGTTAAGAGGTGGTAAAAAGACGTATGACGTGGCCGGCCCGGCACCGTTCCGTCGCGTTGATTGCGCTCATCACGCTGCTGCTCCCCGCGCTCGCCCTCCTGCAATACCAGTGGCTCGGTGAGCTCAGCGGGCTGGAACAGCATCGCGCGCTGACCAACCTCAGGACCGCAACCGCGCGGTTCTCTACGCAGTTCGACGCGCAGCTCGCCGGCCTCTACGCGCAGCTGTACGCGATCGCGGCACAAGCCGGGGAGGCGGCGGACGCGGTGCGCGCGCGCGCGCGCGCGGAAGGATTCACGG
>DAINCF010000527.1:0-4823 GCA_036732565.1 Vicinamibacterales bacterium
GTCGTGGGGGCCGGCTTCAGCCGGCCCAGGTCCGCCTGAAGGCGGACCCCACGCGTGATTCTTCTCAGTACACCAACCGCAGACCGAACTGCAGCTGCCGTGGGTTTCCGGACATCTGTGTAATCCGGCCGACGGTAGCCGGCTGGTCGATGGCCACGGCGGCCTGCGTCAGATTCCAGTTGATGTGGTTGAAGACGTTGAAGATCTCGACCCGCAGCTGCAGCGTCCGGTTGCTGCCGAGACCGACGTTGCGCTGGAAGCCGAGGTCGACGTTCCAGAACCCTGGCCCGCGCAGGCTGTTCCGCTCGGCATTGCCGAACTCGTTCACGGGAATCGCGAACGCCGCGGGGTTGAACCACTGGTTCACCGTAGGATTGTCCAGCTCGGGATCGCCAACCAGGTTCGGCCGCGCGTAGTTGGTGTGTCCGAGGTTGGCCGGGTCGCCGCCGACCGTGGGCGTGAACGGCTGTCCGGATCGCGCCAGCAACATCCAATTGAGCTGCCAGCCGCCGAGGATCGCCGACGTCACGCCTTGATTGAGCCAGCGCTTCGACGGCCCGAACGGCAGCTCCCACACGGTTCCCCACGTGAGGATGTGCGGGATGTCATAGCTCGACGTCGCGCGATTGGCGTCCATGTCGTACCAGTTCTGCACCGTCGCGCTGCCGCCGAGTCCCCCTTCGGCGTCGAACCACCCGCTGCTGGTGTCGATGGTTCTCGACCACGTGTACGACAGGAGGCTGGACAGCCCTTCCGAGAAGCGATGCTGCGCCTTCATCTGCAGCGAGTTGTAGCGCGACATGCCGATGTCGTCCGAGTATCTGAACGTGCCGTTGAGGTGCGGCCACGGACGCAGCTGATCGCGCTCGGCTGCCGTGAGCCTGCGGCCGTCGGCGGCAACCGCCGGAACCGGAGGCGCTTGCGGGCGTCCGGAGTACTCCATGCGGCCGTTGTAGCTGCCGACGTACGCGATCGCCGCCATCAGGTTGCGGCCCAACTCGCGCTGATACTCGACGTGCCACTGATGCGAGTACGCGTTCTTGCGATTGGGATCGTTGTAGTAGCCCTCGCTGTTCCACGGCGCGGCGCGCGGCGCGGCGAACGGCAACGTCCTGAAGTCTTCGAGCCGCTGAACGGAGCCGCTTTCGAGGTTGATGGTGCCCGTGTCGATCCCCGAGAACTGCGGCCAGCCCCAGGTCTCATATTGATGCTGTCCGTACTGGCTGCGCGACACCATCGAGTCCCACAACAGCGAATAGCCCGATCGCAGCACCGCTTGCGGGCTGAGCTGCCACGCCAGGCCGACCCGCGGACCCCAGTTGTCGGTGATCGGCTTCAGGATGTTGTCGCGCTCGCCGGTCACGCGAATGAACTGATTCGACGGGATCGACGAGAGCGCGGATGGCAGACACGGCGGGGCTTGCCCGCTGCACACCGCCGGCGTCTCCTCGAGGCCAATCAGCCACTCACCCGTCGACATGTCGGGACCGCTCTGGAAGCCGTAGTCGCCGATCACGCGCGTGACGTAGTCGTAGCGCAGGCCGTAGTTCAACGTCATGTTCGGCCGGATCGCCCACTGATCCTGGAAATACGTGGACAGCGTCGAGGTGTGGAAATCGATGTAGCCGACCTCCGGGACGCTGCCGCGAATGCGAGACGGAAGGCCCAAAAGAGCCGACGCGATCGGATCGCCGGTCGAGGCCGTGTTCTGTGGATCGCGGGTCGCCTCGGCGCTGAAGTCCAGCGTCCCGGTGTGGTTCGTCTGCAGGCGCGAGATGCGCAGCATCTGGAAGCCGAACTTGAAATTGTGTCGGCCGCGCAGCCAGCTCATATCCGCCGCGACGTTCCAGTTCGGATTCTGTCGCTCGCGCTCGCCCTGGATGCCGAGATCCGGCATGTTGGTCCATGGCGATCGCAGCGACGTCCCCGCGATGGCGTAGGCGTAGAAACGATCGAGCTCCGGCAGCGCGAGACCTTGCTGCGGGGTGATGCCCAGCTCGTGTTCCGCCGGGGCATCCTCCGTCGGCTGCGTCGCCACGCCGCCGCGGACCTCGAGCATCGTGTTCGAGTTGAACGCGTGGAACCAGCCGCCGCCCCAGTTGCGGTTGATGGCGTAGGGAGTTCTGAAGCCACGGTCGCTGAGGGGAATGAAGTTGTTGATGCGGCGCTCGGTCCAGCGGAAGAACAGGTTGTCGCTCGACGAGAAGTGGTGATCGACGCGCGCCTGGAACGCGTTCGAATCGCTTTCCTGGTCCTGCTGCTGCTGGAAGTTGTCGGGCACCGCCCCGGGCCTCGTCGGGCTCGGCATGTACGCCTTCAAGAACGTCTGCATCGTCGGCGAGATCAGGTTCGCCGGGATGCGGTTGCCGGGAAACGGATCGCGGACCAGGCGCCCGTTCTCGATACGGGTCGAGTACGGGTTGTAGATGGTCCGACCATGGAACGTGTTGGAGAAGTCGCCGTCCAGCTCGGGTCCGACCGGCACCGTCAACAGCGTGTCGGGCTTGTCGCGATAGCGCCAGCCGTCGTACGAGCCGAAGAAGAACGTCTTGTTGCGGACGATCGGCCCACCCATGTTGAAGCCGAACTGGTTGGAACGATACTCCGGCGGCTTGCTCGCGTTCGCGTCACGGAATGGATTCCGCGCGGAAAACTGCTCGCTGCGGAAGAACCCGAACATCGACCCGCTGTAGCGGTTCGTGCCGGTCTTCGACGTCATGTTCACCACGCCGCCCAGCACGCCGCCGAACTCCGCCTTGTCGCTCTGCGACTCGACCTTGAACTCTTGCAGCGCGTCGAGATCGGGCAGCGCGACATAGGTGCCGGCGCGAATGCTCGTGTTGATGATGCCGTCGATGTAATAGACCTTGGAGCGGTTCTGCTGCCCTTGAATGGACGCATTCAAAAACGATGAGCCCGGAAGCCCCGAGTTACCCTCGGTGCCGAGGGAGATTTCGCCGCCGCCGTTCTGTCCTGGGCCCTGCGCGGTGGACACCGGGTTGACACCCGGCGTGAGCAGCAGCAACCCGGTGAAGTTGCGCCCCTGCAGCGGCAGCTCGCGGATCACCTTGGCTTCGACGACGTTGCCGAGTCCGGTGGACGAGGCTTGTATCAGCTCGGACTGGCTCCGAACCTCGACGACCTCACTGACCTGGCCGACCTCGAGCGCGACGTTGCGCGCGACGTTCTCGTTGACGCCGACCGCGAAGTCGGAGATCCGCGCGGTCTTGAGGCCCTGCAGTTCGACCGTCAGCGAGTACTTTCCTGGGCGCACGTTGATGAACGTGAAGTAGCCGCTCTCGTTGGTCACCCGGACGGTCTCGATGCCGGTCTCCGAATTGACCAAGGTGACCGTCGCGCCGGGCAGCACGCCGCCGGTGGTGTCGGACACGGTTCCGTTGACCGTGCCCATCGAGGTCTGGGCCGATCCCGTGGTGGGGATGCTCACCAGCAGGCCCAGGAGCAACGCTGCCGCTATACTCGAAACCACCCCAGCGCGGCTGCTGCGCTGGGGACCCCGGTAACGCCACGTGGTCCGCATGCCATCCTCCTGGCTCGTGCATTCAAGCCAAAAACCGGTCAAGCACGCAGGATGTAGCATGGCTTTACCGGTAAAGTAAATTACTTGACCGTTACAGCTAGCGAGGCTTCGCCTCAGATCGGCGCGCTGGCGCGGCGCGGCTGCGCCTCGCGAGCAACAGTGTTGGCTGACCCCGCCTCCGGCGGGGCGGTTGGTCTGGCCGACCGGCCGGAGGCCGGTCAAGTGAAGCAGCACCCATGACCCCAACGACCATGAAGCGCATCGCCGCTGACCTTGGCGTGTCGGTGACGACGATTTCGAAGGTCCTCAACGACCATACCGATATCGGTCCCTCGACCCGCAAACGCGTCCTGGCCCGGGTCGCCGAGCTCGGCTATCAGCCCAACGCCGTCGCCCGCAGCCTCTCGCTGCGCCGCACCCACACGCTCGGCGTCGTCATTCCCGACCTGATGCACTCGTTCTTCGTCGAGATCGTCTCGGGCATCGAAGCGGTCGTGAGCGCCCGCGGCTACGGTCTGCTGCTGTGCTCGTCGGGTGAGGATCCGCGCAAGGAGCGATCGGAGATCGAGATGCTGCGCGCGCGGCAGGTGGACGGCGTCGTGATCGCGTCGGTCAGCTCCGGCAACACCAAGCTGCTGCAAGAACTGCAGAAGCTGGGCCGCGGACTGGTGATGATCGACCGCGACGATCACCCGCACGTGCGCTGCCATCGCGTGCTGACGGATGACGTGGCCGTCGGCCGGCTCGCGACGACGCATCTGCTCGACAGCGGCCGTCGGGCCGTCGCCCACATCGCCGGCCCTCCAGCCGTGCACGCGCGGCGCCGCGAAACCGGCTATCTCAGGGCGATGCGCGCGCGCCGCATTGCCGTCCGACCGAACTGGGTGATTCGCGCCGGCTTCATGGAGCGCGACGGCTACGAAGCGATGGCCACACTGCTGAAGGTCCAGCCCAAGATCGACGGCGTGTTCGCGGCAAACGACCCCGCGGCCATCGGCGCGATGAAAGCCGTCTGGGATGCCGGCTTGCAGGTCCCCGACGATATCGCCATCGTCGGCGCCGGCAACGTCTTCCACGGCGACGTGCTGCGGGTGCCGCTGACCACGGTGACGTGGTCGAAGGAGGAGCTGGGGCGCCGCGCCGCCGAGTTGATCCTCGACCAGATGGGCCCCCATCCCGACGGTCCGTTCCAGCGCATCATCCTGCCGCCAGAATTGATCGTCCGCGCCTCGTCAGGGGTCGGCCGGCCTGAAGGCCGGCCGCTACGTACGTAGGTGCCACC
>DAINCF010000528.1:0-4821 GCA_036732565.1 Vicinamibacterales bacterium
CCAAGATTGCCGGCCCGCACACGTTGAAGATCGGCGCGAACATTCTTCGCGGCGAAGTGAACTACTTCCAGAACAACAACCCGGGAGGCACGTTCAATTTCACCAACGCGGCCACGGCGCTCGACGGGACCAACCCGGGCGCCACCGGCGATCCGTTTGCGTCCTTCCTGTTGGGGCTGCCGAACGATGGCACCTACCAGGCGTCGAGCTTTACCTACGGTCGATCCCATTACCAGGCGTACTTCGTGGAGGACTCCTGGCAGGTCAGCGACAAGCTGACCCTGAACCTGGGCGCGCGCTGGGAAATTCCGGGTGTCTACACCGAGCGTGACGACAACCTCGCCACCTTCAATCCCGAGGTCGTCAACCCGCTCCTGGCTGGGCAAACCAATCCCGTGACCGGCCAGCCGTTTCTCGGCGCGTTCGAGCTGGTCAACAGCGACGAGCAGCCCGAGCGCGGCCTCAGGAAAGAGCGGTTCGGCCTGGTCGTCCCCCGCGTCGGGTTCGCGTATCAGATCACCGACAACACGGTCATCCGGGGCGGGGGCGGCACCTTCGTCGTGCCCTCGACGGTGCGATTCCCCGACGGCCCGACCGGCAATGGCGTCAACCAGCGGCAAAACAACCTCCTGACCAGCGTCGACAACAACCGGACGTTCTTCACCGACATGAGCAACCCGTTTCCGACCGGGGTCGAAAACCATCCCGGCCGCGATCCGCGGTTCCAACAAGCGCTGTTGGGCGGTTCGGCGAATCAGTTCTATCGGGACGAGGAGGGGTACCCTGGGTACGCGCACCAGTGGAACATCGCGCTCCAGCATCAGTTTCCGAAGAACCTCTCGGTGGAAGTGACCTACACCGGTCTGGACGGCAACCATCTCCCCAGTACCCTCAACATGAACCAACTGGGGCGGGAGCACGTCGATGCCGCCGCGAACGATCCGACCGTCTGCAGCCTGACGGGCAACGTCATCATTCCTCAAGGCGCGGCAGGCTTTACGTCGAGCCAGCGTGATACGTGCTACGGCGCGTTTCTGCGGCAGCAGGTGGCGAATCCGTTCCTCGGCCAGATCCGCGAAGGGCCGTTGTCCACTGCGACGGTGCAGCGTGCGTTGCTGCTCCTGCCGTTCCCGCAGTATCAGTCGGCGAACCGTCCCGGCTATTTCGGCGAGAGCCGGTATCACGCGCTGCAGCTTCGGGCGGACAAGCGCTTCGGCGCCGGCTCGCTGATCAGCGGCAACTACACGTTCTCGCGCAACATGACGAATGCGGAAACGGTGACCGGCTGGCTCGAGACGTCTGCGGGACAGGGTGCAGCTGGGTACCAGACCAACGACCTCGAGCGGGAATGGTCCCTCAGCAGCTTCGACGCCAGGCACCGCTTCGTGGTCAACTACGTCGTCGATCTGCCGTTCGGCGAGGGTCGCCGTT
Source organism: Vicinamibacterales bacterium (assembly GCA_036732565.1). Taxonomy (GTDB): domain Bacteria; phylum Acidobacteriota; class Vicinamibacteria; order Vicinamibacterales; family UBA2999; genus JAIVJN01. Next base: position 1,432 of record DAINCF010000528.1, read on the forward strand.
TCCTCAGTGGGGCCAGCGGGATTCTTGGCACGCTCGTCAGCGGCTGGAGCCTGAATGGCGTGACGACGCTCCAAGCGGGGTTCCCCTTGGGCTTCACCGCGACGCCAAACCTGATCGGCAACGCCTACAACCTGCGGCCGAACATCGATCCGAATTGCGACAAGTCGGTGAGCGGATCCGAGTTGGACCGGCTGGATCGCTGGTTCAATACCAGCTGCTTCAGTGTCCCGAACGCCGGGTTCAACGCGGCCGATCCGACGAGCGACCCGCGGTTGCGCTGGCAGCTCGGCGACGCGGAACGCAACGATTCCGACCTGCGCGGCCACGGCGTCCACAACTGGAACTTCGGTGTGGCGAAGACCACCCGCATCCGCAATCGCGTCAATCTGACGGTGCGTGCCGAGGCGTTCAACCTGTTCGACCGCGTGCAGTTCGGGATGCCCAACACCGTCGCGAGCACGGCCGCGAACGCCCCGTTCGGTCGCGTCACCACGCAGGCGAACCAGCCGCGATTGATCCAGCTGGCGGCCAAATTGACGTTCTAGTAAACGGGGGCGGAGCGCGTTATCAGACGTGCCGTACATGCCAACTCTCTCGACTGTAAGAACGGCAAGGTGTGGCCAAACGACCGGCCAGGGCAACAGCTCACCTCGATCGCGACGATCACAGAAGGTGTCCCGGGTTCGACGCGACGCCGGCCCGACGGCTCGCTCACGCATTGGTAGTTCCGATCGGAACGCAGCGGATCCATGGCCTCTCATTTCGCGCACCGATTGCGAACCGCCCTCGTGTGCGTGCCGTCCCGCATCGTCATCGGTCTTGTCGCCCTCGGCTTCATTGGGATGGGTGCGAGGCGTGCCGAGATGCAGACGACCGCGGATACGATCACGGTGAGCGTCGACGTGTCGACAGTCGGTCCGAAGATCCCCGCCGCCCTGTCGACATTGCCACGAGCCTCGTTGGCATGAAGGCCAGGTCCGCGGCCGGTGAAACGTTGACCGCACCGGCGATTGACAGCGTCAACACGTTGGAGGCGCCGAAGACCGTCACCCCAACGCCCGTCGCGGCGCAGGTGCAGGGCGACCGCCTGGCCCTGACGCTCGAGCCGAAATCGGTGACCGTGCTGGCCCTTCGGCCGTGAGGCCGCGGCTCCATTTGGCTCCACCCCAAAGGTGACAAGGCGAACTCGATGACTGACATCACGCGACTGCGTTCGGCACTGGCAATCCTCGGCATCGCGCTCGGGCCGGTTGTCGCCAGCGCGCAACTGCAGACTGAAGCGCCGCCGCCCGTGCCGGGAGCGAAACCCGTCACCATCGAGCGCATCAAGGTGCACGGCGCCGCGCTCGAAGGCAACCTCGAAGGGAACGCCGCGGATCGAGACGTGCTCGTGGTGCTGCCTCCCTCCTACGTGAAAGAGAAGTCGCGTCGCTACGCCGTCGTCTATGCGCTGCACGGTTTTTCGATCGGCGCCGAGCAATGGTCACGCGAGATCCACGTGCCCCAGACCATCGAGGGCGCCTTCGCTCAGGGCACGCGGGAGATGATCGTCGTCCTGCCCGACTCGAAAACCGTGCACAACGGATCGATGTATTCCAGCTCGCCGACGACCGGCGACTTCGAGCGGTACGTCGCGCGCGATCTGGTCGCCTACATCGACGCGCACTATCGGACGCTCGCCAATCGAGCGAGCCGAGGGCTCGTGGGCCACTCGATGGGCGGATACGGCGCGACGCGCATCGGCATGAAGCACGCCGATGTGTTCGGCAGCCTCTACATCATGAGCCCTTGCTGCTTGTCGGCTCGTGGCGTCGGACGCGATCCGGCCGAGCTCGAGAGGACTCTGGCCGCGGCGACGTCGCCAGCGGACGCCGCGAAGCTGCCGTTCTTGGCACGCGCGCAACTGGCGGCCGCATCGGCCTGGTCGCCCAACCCGAAGAATCCGCCGTTCTACCTCGATCTGGCCACGAAGGACGGTACACCACGTCCCGACGTGCTCGCGCGCTGGGCCGCCAATGCGCCGCTGGCGTTCGTGGACCAATACATCGGCCAGCTTCGGACCTATCGCGCCATCGCCATGGACGTCGGTGACCAGGATGGACTCCGGACCGACGCCGGCAAGCTCCACGACGTGTTCGACACCTACGGACTCTCGAGCACATTCGAGATCTACCCGGGCACGCACACGAGCAAGGTCGCCGACCGCTTTCAGAACCATGTCCTGCCATTCTTCAATCGGACCGTGTGTGTCGAGCAGGGCTGTCGATAGACCGGCGAACCTGACGCGTGCAGGGGCTACTTCATGACGCGTTGGTTCATCGCCGCCGCCTCGCTCGGGGCGCACGTAGAAGTCGTTCGGGCCATCGAGCGAACGTCGCCGAACGGCGTGCTGGTCTTCGACGGCAACGACCGGCCGATCACCACAATCACCGTAGCGCTTCCCACAAACCGATGACTCGATGTCCACGGCTCTCGGCGGGTTCACACGCGCTCAGACTCCTGCTGCTGCTCGTGATCGGAGCCGTTGCGCTGGCTCACGGCCAGGCCATCGCACCGATGGAGTTCACGGGAGCGGCGGCTCCGCCCGCATCGCCGCTCGCACTTTGGTACCGGCAGCCAGCGACGGACAAACCGCTGACGACGCCCCGCCCCGGCGGCGGTGAGGCGCACGCTGAATGGGTTCGCGCACTGCCGGTCGGCAACGGGCGGCTTGGCGGGATGGTGTTTGGTGGTGTCGTGCACGAGCGCCTCCAGTTGAACGAGGACACGCTCTGGGCCGGCCGTCCTTACGACCCGGTGAATCCCGAGGCGAGGGACGCCTTGCCCGAAGTGCGGCGGCTGATCGCCGCTGGCCGGTACGTCGAGGCGGCGAAGCTGACGAGCCAGAAGGTGATGGCGAAGCCGCTGGCGCAAATGCCGTATCAGACGCTGGGCGATCTCACGCTCACGTTTTCGGCGCCGACGAGCGTCGAACGGTATCGGCGTGAGCTCGATCTTACCTCGGCGATCGCGGGCGTGTCGTATGTGAGCGGCGGGGTCTCGTTCGAGCGTGAGGTGTTTGTCAGCGCGCCAGACGACGTGATTGTCGTGCGTCTCACGGCGAACCGGCCCGGCCAGATCTCGTTCGAAGCGAGATTGCAGACGCCGCAGCGCGCCACGACCGAAGCCACGAGCGACGGTGATCTCGTCATGCGCGGCGTCAACGGCGATGGCGCCGGCGCGACGGCCGACGGTCGTCCGATGACCGGCGCGCTGCGCTTCGAGGCGCGCGTGCGTGTGCTCTCGTCAGGCGGCGTGCCTAACACCTCTGGGGACGCTGTGGTCGTCCGCGGAGCCGACGCTGTCACGCTGCTCATCGCTGCCGCGACGAGCTATCGCTCGTACGAAGAC
>DAINCF010000529.1:0-4814 GCA_036732565.1 Vicinamibacterales bacterium
TCGTCAGTACTTTGCCCATGCAGGGTACGGCAACTCAAGTGGGAACCGGGATTAGCGTCGCTACAACGGGCGCGACTGCGGCAAAAGCAGGTCGCGGTTGGCACACGGTTACCGCCATTGCTGGGAAAACTGGAGAATGGCCAGGAACTCACCGTTTCGTACCCCGATCCGACGCGCCGATCGACGCTCCTGCTGGTGTTCTCGCAGTACTGTGAATTCTGTGATGACAACTGGCCGACCTGGAACCGTCTTCGAATGGCGGTGACGAGGTCCCACACCCGCGTGGTCGGGATCAGTCTGGCGGATCGCCTCCCGGCGGACTATCAGACTCGTCTGAACATCGCCGAACTTACGATCATTCGCGAAGTAGAACCGCGGAGCCTTCTCGCGTACCAGCTCGGGTTTACTCCCCAGACTCTTGTACTCGATGCCGTCGGCACCGTTCGCGGCGTGTGGTCGGGAGTGCTGAAAGAAACGGATCTGGCGGCTGTGATCAAGATGATGGACGACTTATAGGACGTCAGGCCGCGGACGTGACGTATGCGTCTAAAATGTCACCTTATGCGAGTCAGGAGGCTCTTTGGCAATGATTCCCGCGCAGCCGCATGGTTGACCTGCCTCATTGCCGCGTCAGTCCTTCTTGTGACTACGGTTGCCGACCTCGGCCTTCGGCTCCTGACGGCGCGGCCTCCGTACGAAAACCCCGGAGCACTCGTCCGCATTTCAGAGTACAACCTGCGGCTCGCGATTCCCCAATCTCGCGTCTCGCCGGCATCTGTGGTGACCTGGGAAGCGGATGCCCGTCAGATCACGGCCGTGGCGGCGATGGCCCCGGCACGGCTCGTGTCTCTTCAACGCGGAGGGCGCGAGTCGCAGCTCGCCACGTGTAGCCAAGCCACGCCAAACTGGTTTCAACTCCTCGGCGTGCGAGCCGCCCGGGGGCGTCTTTTCGATGCGTACTCCGTGACCGATCGAAGCACGCCGCCGCGTACGGTGGTCGTGAGTCATGCGCTGTGGCAGACCGCCCTTGGTGCAGAGCCTGATATCGTCGGACGCACCGTGCTGGTCGACGGACGGCCACATGTGGTTGGCGGCGTGCTGCCGCCAGAATTCACCGACGCTGAAGGCACAGGCTGTTATCTGCCGCTGCCCCTCTCGCCTGATCCGAGCGATGGTGAGGCCGACGTTCGTGATCTGCAAGTGACGGCGCGGTTTCGTGACGATGCGGACATCGCGGCCGTTCGCGTGGAGCTGCAGGAACTCGCGCGGCGCTTGGCTCACGCGCGTCCCGCGACGCATGCCGATTGGTCGGTGACTGTCGAATCGCTATGGGATGCGCGGTTTGCACGATGGCGGACCAGCTTCACGGCTGGCCTCCTGGCGTTATCGGCGTTGACGTTCCTCGCGCTCATTAACGTGAGCCACTTGGCCTATGCATATGTCGCGCAACGCGGCTCACAATTCACGCTCATGGCCGTGCTGGGGGCTCGGCTGTCTGACCTCGTCCGTGCATACGTCGTTCAGTCTGCCGGTCCGCTGGGCGTTGGGGTGTCGGCGGGCCTCGTGTTGGCCCTCTGGGGACATCGGCTCCTGCTCGGCCTCGTGTCCACCGATTTGCCAGCTCGTCACCCGATCGTGCTGACGGCGGCGGCTAGCGCCATCACCACGCTCGCGTGCGCAGCCATCGGGTGTGTTGCTGCGTTGACGCACACCATCCGGGTAGTTGCACGCGCACAATTCTCGCTCGCGACCGGTCGGGTGCCTGGTTTGGGCCGTGATGGGCGTTGGCGCCACGCGCTGATCGTCTGTCAGACGGCAATGGCCGTCGTTCTCGGTGTTTTGAGTGCTGGGACGATCTCAATCCTGATGCACCAGTACCAGCGATGGCAGCAGATGGCGTCCCCTCACCTCCTGCTGGCGGAGGTACATCTTCCCATCGGGCAGTATCGTAAGCGATCAGACGTCGCCCTGTTCTTCGAGCGTCTCACCGCGCTGCTTCAGGAGCGCCCCGGCGTCCACGCAGCAGTGATCGAGCGCCAACCGTTCGACCCGCCGATGTTTACGCGGGTATTTATGTCCGGTCGCCGCGAATCGGTGACGGCCCGACACCACGCCATCTCATCGAACAGCCTGTCGCTGCTGCAGCTCCGACTCGTGGCTGGTCGGCCGTTCGCGCCGGCAGACCGCTACGACGCGTTAGGCGTCGTCTTGCTTAACGTGGATCTCGCCGAGCGGATGTTCGGCGGCAGCCAACAGGCGCTCCACCGCCGGATCGTCCTCACCGCGGAGGGGAACACGGAATATCAAGTGGTGGGTGTGGTGGACGATCGTGCGCGTCCCTCAGCGACGGAGGTCGAGCGGGTCGCGGTTTACAGACCTTTTGCCCAGCTCCCGCTATTGGACGCGGTCGTTGCGATCCAAGGCCCACAGACGGCGGCCCAACTGCGGGCTGCGATTCCGCAGGCGGTAGCGACGCTCGATCCCTCCGTCGCTGTTCCCGTGGTGTCGACGATGATGGAACTCCGCGATCGAGCCTTCCGTTCAGAACGCGTCACGGTGTTGCTCCTGCTCGGCGGAGCGGTCATCGCCGGCCTCGTCTCGTTGGCAGGGCTGTATGCGCTGACCAGTCTGGTGTCCTTTTCGCGTCGCACCGAACTCATGGTCCGAAGTGCGTTGGGAGCGACACCGACAGATTTGGTGCGGCTCGTGGCGCGGAGCGGATTGGCCTTAACCGGTGCGGGCGTCCTACTCGGCCTCCTCGGTTCGTATGTGGTCGGCGCCCTCACGGCAGTCGCCTTTTCGCCGGGCACACTGTCGGCCAGCCTCACACTCGCCGTCTCCGCGATCATCGGCGTGGCGAGCGCTGGTGCTGTGCTCTGGCCGGCGGCGCGTCTCAGCTACACGCCGGCAGGCTCGCACCGGTCGCTGCACTAGACTTAGACGAACGATCGCGAGTGCGCCGGAGCAGCGGGTCGCCGTCGTCGGAGTCTGTAACGCGGACTCCGCACCTCCGCAAATCCCACCACGACCACTGCGAGACCAAACAGAATCGGCTACCGTGAACAGGCGAACCTCCAATGTGGGTCTTGCCGAGATTTTTCGGCACGCCGCCTGAGACATGACGCGGGGAGCCGCCGCCGCTCAGGCGCAACTCGACGACGCGCGTCGCCGTGTTCCCGACCTCGAACGGGCACTACAGGTCGAGCAAGCGGAGAGTTCGGAAACCGCCACGCCCGCATCGCTTGCCCTTCCCGCGTGAGAGCACTGGCGCACCCGGTCGGTCCCTGCCTCGTTAGAGACCGGCCGGGCACCCTTCAGGGCGCTTGCCCGCCCTGAAGGTCAACACGATCATCCCCGAAAGCGCTGTCAGCACAGCTGCGTCTGACACGCGGAGGGGGGATGCGGTATCCACAGCTGGCGTTCACAGGGAGACACACGAGAGAACCCGCCCCCAGTGGCCCAATCGGCAAAGAACGAACCACCAAGGGCGGGCCATCCACCACCCCAACAAAGGAGCAGTGAACCTTCACACAACCAGCGTGATCACCACCACGCCGCACACGCGCCGCCGCTCCACAGGACTTCAACCGAACCGGGTGGGCCGGTCAGCAATGTCGTGCAACGGGCCGTTCACACGAAAGCGCATAAGGCCATCGCTCCCTGAACGCGCGAACCAATCTGATCGCCTCATTTACGGGGCAACCTGCGCTTGACACAATCACGGCAGCATCCGTAAAGCGGCCGCTTCGACGCCGCCCGCGGGCACGACGACGGGGTCGCTCACCGCCGACGCCGAATCCACGCGCGGGCGCTCGTACAGTGTCGGATCCGAACGACCACCGCGCCCGCGCGCGACCACGCAACAGATCCTGCCCTCTTCCGCCAAGAGGCGCACGACCCTCGCGACCGTGTTGTAGGCAACGGACGACATCTCCTGTGGCTGCCTGCGGTGGAGCGCCGCGATGACGTGGGCGACCCGAAAAGCGCCTTGCAGGTCATCTTCAATCGCGCGCCGCACCCAATCGGCCAGCCCGTGAACGCGCTCGCGACGAGTGCCGCCCCGCCCTTCGCACGCGGCCACGGAATCCAGTCTCGGCGGCGCGCCGGCCCCTGAAAGCGGCCGCGTACCCTTCGCTCGTGGGCGTCCCCTCGCCGCAGGCCGCCCCTTCAGATCTGGGAACGCCCGCTCGATGCCATCGATCTCTTGCTGCAACACGTTCAACCGGACCGCCGCTCCGAGAGTGGCGAACCGCCTCAGCTCGGTCTCGTCCATATCCAACTCGTCCTGTGTCGGCGCATGTGTCCACGCACGCGCACGAGGTTCTTGAAGCGCACACCTCGCGCGCGGGAGTCACGCACGTGAAGGAAGCGCCTCGCCGCACTACCACCAGGCATCGCAGGAACCGGTGCTCCACGCCACGACGGGCGCGCTGGGCGTCCCCGTCAACACCGAGGTGCATCCGACACGATCCACGACCAAGGTCGCGCCTGGGTGGCCCTGCGTGCTTGAGTACCAGACCGCGGTTCCTGACGGAGCCCATCCGCGAGCGGGCCGCCTCGACCTATCGATCGTCGCGGGAGCCTTTCCGGGCCGTCCGATAATCAAGAACTTGGAGCGCCTGCAGCGCCTTGACGCGCCGTTCTTTGTCCTCGTTGAACGTCTGCTCCCTGAGAACCGCTCTCGCTTCAGGCGTACCCATTCGCACCAGTCCTGGCAACAGATGCTGGTCGATGAACGAATCACGAGTCGTGGTCAGCGCTTGTTCGATATACGACACGACGAGGGCACCACGCGAATGGCCCAGCGCACGCGC
>DAINCF010000530.1:0-4809 GCA_036732565.1 Vicinamibacterales bacterium
CCTTCGACAGCGTCGGCGTCTGCGTGACCGCGCGCTCGTACGAGCCCTGGCGCGACGCCGCGCGCTTGGAATGAGGCCCGTGCACGGCGAGCGTCTGGCCCTGCTTTTCGCAGCGCTGCTTGGCGCGCTCTTCTTCATCTGGATCGCCGGTACGGCCGTGCTCTCACCAACCGAGACGAGCTGGTCGCTGAATGGCGACTGGCGCGTGCACTTTCTGGGGTGGCATTTGTTCCGCCACGAGCCGTGGCACCTGCCGCCCGGCCGGATCGAGCGCTATTTCGTTCCGCTCGGCACGTCGATCGGCCTGACCGATTCCATTCCGATCGCCGCATTCCTGATGAAGCCGTTGTCGCCATGGCTGCCGCCTGCGTTCCAGTACCTAGGCCTCTGGCTGTGCCTCTGCTTCGCCCTCCAAGGCGCGTTCACGGCATGGCTCATGCGGCTATGGACCTCCAACGCCGTCCTGCAGGTGCTCGGCGCCGTGTGTGTGATCCTCACCCCGACGTTGTTGATGCGTACGCTGCATCCGGCGCTCTGTGCGCATTGGCTGCTCCTGTGGGCGCTGCGGCTGTACTTCCGGGCCGATCGTAATGAGCGCGCGCCTTTCCTGCAGACGACGGCGCTCGCCCTTGTCGCTGGGTTGATCCACCCGTATCTGGCGGTCATGGTCCTCGTTCTCTTGATTGCGCTGGGCCTGAGAGTGTCAATCGGCGACCGCGTCGCCGGGTTCGTAACGGTCGTGATGGCCGTGTCCGCAACGCTCGCCGGTTGGTGGCTCTCAGGCCTCTTCACGATTGGGGGCGAGAGCGTCGCTGGGGCGGAAGGGTTACGGAAGTACTCGATGAACCTGCTTGCTCCCATCACCTCCACGGGATGGTCGTCTGTCCTCCCGGAGATTCCGCTTGGCGCCGAAGGGCAGCTCTGGGAAGGCTTTCAGTATTTCGGCGTCGGCTTGCTCCTGCTCCTACTCGCGGCTCTCGTTGTTCGCCTCACCCATGGGCAGAAGCTGACCATCGTGCTCTGGCCGCTGGCGCTGGCGGTGACACTGCTGGCGATCTACTCCCTGAGCCCACGTGTAACCTTCGCCCACGCAGCTGTAGTCGACATCACCCATCCATGGATCGATCGGCTGTCGATCTTCCGCGCGACCGGCCGCTTCTTCTGGCCGGCTGCGTACCTGCTGCTCATCGCCGCACTGGCAGCGGTTGTCTCCCGATTGACGCCGCGACTCGCCACGGTGCTGCTCTGCGTCGTGATCGTGGTTCAGTGTGTGGATCTCCGCGGGGCGTACGCGTCCAATCGACAGACGTGGCGCTCCGATCAGATATTTGCGTGGCGCACGTTGCTGCCGTCTCCGGTGTGGCAGCGAATCTTGCCGCACTACTCGCACATCGTCATGTTTCCTCCGAGCTACTGCGGCAATGCGCCGCCGGGAGCCGTGGAATTTTTCTCTTATCTAGCCGGCATGTACGGGCTCAGTCTCAACGGCGGACTCGTGGCGCGATTCGATGAGACCGCACGACGGCTTGCGTGTGACCAGATCGTGGACACCCTTCGGGGTGGCTGGGTCGATGACAGCCGCCTCTATGTCGGCCGCCAGGGCGAGATCGATTTGCTGAGGGGCGTGGCCCAGCAGCCGGTGGTGTGCGGCGTCGTCGACAGGGCCGTGGTGTGCGCGACCACGCGATCATATGAGGCGTGGCGTGACGTGGCTCACTTAGAATGAGCGCGGTGTCCTCTCGAGTGCCTCGGCTGTCGATTGTCGTGCCGGCCTATCAGGAACGCGACGGCATCGGTGGGAGCCTCCGTGAGATCCACGCGCGCGCGCTTCAGACCGGCCTCGATGTGCGGATCATCGCCGTCGACGATGGCTCGACGGACGGGACGTGGGCAGAGCTGCTGAGCATCCACGCGCAGATCCCCGACCTCGGCCTCCTCCGCCTCTCGCGCAACTTCGGCAAGGAAGCCGCGATTGCCGCGGGCCTCGATCACGTCGATGGCGATGCGTGCCTGCTCATCGACGCGGATCTTCAGCATCCACCGTCGCTCATCCCCGAGATGGTGCAGCGTTGGCGCGACGAGGGCTGGGATGTCGTCGAGGCGATCAAGCGCAGCCGCGGACACGAATCGCTCGTGCGTCGGATGGTCGTCCGCTCGTCCTACAGCGTCGTGGGATGGCTCACCGGGCAGACGCTCCAGGATGCCTCGGACTTCAAGCTGCTCGACAAACGGGTGCTCAGCGAGTGGCGACGCCTTGGGGAGCGCGCGACGTTCTTTCGTGGGCTCGTCTCGTGGATGGGCTTCCGCACGACCCAGGTCTTCTTCGATGTGCCGCCACGCCAGACGGGTCGCTCGAGTTGGTCGCTGCTGGGGCTCGGCAGCCTGGCCTTGCGCGCGATCACCGCGTTCTCCGCGCTGCCGCTGCAGATGGTCACGGTGTTCGGCGTCCTCATGCTCCTCCTGGCGGTTCTGCTCGGAGCGCAGGCACTTCGATTGTGGCTGAGCGGATTGGCGTTCCCAGGCTTCACGACGGTGATCCTCCTCCAGCTGATCATCGGCGGCTTCTTGATGGTCAGCCTCGGCATCATCGGCACCTACATCGCGCGCATCTACGACGAAGTGAAAGCGCGTCCGAGATACATCGTGCAAGAACGTGCCGGCGTGCTCGCGCCCGCTGAATCGCCGCGCGTGCCACGCTGATGGACGAAAGCACCCGCGGACGTCGTCGGGACGGCGACGCGATCGAGATTCCTGGGGACTATCAGGCACGCGCAATCGAGTCGCCGCGCCCGGCGCAGCGGTTCTGGCATGCGGCGAAGCTCCGGCTGATCGATCGAGTCGCGCCGGCGCGGGTGGACGCGCGGATCGCCGATGCCGGCTGTGGCTCTGGCGTCATCACCGCGCATCTCGCGCGCACCGCGGCGGATGTGGTGGCGTTCGACGCCAACCCCGCGGCCATCGAATTCGCGGCCTCGACGTTCGCGCGGCCGAACACGCGCTTCGTCCTCGGCCCGTTCGAGCGCATCGTCGACGAGCGGCCGTTCGATCAGATCTACTGCCTCGAGGTGCTGGAACACTTGTACGAAGAGCAGGCGATCGACACGTTGCGTCTCTTCGCCAGGGCCGCCGCCGTCAACGCCGAGCTGTTCGTCACAACGCCCAACGCGCGCAGTGGGTGGCCGGCGATCGAGTGGACGCTGGACCGTCTTCGCCTCGTGCCCACGCTCGACGAAGCGCAGCATCTGACGTCGTTCACGCGGCGGACGCTGGCAAGGGCGTGCGAGGACGCAGGATGGAGCGTCGTGGAGATCGGGGCGTTCAACGGTGTCGCGCCGTTTCTGGCGCCGATCTCCGAGCGGCTCGCGTTGGCGACAGAGCGGCTCGAGTTCGCCACCCGCCGCCGTTGGCCGTGGAACCTGCTGTACTGCCGCGCACAATATCGTGGGGTCCGCCGTTAGGCGGACCAGAGCCGGGCAGGCCTAAAGGCCTGCGCTACGTACTGATCGCGCACACGAAGGAAATCGTCCGTAGCGCAGGCCTTCAGACCTGCCCGACCGCGGATATAATCGAAGGTTCGTGCCGGAGTAGCTCAGCCGGTTAGAGCGAGCGTCTCATAAGCGCTAGGTCGGCGGTTCGAGTCCGCCCTCCGGCACCATCCACCGGCCGGCATCATTCCGACATCCACCGTGCAAGACCCTCTCGTGGAGCGTATCGACGAAAAGCGACGGAGCGAACGCCGTTGCTCGGCCCCGTTTTCGAGCCCGTTCCTACGGAGCGGGCCCCATGGAGATCAAACGTCACTCCATTAGAGGTCGTCCGATCGTTTGCGCGACGCCATGACCTGTGGCAGCCGGACCTGCGCGTCGTGGCCGCGGTCTCGGGTGGCTCCGACTCGGTGGCCATGTTCTTGCTCCTTCGCGACCTCACCGCGGCAGGGGAGTTGGAATTGGTCGGTTTGGTCCACGTGAACCATCACATCCGCCCCGGCGCCAGCGACGCCGACGAGGCGTTTTGTCGCGCGCTCGCGGCACGACTGCGTGTGCCGGCGGTGGTGACGAATGCCGACGTCCCGCGCCTGGCTCGGGAGCGCCGGCAGTCGATTGAGGTCGCCGCTCGGCATGCCCGACACGAGGCGCTGGCGAACGCCGCCAGCTCGCTGAACGCCGGTCGGGTCGCGACGGCGCACACGCGAGACGATCAGGCTGAGACCGTGCTGCTGCACCTGACGCGCGGAGCGGGCCTCTCGGGCGCTCGTGGCATCGAGCCTCGCTCCGGAGCGTTCATCCGCCCGCTGCTGGACTGCACGCACGCCGAGCTGCGGAGCTGGCTCACGGCGCGAGGTGAGCAATGGCGTGAAGACGAGACCAACGCCGACCTCGCGAACCCGCGCAATCGCGTGCGGCACGTCGTGCTGCCGGCGTTGCGCGAGGCGTTCAACCCAGCTGTCGACGCCGCGCTGGCACGCTTCGCGGACATTCTTCGTGCGGATCACGCGTATCTGACAGAGCAAGCCCGCGAAGCGGCGACGAAGGTGGTCCAGGCGCGGCCGGATGGCTCGGCGATCGACGCGGATGGCCTGGCACGACTGCCGCTGGCCCTCGGGCGGCGCGTGGCGCGGCTCGCCCTAGAAACGGCCCATGCCCAGCGATCGTATGACCTAGAAGAGGTGGACGCGATTGTCGATGCCTGCCAGACGCCGACCTCGGCCGCCCGCGACCTCCGCGGCGTCCGGATGGAACGTTCTGGCCAATTTGTAGTCTTACATTGTAGGGGCGGTTCGCGAACCGCCCCTACGGCGCAGGGCACCTC
>DAINCF010000531.1:0-4805 GCA_036732565.1 Vicinamibacterales bacterium
ATCAGCAGGCGCGCGCCGTCCAGTTCGGCGGCCGCGTCGGCGAGGATCCAGTGCGGTCGCTCGTCGGGGTTGCCGCTTGGCCGATCGCCGCTGGCACGCATGAAGGTGAGCGCCTCGTCGAGCGCCGCGTGTCCGATCCCGACCGCGACCGCGGCCAGTACCACACGTGCCTTGGCCTGCTGCTGCGGTGACAGCGCCTTCATGGGCTCGTCGATCGCCCCAAGTCCGCGCAGCCCAGGCGAGGCGTCGTCGGCCTGGCCGATCCAAACCGACTCGGCGAGTTCACCCACCCACGCAAGCCCTGCCGCGCCGCCCACGGCGGCGCTCGCCATCGCCCACTCCTCGACGATGACGACCACGTCACCGGCGCTGCTCTGAGGGCTCAGCAGCTGTGCGCGCTCCAGCTCGCCGCGAAGGTCGGGCGGGATGGTCGCATCGCGATCGATCGCGTCGGCGGCGGGCCTGATTTGTCCGGCGCCCACTGCCGTGGCGCGGGATTGCAGGGCTTGCTGGTCGGATGAAAGCTCGAAGGTCATGATGGGAGGTACGTTGGATTTCCATGGGGCCCGTTCCGTAGGAACGGGCCCGAACACTGCGCCGAGCAACGATGTTGGCTACTTCACTTTTCGTCGATACGCTCCACGAGTCCCGCGAAGATGGCCCGCAGACGCACGGCGGTCTGCGGCAGCTCTTCGGGCAGCACGCGAACCTGGCCGACGACGGACATGAAGCTGGTGTCCCCGGCCCATCTGGGCACGAGGTGAATATGCAAGTGATCGATGATACCCGCGCCCGCCGGTCGGCCGAGATTCAACCCGACGTTGAGGCCTTCTGGTGTGTAGGCCTGGGTCAGCGCCATCTCGGCCAGCCGCGTCAAGCTCGCGAGGTCGGTGAGCTCGTCGGCCTCGAGCGCCGCCAGCGTGGCGACGTGACGCCGCGGCACGACCATCACGTGACCGCTATTGTACGGATAGAGATTGAGGATGACGAAGCAGGTCCGCCGTTCGGCGACGATGAGCGCGCGGCCCTCGTCGCGGACCTGTGACTCGCAGAACACGCAGGTCGAAGCCTCGGCGCTGCGCGTCACGTAGGTGTGTCTCCACGGCGACCAGAGTCGTTCCACGGCCTAGCGAGACTCCGGCCGCCTCACGACCCTGCGATCGCGTCGTTCGAAGGGCCCGACTCGCCGTCGATGATGAGGTCGCTGCTCTCGCGGTTGATGAGCTCCTTGAGCTCCTTGCCGGGCTTGAAATAAGGCACGCGCTTCGGCGGCACGTCCACCTTGTCGCCGGTCTTGGGGTTGCGGCCCTTGCGCGGCTCGCGCTTGCGCAGACGGAAGCTGCCGAAGCCGCGCAGCTCGATCTTCTCGCCACGGTGCAGCGCATCGATGATGCTCTGGAACACCGTGTCCACGATGACCTCTGAGTGCTTCTTGGTCAAATCGGAGACGCGGGAGACTTCTTCGACGAGTTCGGCCTTCGTCATGGATGTCATATTCACCCCGTAGGGGCGGCTCGCGAGCCGCCCCTACTTGTGTTTCAGGTGCTCACCCAACGTCGCGGTGCCGTCGCCCTGCGATGAGGAGTAAGTTTCCCAGTCCGTGCGATATTCATCGGACTTCAACGCGCGAATGCTCAACCCGATCTTCCGCTCGGCCGGGCTGAGCTTGATGATCTTCATCGGGTAGCTCTTCTCCACCTGCAGCTCGATCTTCTCCGTGCCGGCGGCATCGTCGAACTCGCTGACGTGGATGAGGCCTTCGATGCCCTCGTCGAGCTCCACGAACGCGCCGAAGTTGGTCATCCGCACGACCTTGCCTTCGATGGTGTCGCCGACGTGGTGGCGCGAGAAGAAGTCCTCCCAGATGTCCGTGGCCAGTTGCTTGAGCCCCAGCGACAGGCGCTGGTTCTCGGCGTCGATGCTGAGCACCATCGCCTCGACCACATCACCCTTCTTGAGCACTTCGCTCGGGTGCTTGATCCGCTTGCTCCACGACATGTCGGAAATGTGGATGAGACCGTCGATGTCTTCCTCCACTTCCACGAACGCGCCGAACTCGGTGAGGTTGCGCACCTTGCCCGTAATCCGCGTGCCGACCGGGTACTTGTCGGCCAGGTCGTGCCACGGGTTGCTCTCGACCTGCTTGAGGCCCAGCGAAATGCGCCGCGCGGTCGGGTCGACACCCAACACCATCGCCTCCACCGTATCGCCTACGTTGAGGATCTTCGATGGGTGCTTGACGCGCTTGCTCCACGACATCTCGCTGACGTGAATCAGCCCCTCGACGCCGGGCTCGAGCTCGATGAACGCGCCGTAGTCGGTGAGGCTCACGACCTTGCCCGAGACGCGAGCGGCCGCCGGATAGCGATCCATCACCGTCGTCCACGGATCGGCGATGAGTTGTTTGTGACCCAGCGAGACGCGCTCGGTGGCAGCGTCGTACTTGAGCACGACCACGTCGATCTCGTCGTTGACCTTGAAGATCTCGGACGGGTGGCCGACGCGGCCCCACGACATATCCGTGATGTGCAGCAGGCCGTCGATGCCGCCGAGGTCGATGAACGCGCCGTAGTCGGTGATGTTCTTGACGACGCCGCGCAGCACCTTGCCCTCGGCAAGGGTCTCGAGCGTCATCTTCTTCTTCTCGGCGTTCTCTTCCTCGAGCAGGACCTTGCGCGACAGCACGATGTTGCCGCGCTTCTTGTTGACCTTGATTACGCGCATGCGGAGCTCTTGGCCGCGGAGCGCGTCGAGGTTCCTGACGGGCCGAACGTCGATTTGCGAGCCGGGCAGGAACGCGCGCACGCCGATGTCCACGGCGAGGCCGCCCTTGATCCGCTCGACGACGCGGCCGATGACGACTTTGCGTTCGGCAAAGGCGCGCTCGACCTCGTCCCAAATCTTCATCTTCTCGGCCTTCTCGCGCGAGAGCACGATGTGGCCGTCACGGTCTTCCGTCCGCTCCAGCAAGACGTCGACGACGTCGCCGGGCTGCACGGTGATCTGCCCGGTTTCGTCGAGGAACTCGTCGACGGCGATGATGCCTTCGGACTTGTAGCCGACGTCGACGATGACTTCCGTCTCGGTGACCTTGAGCACGGTGCCCTTGACGACTTCACCTTCTGCTATATTGCGGAAGCTGTTATCGTAAAGGTCCAGCAGTCGGGCATACTCTTGCGGGTCCACATCGGAATCTCCCTGGGCCCATGAGGGGGTGGTTTTGAGCGACTGCCGGCTCCCGGGCGGTGTGACCGGGGCAGGCGCGCCCTGCGGCTCCACAGCCGGGTTGTGCTCGTCTGTCGACATGGTCATTGCGATGCGCGTCCTCCTACGTCTCGATTTGCCGGTCATTGGTGAGCGGGGGCCGGCGCCCCGCGGATGTTCGCGTGAATTACCGACCGTGCGGAGCACGGTCAAGCAATACTGTGGGTAAGATTTTGGCCTCCCTCACACGCGTAACCAATAGAAGTTACGATACTTAGCCGGTATTGTCAAGATAGCAGCGTCGCTTGACCGGCCTCCGGCCGGTCGGTTTTCGTCGCTTGACCGGCCTGTGGTCGGTCGGTTTCGTTTCTTGACCGGCCCCCGGCCGGTCGGTTTGGGACAAGGGAACTCGCATGGCCAAGAGAAAAACCGGACGGGCGAAGGCGGCAAAACCCGGGGCGAAGAGAACGAGACGCGCCGCCAAGTCACGGAAGTCAGTCGCACGCCGAGCCTCGGCCAAACGCCCCAGCGCCCGCAAGACCACCCGCACAGCCAAGAAGACCACCCGCAAAGCCAAGAAGAAGGCGACCCGTCAGCTCGTCGCGCGCAAGGCCGCGGCCGCCAAGTCCATCAAGCGTGCCACGAAGAAGACGGCCGCGACAAAGAAGCGAGCGCCAGGCGCGAAGGTGGCCATCGGCATCGCTCCGGTCCAACCACCGGCGCCACCCAAGGCCGCCAAAGCGACCAAGGCGCCGCGACCGAAGCGTCCCCCAACACTGGATCGGGCGCGCAAGACCGTGGACACGGAGCCGCACGGCTTGCCGTCCAGTCTCGATTTCGACCAACCCCCATCGGCCGCCAGGTCAGGGCGCAAAGAGCTGAAGGAGCGCCTCAAGCAGCACACCTCAACCGGCCCGGCGATCACGGCCGGGGATGTCGACGCGAACTGGCAGGATGCGGAGACCGTCGGCGACGAGGCCCCGGGCGGCGACAACCCGACGCCCGATCAAGATGTGGTCGACGACATCGGTCGTGCCCTCGGCGTGCAGTACGAAGACGGCGAAGAGTTGAAGGGCGGCGACGAGATCGCCTCCCGCGACAAACACCGCTGGGAGCTGGATCCCGCCTCGTCGGACGATTACGACGATCGAGATTGACATGGAGGGGCGGCTCGCGGGCCGCCCCTACGTCTTCTCGACGACCAGTTTCATCACACGATCCACGACGGCCTCGATGGGCATCCCTGTCGTATCGATGTAGTGGGCATCCGGCGCGACGCTGAGCGGCGCGACGGCTCGCGTCGTGTCGGTCCGATCGCGATCGAGAATATCGTTCTGCACACCCGCGAGTCCTGACTCGCGGCCGCCCGTGTGCGCGACATCGGCGGCTCGACGCCGCGCGCGCTCGTCGGCGGTCGCATCCAGATAGATCTTCACGTCGGCCGAGGGGAAGACGACGGTGCCGATGTCGCGTCCTTCCATTACGACCGCGCCGCCCTCACCGAGATCGCGTTGACGCGCGACGAGCACGCTGCGGACCCGTGGCAGCCGCGCCACGGCCGCCGCCGCGGCCGAAGACCAGGCGGCGCTGCTCGATTCGTT
>DAINCF010000532.1:0-4787 GCA_036732565.1 Vicinamibacterales bacterium
CGGGCGGTGCGGGCGCGGGTGCGGGTGCGGGTGCTGCAGGTTGCAGCGCCGCGACGCTGGCGTTGAGCCGCGCGAACGTCTCGCGGGCCTCGGCATCGAGGGCCGCCAGGTCGGAGGTGGTGGAAGGGGATCGCGGCGCGTCGCGCCGCGGGCCGCGCGACGGATCATCGGGCGCCCGATCGCTGTAGGCCACGTTGGAGGCGAAGAGGCTCTCGTACTCGCGTCGACGTTTCTCGTCGGCGAGCGGATCGGACGGCGGGGCCGCTGGCGGCTCGAGGGGCGGTTCGACGACGGGGTCCTGCGGACCGGACAGTTCCGCCATCTGGCGTGCGAGCTCCTCCTGTCGGCGCTGCAGCTCCTCTTGATAGCCCGTCATCCGTTGCGTATCGGCGGGCGCCGCGGCGGTCCGCGGGACGAATCGCGCCGCCGTCTCCGGCGGTGGGTTGCCCGTGAAGAGGATGACGGCCAGCATGCCGATCGCGATCAGCACCATGAGCCAGACCTGCGCGCGGCGCGGAAGCGTGCCCCGCGGACGGGTGCGCTGATCGCGGAGCGATCCGCCGCCGGCGTCGGTGGATGGCGTGGTGGGCGTCTCTGGTGGTGTGGGCGTCATGGCGGTCTCTCAGGCGGTCAGTACGCTGCGAGGCGGAAGAGCCAGCGCTTGTCGCCCAGCATCAAGTAGCCGCGCTCGACGACGTGAGGAATCACATAGGTGCCGTCGCGGACGGTGAAATTGACGAGCGTTGCGCGGCCGTCTCGCTGTTCGTAGAGCGCGGGCAACTCTTGTGCGCGCGACTTGATGTACGTGAAGCGGCCGTCGTGCCACACGGCATTCACGTTAAAGGGCCGTTGACGCGGTGAGAAGACGTAATCGAATCGAAGCTGCGTGGGATAGTCCGTGCGAAACGCGTCGACGGTTTGTGTCGCCGTCTGCTGAGCGGTCGTCGCGGCCGCCTGCGCATCATCGAGTTGCGCGCGCAGCTGCGCGACTTCGTCGGCCGGGACGAAGCCACTCGCGGCGCCGCTGGGCACGAGCGGGGGGGCCGTCACGAAGAGGCCGACGTCTGCGGACTGTTCGGCGGTCTCTTGGAGGGCAAAGGTGTAGATCCGCCTGGACGGCGAGATCAGATGCAGCACGCTGGCGCCGCCCGACTTGGCGGGTTTGATGGACGCCCGATTCCCACGCACGTTGATAATCCAGAAGTCCGGGTCGCCGCAGAGGGCTTCCTGAATCACGTCATCCTCGGGCAGCACAATCAGCGTGGTGTAGCGCACGCGGGCGTGCACGGGCATGACGACCCGTTCTTGATACGCGATCTCTCGGATGACCTGGGCGTCGGCGGACACGACGGAGGCAACCAGTGCCGCGAGCACGACGGAGGGAACGCAACGATGCATGGAGAACTCCTTCAACTCGCCTGGGCGAGCAGTGCGAGCCCGGCTTCGACGCCGTGCTCCTGGAGAACGGCGGCCACTCGCTCGTTGTCCTGTGGGGTGTTCGTATAGATCCAGTAATCGAGACGATCGACATCGAGGCGCAAGACCCGGCTGCCGGCGGCGCGGTGCACCAGGACCTCGCGGCGCGGGGTCAGATCGCCGATCAGGCGCGCTTCGGTTTGCGTGAGATGAAAGAGCCGTTGATACTGTTCGACGTCGAGACCGGGATTGGCCAAGAAGACCTGCGTCGGACACGATTCGACGACGGTCCGCAGGAAGCTGGAATTGGTCAGGTCCAGATCGTCGCTCGACTGCGTCGCGAGGATCATGGACGCATTCCATTTGCGTCCCGTCTTCAGGGACTCCGTCATGTAGCGGCGAATCGTGTCGTCGAGGGCGAAGCGCCAGGCCTCGTCAATCACAATCCATTTCAACCGTGAGACCAAGGCGGGGTTGTACACCCACGTATGACTCCGGTGGAGGATGTAGAACCACAACGCCTCAAGGACCAGGGGATAGTTCTGCATCTCTTGAAAATCGAACGTCTGGCACTCCGCGAAGGTGAGCGTGTCTTCAACGTTATCGAAGGCCGGGGCGTAGGGCCCTTCGCCGACCCAGCGGGAGAGGTACGGCGCGAGCGGCCGCGGGAGGAGCTGCGCGATCGTCGACAGACGGCGGAGCGGTCGGTCGACGTGATAGAGGGATTCGATCGCGTCGTACACGGCGCGATCGTCGTGGAGCGTCGTGCGGTACTGACCGCCGGACTGGAGCAGGACGCGGACGAACGACGCGAGGAAATGCAGATTCTCAGGCGTCGGATCGAGACAGAACGGATTGATCTGAAAATCCTGACGACGCAGCCCAATCGGCCAGTACGCGCCCCCGAGCAGCCGCGTCAGTTTCTGGTACGAGCCGCCGATGTCGAAGATGATGGTGATGGGGTCGTACTTCTGGACGTGCGTGGTCAGGAAGTTGAGGAGGAAGCTCTTGCCGGAGCCCGTCGCCCCGAGGATCAGCGTGTGGCCCACATCGCCGACATGCATTTGAAAGTAATGCGGCGTCTGGTGGCGGGTCTCGAACATCGCGAGGTATTCCCGCTGCAGGTGCGGGCTGATGGGCGACCCGCTATCGAGCGTATAGAGGAAACTCAGATCGGCGAAGTTGGTTTGGAGCACGGGCACGCGACGGACGTTGTATGAGGCGTGGCCCGGCAGCACCGCGAGCCACGCGTTGACCAAGTTGTACGTTTCTTCAAAGAGCGACGCATCGTGCGCCGCGAAGGTCTTGATCGCGGTCGCCACGCTGCGCTGGAGGTGTGCGGCGTCGCGGTCGAACAGGACGAGCGACAGCCCGAACTCTCCGAAATGATGGCCGTGCACCTCCAGCTCCGTCAGCGCCTGCCCGAGCTGCGCGACCGTCGCCGCGGCGGAGTCGTCGACGAGCATTTCCTCCGGCCGCGTGTCGGAACTGACGTAGTTCACCATCGAGGTCTTGGCGGTGTGAAAATGCCGACGACGACTGCGAATGTCCGCGCGCATCCGCCCGTTCTCCAGTCGCCGCCACTCTGAACACGCGATGTACTCCCCAGGGATCGAGAACACGTCTTCGAGCATGTTCGCGAACGTTTGGGCAGGTGGTTCCTTGAGGGTCAGGACTTTGACGTGGTAGTCGTCGAGTTCGAGATGCGTGCGATGACAGGTGAGGGAGGAGTCGGCGACGAAGAAGTCGAGATAGGTATCGTATTTGAGCGCCGCCGTGCCCTTGTGCGGCGCGTAGTTCAGGAGCTGCCGGAAGACCTGGAATGCCGCTCGTTTGTCGAGGCGTTCGGGAGCCACCGTGTCGGCAAGGTGCTCGACGAAACTGGTGCAGCGATCGTCCAAGCGGCGCACGGCGACCTCAAGGTCGTCACCCAGGTCCTGCGCGACCTGACGCAGGGACAACCAGTGGCGCACGCCACGACGGCGGTCCGCGCGGACCTGCGTCCGGTCCGCGAGCCGGGTGGTCCAGCTCTCATCCACGAGGACGTAATAGATCGCGAACTGATAGAGGTCCTGTTGTTTCCCGCGCAGGTAGGCACGACGTCGTTCGAGCGCCGCGTTGACGATCGGGTGCGCATGAGTTGACGCGGGGACGTCGTCGAGGCGGCGTTTGCAGAGATATTGATAGAGCCGTGTCTGCGTGTCGAGGACGCGCGTCGCACTTTCGAAACGGTGCGCGATGTGTCGACGCTGAACGTGATCGAGGCATTCGAAGTCGACGCCGCGAATGCGCAGGACGGTCCCGACCGCACCGCTCTTCGTGAGGAACATCGTGTCGTTGATGAATCCCCAGAGGTTGAGCTGCGCGGCGAGGCTGCCGGCATCACGATGGTCCTTGAGCACGCGGGCGAGGGAGAGCATCAGCGTTGTCGCGCCCGTTCGGGCGCCTCCGGACGTTTGGCGGCGTCGTACCGCGTGCGTTGAGCGCTCGCCCGCAACAGAATGGCGAGGAGCTGGGGATCGGTGTGTGTGCTCCACCAGGCGAAGGCGTACATCCCGAGCCCGACGAGCAACGCGGCCAGGAACGAATAGAACAAGTTGAACGTCGCGACCGCCAAAAGCATCGACAGGAAGAACAACCGGCGATCGACACCGCACAGGGTGAGTGGACGGTGGAGCACGCGATACAGCGGACGGTACGTTGGGATGTTCGTGTGCATCGGGCGTCGCCTAAAACAGCCAGGTCAAGAACTGCGACGCAAAGAGCGCGAGACCGCCGCCAAAGACAATGCCGCTAATCTGCCTTTTGGCTCCCCCTTCGCCGAACATGAACATCAGGCCCCCGAGCACGATGGCGACAAGACTGAGGCTCCGTGCTAAGGGACCGGTAAACGACGTTTGGAGGCGCAGCGCGGCGCGTTCCCACGGTGACTGTGCCGCAAGCGTGGCGGTGAGCGCGAAGAGGCACAGGAGGGTGACAGCGAGGTATGTCGCGTTTCGCGTCCAGCGCGAGGGATGCGTCGTGCGCGGACCGTCGACGTGAGTGCGACGGCGCGCGCGCCGCCGAGCGGTGGGAGGAGAGGGGGGCAGAACAGCAATGGGCATGGGCGTGACCTCGACGACAGACAGAGGACTCGAGTTATCGCTCCGGAGACGACGACATCGGCGATGGGGAGGCGCGACCCGCGGACCGCAGCTCGAGGCGGTCCGGCGTGGACGACAGTTCGGGCGCGACATGGAGGACGCGATCGCGGAGATCCCGCGCGGCCTCGGCGATCGCCGTGGGCCGGCGCGGGTCTCCATCGGGCCTCGCGGTGGCGCGATCGAGCGCGTACGGGTTCTTCGTGTATCCCGGCAGGATCGAGCTGAGCG
>DAINCF010000533.1:0-4783 GCA_036732565.1 Vicinamibacterales bacterium
AGTACCTCGCGAGGCTGCACCACCCGAAGCTGACGATCGTGTCGCCCGATGCCGGGGGCGCCGAGCGCACGCGGGCGTATGCCAAGCGTCTCGACGCCGAGCTGGCCGTCGTCGACAAGCGGCGCAGCGACGATGGCACGGCGGAGGTGATGAACGTGATCGGCGAGGTGCGCGGCCGGACGTGCGTCATCGCCGACGACATCATCGATACCGCCGGGACGATTCAGAAGGGCGCGCAGGCGCTGGTCGAAGCCGGTGCCGATCGGGTGTTCGCGTGCGCCGTCCACGGTGTGCTCTCCGGCCCGGCGATCGACCGGATCGAGAAAGCGCCGCTCGACAAGTTGATCGTCACGAACACCATTCCGCTCAACGGCGAGCGCGCCAAGTGCGGAAAGATTGTGGTGCTCTCGGTAGCGCGGTTGTTGGGGCAGGCAATTCGCAGCATTCACGAGGAGACGTCGGTCTCGTCGTTGTTCGTCTAGGTCGAGGAAAGGATCATGGAAGCAACACTCGAAGCGGTAAAGCGGTCGACGAGGGGCAAGAACGAGGCGCGGCGGCTGCGCGCCGACGGGAAGATTCCCGCCGTGGTCTACGGCGCGCAGAAGGAAGGCGAGAAGCCGGCGCCGATACCCGTCTCCGTCGATCCGAAGCCGTTGCTGCGCATTCTCCACTCCGAGTCGGGCCTCAACACCCTGATCACGCTCAAAGTAAACGGCGAGAGCGACGCGCGGGTGCTGGTCAAGGAGTTCCTCCTCGATCCGGTGACGCACCACCTGCTGCACGCGGACTTCTATCGCGTCAACATGGACCGGAAGATCACGGTCACGGTGCCCGTGGTCCTGAGGGGTGAACCGAAGGGCGTCAAGCTGCAGGGCGGCGTAGTCGATTTCGTGTTCCGCGAGGTCGAGCTCGAGACGCTGCCTGCCGAGATTCCGGACTCCATCGAAATCGACATCAGCGAGATGAACCTGAACGACGCCGTCTACTTGCGCGACGTGGCCACCAACGTCTCGTGGACGCCGATCTCCGATCCGGATCAGATGCTGGTGCACGTGATCACGCCGAAGGCCGTCGAAGAGCCAGCGGCAGCCGACGCGGCGGCCGTGGTCGCGACGCCGGGTGCGGCGGCGGAGCCCGAGGTCATCAAGAAGGGTAAGACCGAGAAGGAAGGCGAAGAGAAGAAGGAGAAGTGAAGCTCGTCGTCGGCCTCGGCAATCCTGGCCTGGAGTATCGGGACACCCGGCACAACATCGGGTTTCTCGTGATCGACGAGCTGGCGCGCCGGTGGCACGTGGAGTCCTGGCGCGAGAGCTTCAAGGCGCTCGGGGCGAAGACGATGCATGGTGGCGAGGCCATCTGGCTGGCCAAGCCGCTGACGTTCATGAACCTGAGCGGGCAGGCCGTGGCCGGTCTCGTCGGGTTCTACAAGATCGATCCCGCCGATCTGCTGATCGTCGCCGACGATGTGGCGTTGCCCCTGGGGCGATTGCGCGCGCGGCGAGAGGGCAGTGCCGGCGGGCACAACGGATTCAAGTCGGTCATCGAGCACCTCGGCACGCAGGCGTTTGCGCGACTGCGGATCGGGGTGGGGCGCGGCGACGAGCGTCGCGACCTGGCCGACCACGTGCTCGGACGATTTCAGTCGGACGAGCGCGATGCAGTAGAGGCGGCGGTGCTGCGCGCCGCCGATGCCGCCGAGGCCTTTGTCGTCGACGGCATCGAGCGCGTGATGAACGCGTTCAACGCAGCAGCGGACAGTCAGCAGGACCCGAGTGGCGCATAACGCGCACCTCTCCTTGCCACTGAGCGTGGCCATCGCCGACGCCCGAACGCGCGGAGGCGTGTCCACAAGGAGACAGCATGAGCACGCGTAAGTACGAGCTCGTCTACGTCGTCAAACCCGACGCCAGCGAGCAGGAGGTCACCGACCTCCATGCACAAGTCGATCAAATCATCGCCAAGATGGGCGGCACCATCGGGAAGGCCGAGACGCCGCTCGAGCAGGGCTTCAGCGGTCGCCGCAAGCTCGCCTACGAGATCGGCCATCACCGCGAGGGCTTGTACCAGTGGCAGGCTATCTTCGGCAGCGGCGAGCTGGTGAAAGAGCTCGACCGCCGGTTGAAGAACATGGACGGCCTGCTGCGTCATCTCATCGTGCGCGTCGACGAGGAGCAGAGCGTGATCGACCGCCTGCGCACCAAGCGCCAGGACGAATCGCGCCGCCGTCGTGTCGCCCGCGGGCTGCCGCCGGAGCGCCAGCCGGGTGAGGGACCGCAGCGAGACGAGTCCGACGATCAAGGTGAGTTCGAGATGGAGGTCGATCGATGAGTCCCCAGGGACCGAAGCGAGGAGGGGCGGGCGCGCGCGGGAAGAACGCTGGCGCCGACGCCAAGGGTGGTCAGCGCCGCGGCCTGTTCCGTCGACGAAAGGTCTGCAAGTTCTGCGCGGACAAGATCGACGACATCAACTACAAGGACGAGAAGCTGCTGCGGAGCTTCGTGCCCGAACGCGGCAAGGTGCTGCCGCGCCGCATCTCGGGCACCTGCGCCAAGCATCAGCGCTCGCTCAGGATCGCGATTCTGCGCGCACGCCAGCTGGCGCTGTTGCCGTACGCGTCGGATTGATGGTCGGCCGGCCTAAAGGCCGGCCGCTACACATACAGATGTAGGGGCCGCCCTTCAGGGCGGCCCAAGAGAGATGCACTCATGGAAGTGATTCTGAGGGACCACGTCGAGAACCTCGGGCGCCGAGGCGAGGTCGTGAAGGTCGCCGACGGCTACGCCCGCAACTATCTGCTCCCGCGCAAGTTGGCGGTGGCCGCGACCGACGCCAACAAGAAGTGGATCGAGCGCGAGCGCAAGGTCGCCGACACGCGCGAGCTGGAAGAGCGCTCGGGCGCCGAGGCGGTCGCGACGCGTCTGAGCGCGCTCGAGGTGACCATTTCGCGCAAGGTCGGCGAGAACGATCAGCTGTACGGATCGGTGACGAATTCGGACATCGCCGAGGCGCTGGCCGCCAAGGGGTTCGAGATCGATCGCCGCAAGATTCTCCTCGCCGATCCGATCAAGGCGCTGGGCGAGTCCACCGTACCGGTGAAGCTGCACCGCGACGTGACCGCGCAACTGCGCGTCACCGTCACCAAGGGCGAATAGGTCACGTGCCTGCAGCGCCTCAGGTCTGGTGCCTGAGGCGCTGTAGCCGTATCATCGTTCCGTGCCTCCCGCGTCGACGACTGCTGCCGAGCGGATCCTGCCGCACAACCTCGAGGCCGAACGGTCGGTCCTCGGCGCCATCCTGATCGACAACGACACCT
This sequence comes from Vicinamibacterales bacterium, assembly GCA_036732565.1. GTDB lineage: Bacteria > Acidobacteriota > Vicinamibacteria > Vicinamibacterales > UBA2999 > JAIVJN01. The sequence continues at coordinate 3,314 of DAINCF010000533.1, forward strand.
ACAACCTGGCCGCGGCGGTGCTGACGTCGGCGTCGTTCTTCCGCGACGCCCACCGGCGGATCTTCGAGCGCATCGTGACGCTCGCCGAGCGCAGTCAGCCGATCGATCTCGTCACGCTGAAGGAAGAGCTCGAGCGCGCCGGCGATCTCGAGGAGGTTGGCGGTCCCGCCTACGTTGCGTCGCTGCTGGACGGTGTCCCGCGATCCACCAACGTCGAGTACTACGCCAAGATCGTCAGAGAGAAGGCGACGCTTCGTAATCTGATCCACTCGGCCAACCGGATTCTCTCGAGCGCCTACGAGGCGGACCAAGAAGCCGATTTGATTCTCGACGAGGCCGAGAGCGCGATCTTCGCGGTGGCGGAAGACCGCGTGAAGGCCGGCTTCGTGCCGATGCGCGATCTCGTGCGCGAGAGCTTCCCGAAGATCGAGAAGCTCTTCGAGCACCAGAGCTTCATCACCGGCGTCGGCACGCACCTGCCGGATCTGGACAAGATGACGCGCGGCTTTCAGGCGGGCGATCTCGTGATCGTGGCGGCGCGGCCTTCAATGGGAAAAACCAGCCTGGTCCTCAACATGTGCCAGCACGTGGCGACCCACGGGGGCGTCGCCGGCTTCTTCAGCCTGGAAATGTCGAAGGAGCAGCTGTTCATGCGCATGCTGGCGTCGGAAGCGAAGATCGACAGCTACCGTTTGCTGAGCGGGCAGATCGGGCAGAAGGAGTACGGGCAGATCACCCACGCGCTCGACGTGCTCTCGGAGTCGCGCCTCTTCGTGGACGACACCGCCGGCATGAGCGCGATCGAGATGCGCGCCAAGTCGCGGCGCCTGAAGGCCGAGCACGGCTTGAGCATTCTCGCGGTGGACTACGTGCAGCTGATGACGGGTCGCGGCCGCTTCGAGAATCGGACCCTCGAGCTCGGCGCCATCTCACGATCGCTCAAGGGGCTCGCCAAAGAGCTGTCGGTGCCCGTGATCGTCCTGTCGCAGTTGTCACGTGCTCCCGAGGCGCGATCGGACAAGCGGCCGATGCTGTCGGATCTGCGCGAGTCGGGGGCCCTCGAGCAGGATGCCGACGTGGTGATCATGATCTTCCGCGAAGACATGTACCACCACGACAAGACCGAGAAGACCGAGAACGACGGCATCGCCGAGCTCATTCTCGCCAAGCAGCGCAACGGCCCGACCGGGACGGTGCGGGTGGCGTTCCTCAAGGAGCAGACGAGATTCATGTCGCTTGCTCCTGGGATGTGACGCGCTGCACGGCGGCGCGCGTGGATCTCGGCGCGCTGCGATCCAACTATCAGGCGATCGCGACGCACTTGGCGAGTGAGGCGGCCCTCAATCGCGACACGGGACGAGGCCCCGCGCATGCCCCCGGCATCATCGCCGTCGTCAAGGCCAATGCCTACGGGCATGGCGCGGTCGTCGTGGCCCGCACGCTCGAGAGCGCCGGCGCGCGGTGGCTGGC
>DAINCF010000534.1:0-4776 GCA_036732565.1 Vicinamibacterales bacterium
GATTCTACGGCAGGACTCGACGTAGGGGCGGTTCGCGAACCGCCCCTACACCACCCGCCATTGTCGTCCGCGAAGCCGCGAACCGCCCCCTACTGCCGACGGAGCGCCACCATTGGATCCAGGCCGGCGGCACGGCGGGCGGGGACGAGGCAGGCGGCCAGGGCGGTCAGGGTCAGCACGAGGGCGACGGCAACGAACACCCGAACGTCGTAGGCGCTGACGTCGAAGAGCAGCGCCTTCATCGCGAGACCCAGGCCGACGCCCAGGCCAGCGCCCAGGACGATGCCAAGGGCCACCTGCATGAAACCCTGCCGGAGCACCATCGTCAGCACGTCGCGACTGCGCGCGCCCATCGCCATGCGCACGCCGACCTCTTGGGTGCGCCGGCTCACGGAGAAGGCCATCACGCCATACAGACCGACCGTGGCGAGGAACAGTGCGGCGAAACCGAAGGCCGTGAACAACGAGCCGAAGATGCGGAACGGCCAGCCGCGTTCGTACATCGCCTGTTCGAGCGAGTTGACGCCGGCGACCGGCATGTTCGGATCCACCAAGCGCACCGCCTCGCGCACCGCGGACGTGATCTGCAGCGGCGGCCCGGCGGTCCGTACGGCCATCGCGAAGCTCGCCGGCGGCGCCTGCGCCAGCGGGAGGAAGAACGTCTCAGGCACCTGGCCCTGAACGAGTTGACTGACGGACAGATCCGGCGCGATGCCGACGATGGTGCGCGACTCCTGGTGATCGCCACGCACCATCGCGAACGTCTGCCCGATCGCGCCGTCGGGAAAGTACTTGGTTGCGAACGCGCGGTTGACGATCGCCACCGGCGCGCCGCCGGCGCTGTCGCGGCTGTCGAAGCCGCGTCCCTCGACACCGACGCGAAGCACGTCGAAGAAATCCGCCGAGATCGTCACGCTCCGGGCCTGTGGATACTCGCGTTCGGTGGCGAACGATTGCCCGGGGAACTTGATCGGATTCCGCCCACCGGTCGGCGGCATGGCGGTGGAGAGCGCCACCCGCTCGACGCCAGGCAACGCCTGCAGCCGCGGCAGCAGCGCTTCAGCAAACTGCCGACGACGGCCCTCGTCGGGATAGTCGTTCGCGACCATGGTCACGCGGCCGCCCCAGACGCGCGATTGATCGAAGCCGAGGTCGATGGTCTGGATGTTCACGATGGATTGGATCATCAACGTCGAGACCACGAGCAGGCCGAAGGAGACAGCCATCTCCGCGACCACCAAGCCTCGGCTCAATCGACCGAGACGCAGTCCCGTGGTGCGGCCCTCGTCGTTCATGATCGCCGCCAGATCCGTTCGCGATGCCCGAAGCCCCGGTACGAGCCCAGCCACGACGGTGGCGAGCACGGTGATGGCGATCACGAACAGCAGCACGGTCATGTCGATGCGGACATCAATCCAGAACGGAGGATTGGTGTCGACGATGGCGCGCATGAACAGATCCGTGCCGACGCGCGCGATGCCCAGGCCGAGCAGAGCCCCGACCACCGATAGGACCAGCACTTCAATCAGCATCTGCCGCACCACACGCCATCTGCTCGCGCCAAGCGCCGTGCGCATGGCGATCTCGCGAGTACGTTCCGCGGCTCGGGCCAGCACCAGATTCGTGACGTTGGCGCAGGCGATGATCAGCACGCCGATCACCGCGGCCATCATGGCCATGAACGTGTTGTAGATCTCGTCCGGAATGAACTCCCTCATGTAGGCCTGGATCACGACGCCGATGCCTTTGTTAGTGTCGGGATACTCGGCCTCGATCTGCTTGGCGATGGTGGCCATTTCGGCGCGCGCCTGGTCGAGCGACGCACCGGCGGGCAGGCGTCCGATCACCTCGACGGGCGTGCTCGTCGCACGCGTCGGAGGCGCTGCGTCGACAACCTCCGCCACCCAGAGCTCCTGCTGCACCGGAAACCCGAACTTTGGCGGCATCACGCCAACGACCGTCGTCGACGTCCCGTTGACGCGAAGTGTCTGGCCGATCGCGTTCGGATGGCGATTGAACCGCTCCAGCCACACCTTGTCGCCGATGATCACGACTGGCTCGGCCCCCGGGCGGCTGTCGTCGGCGCGAAAGTCGCGCCCCAGGACTGGTTGTTGACGCAGCAGGTGGAAGGTGTTCGCCGAAATCCAGCAGCCGGAGTATCGGACCGGCGTCCCGTCGGGGCCCACGACATTGGCCGTTCCGCTGCGGAACGCCGCGAGCTCTTCGAACGATCGCTGGCGTGCCGCCCAGTCCACGTAATCGTGCAGCGTTGCCGATTCGTCAGCCTCGTCAGCGCTCTTCGCGACGTTCAGGCGCTCGAAATGATAGATGCGGTCGGAGTCCGAGAACGGGAGGCCGCGCAGGAGCACCCCGTTCACGATGCTGAACATGATGGTGGTGAGGCCGATGCCGAGAGCGAGGGCGATGATGGCGAGGGCCGACATGCCGGGTCTGCCGGCCATCATCCGAAAGGCGAGCCGCAGATCGGTCATGACGGGAGACTACGGATCGGGCCCGCGGGTTGTTCCTCGGACGGTCGGTACGTGGGGTCCGCCTTCAGGCGGACCAGGGCCGGCTAAAGCCGGCCCCCACGAAGGTTGGTTTCTTCCCAGGCCGCGTAGCCTTCGCGCAGGTTGGTGACGTCCGTGAACCCGGCACGTTGCAGGATGCTCGCCGCAATCGCGGAACGGCGGCCCGACTGACAGTGCACGACGATCGGCCGATCGGTGGGTATCTCCGCGAGACGGTCCGGGAGACTGCCAAACGGAATATGGAGCGCGTTGTCGACATGGCCATGCGCCCACTCCGATGCGTTGCGCACGTCCAGCACCGTGACGCCACGCTCGATCGCGGCAGTGAAGTCCGCCGGATCCATCTGCGCGACGCGGCCTGACCATCGCAGGCCACCCGGACCGAAGTAGCCGCCGAGGTTGTCCAGGCCGATCAGCGCTAGCGCACGCGCGATATCGAGAGGACGGTCCCCGCTGTCGTCAGCAGCGATCACGAAGAAGGGCTGCTCGTACGACACGAGCCAGCCGGCCCAGGTGATGAAGTTGCGATTGAATGGGATGTTGATTGTTCCTGGGACGTGACCCTCGGCATACGCGTCCGCCGGCCTGGTGTCGATGACCAGCGCACGTTGCTCAAGCAGGCCGGCAAGCTGCGCGGCCTCGAGTCGTGCGGGCGTGCGAAAGCCCCCGATCAGCGCTGGCCCCTCTTGGTTCAGCCGCTTCATGGTCGCGAAGTAGGTCGGCGGGTCGGGCTGGCCGGCCAGCACTTGCTCTACGAACGCCGCCTCGTCGTGCACCTTGAACGCCCAGTTGAAGCGGCGTTCGTAGCCGAGCGTCGTGTGCGGCACGGCGCTGATGCCCTTGCCGCAGGACGAGCCCGCGCCGTGGCCCGGCCAGATCTGCAGCCACTCTTCGCGTCCGCGCTCGAACCGGCGAAGCGCCTGGTAGAGCGTACGCGCGCTCTCGGCCATCGTGTTCTGGACGTGCGCCGCACGTTCCAGCAAGTCCGGACGGCCCACGTCGCCGACGAAGATGAAGTCACCGGTGGCGGCCGCAATCGGTGCGGTGGCGACGGCGCCGTCCGTGATCAGAAACGTGAGGTGCTCGGGAGTGTGACCTGGCGTATGGATCGCCTCCACCCGCACGTTGCCGACGCCGATCGCATCACCGCTCTTCACCAGCCGCGCTTCATCCGCGAACGCGTACTTCCACGCTGCGTCCCCTTCATCCGAGAGATGAAGCGTCGCGTCGGTTCGCGCGACAAGCTCGCGGCTCCCCGACAGAAAATCCGCATGGATGTGCGTCTCGGTGACGTCGGTGATCCGCACGGCCTCCTCGGCCGCGGCGCGGAGGTAGACGTCTGCGTCGCGAGTGGGATCGATCACCAGCGCGCGTCCGGATGCCGCGCACCCGATCAGATAGCTCGCTTGTGCGAGACCATCTTCGAAGAAGCGTTTGACGATCATTTGTGTCTCGCGCTCGGGAGTCGGGAGTGGGCAGTCGGGAGTCCCGTCGGAACTGCCGACTTGCGACTGCCGACTGCCGGCAAGTTCATTTCAGGTTGTCGATCTGGACGGATTCGATCGCATCGGCGGGAGCGAAGCCAAATACCGCGCCGTAGAAGAATAGCTCGGCTTCGAGGCTGCGCACGATGTTCTTCTCCTGCCGGAAGCCATGCTGCTCGCCCTCGTACGCCAGATACGCGACCGGCAGGCCCTTGCGACGAACGGCGTCCGCCATCAGCGCTGACTGGTTCGGCGGCACGACCTTGTCTTCGAGCCCCTGAAACAAGATGAGCGCGCTGGAGAGCTTATCGGTGAAGTGAATCGGCGATCGGGCGACGTAGATGTCCTTGCCCGTGGGATACGGACCGATCAGCGAGTCGAGATAGCGCGATTCGAACTTGTGCGTATCGCGCGCCAGCACTTCGATGTCGCTGATGCCGTAGTAGCTAGCACCGGCTTTGAAGACGTCATGGAACGTCAGGGCCGCCAGGGTGGTATAGCCGCCGGCGCTGCCGCCGCGGATCGCCAGTCGCTCGGGGTCGGCCTTGCCCTGCGCGACGAGATGCCGCGCCCCATTGACGGCGTCAGCCACATCGACGATGCCCCACTGCCCCTTCAGGCGATCGCGATAGGGACGGCCATAGCCGGTGCTGCCGCCGTAGTTGACATCCAGCACCGCGAAGCCGCGGCTGGTCCAGAACTGAATCCGCGGGTCGAGCACCGCCGTGGTCGCGCCGGTGGGCCCACCATGCGTCACGACC
>DAINCF010000535.1:0-4774 GCA_036732565.1 Vicinamibacterales bacterium
GGGTAGTCGACTCCCGCGCCGACCGCTTCGTCAGGCAAGACGAGGCGCAGCGTCGGCGGCGCTGGAGCGGCCGCCTCGCGCGCGCGACAGCCACCGAGGCTGGACAACGCCAGCAGTGCCAGCCCAACTGTCGCACCGATGACGCGTTCCCTTCGGTTTATACTCATGCTCGTCGGACCGCTATGTGAGTGTCGCGCTAACCTTTTCATCGTTCTGACTGCGTAGCGGTCCTAGCGCGCGGAGCGCGCTAAGAGACCCTGGGAGGACCTTTCGCATGACCATCCGCGTATTCTCCGTGCTGTTCGCCATGTTCATGGCGGCGACGCCGGCAGTTTGGGCCCAAGCCACTCAGGAGGCGCCCACGCGCCGGCCGGACGTCATCTACGTCCCAACACCTGAGGAAGTCGTGGAAGCCATGCTGCAGGTTGCCAACGTCACGAAGAACGACATCGTGTACGACCTTGGATGCGGCGACGGCCGTATTCCGGTGACCGCTGCCAAGAAGTATGGCGCACGCGGTATCGGCATCGACATCGATCCGCAGCGCATCAAGGAGGCCAACGAGAACGTCACCAAGAACAACGTCGGCAACCTGGTGAAAATCGTCCAGGCCGATCTCTTCGAGACCGACCTCAGCCAGGCCACGGTCGTCACGCTCTACCTGCTGCCGTCGCTGAACGTGAAGCTGATGCCGAAGTTGATGAAGGAGCTGAAGCCGGGCACGCGCATCGTCTCACATGCCTTCGACATGGGCGACTGGAAGCCCGAGAAGGAGCTGGATGTGAACGGCCGCAAGGTGTACTACTGGACGATTCCGAAGCGCTGAGCGTTCGTTGCAGATAACGTCGGGGCCGGCTTTGGCCGGCCCAGACGATCGAAATTACGCCGCTTTCCCCTCGGCGATCACACCAGCCCGCCGCCGCGCGCGGACCCACCCGGCGGCGTCATCCACAATCGAATACGCCACTGGGATGATAACGAGCGTCAGGAACAGCGACAGCGTCTGTCCGCCGATGACGACGACGGCAATGGTGCGGCGCTCCTCGGCGCCGGGACCGGTGCCGAGCGCGAGCGGCAGCATGCCGCCGACCAGCGCCAGGGTCGTCATGAGGATCGGCCGCAACCGATCGCGATTGGCCTCGAGGATCGCCTGGCCGCGCGGCAGACCCTGGCGCCTGAGATTCAACGTGTGATCGATCTGCAGAATCGCGTTCTTCGCGACGACGCCGAACAGGACCAGCATGCCGAGGGCGGAGTAGAGGTTGAGCGTGTCGCGCATCAGGTAGAGCGACAACAGCGCGAACGGCAGCGACAGCGGTAGCGAAAGCAGGATGACGAGCGGGTTGAGCAAGCTCTCGTACTGCGCGGCCAGCACCATGTACATGAAGATGATCGACAGCAGGAACGCCCAGCCGAATTCACCGATGGTGCGCTCGAACTCGCGCGCGCGTCCCGCCACACCGGTCGAGTACGCGGCCGGCAGGTTCATGTCGCGTGCCGCTTCGCGCAGGGCGTCCAGGCGATCGGCGAGGCCGAAGCCCGGCGCGATGCCCGACCGCAGGTTGGCCTGACGCTGCCGATCCTGGCGATCGATGCGCGATGGGCTCCGTCCCTGCTCGAGGTTGACCAGGTTGTCGAGGCGAATCATCTCGCCGGTGTTGCGCGCGACATAGAGCCTGGAGATGGTCCCGGGATCGTTGCGATCCCCGTCCACCAACCGCAGCTGCACGTCGTAGTCCTCGTTGAGCGCGGGGTCGCGATAGCGCGTGACTTCTTGATCGCCCCCGACCATCAGGCGGAGAGACTCGGCGACGTCTTGCGTGCTGACGCCCATGTCCGCGGCGCGGGCGCGATCGATTTGCACCCGCAACTCGGGCTTGTTCAGCTTGAGAGTCGTGTCCGCGTCGATCAGGCCCAGCTCGGCGGAGCGCTCGCGCAACGTCTCGGTGTACGACGCCAGCGCTTCGAGATCCGGGCCGCGGATGACGAAGTCCATCTCGTTGTTGCCGCCACCCAGGTTGAAGGTCTGAAGATTGCGGACGGCGACCCGCAGATCCGGATACTTGCGCCCGATCGCACGCAGCCTCGCCATCACGTCCCGCTGGGAGTAGTTGCCGTGAAAGGCCTCGAACGGGCGTAACGTGACGAGACCTTTGAGGAATCGGCCGATCGAGAAGATGCGCTCCTCGTGCGGGGCGATCTTCACGAACATCTGCCCTTCGTTGACCGCGCCGTTGAAGCCGCCCCCGACCGTCGACAGCAGCAGCCGCACCTCCGGCATCTTCTGAATCTCGACCTCCCAGGCGCGCATCACCTCGTTCATCGACGCGGCCGCGGTGCCATCCGGAGCGGTGATCTGCATCTCGAACTGGGCTTCGTCGATGCCGGTGGGCAGGAACTCGCGGCGAACCAGGCCCGCCAGCGGAATGGTCGACAGCACCACCGCGACGCCGACGCCTGCTATCAACGCCCGGCGCGTCAGCGCCCAGCTGAGGACCCGCGTGTAGCCCAGGTCGACGAAATGGTAGAAGCCTTGACGTGAGTGCGCCGCATCGTGCCCGACGGCGCCATCGTCTTCGCGACGGAACATGCGCGCGCTCATCATCGGCGTCAGCGTGAACGACACGAGCAGGCTGACGAGGATCGCGGAGGCGGCGGTGATGCCGAACTGGTACAGGAACCGCCCGGACACGCTCGACATGAACGACACCGGGATGAAGATGACGACGAGGCACAACGTGGTGGCCATGACCGGAAGCGCGATTTCGGCCGTGGCTTCGCGCGCCGCCTCGAACGGCGTGACCTTCTTCTCTTCGATGAAGCGGAAGATGTTCTCCAGCACCACGATCGCGTCGTCGATCACGATACCGATCATGAGGACGAGCGCCAGCATCGTCACCGTGTTCAGCGTGAAGCCCAGGGCGGCCATGAGGCCGAAGGTCGACACCACGGATGTCGGAATGGCCACCGCCGCGATGACCGTCGCCCGCCAGTCGCGCATGAACGCAAACACGACGAGGCAGGCGAGGATGCTGCCGAGCACCAGGTGCAGGTTGATCTCGTGGAGCGCTGCGTAGATGTACTGCGACGTGTCGCGCACGATCTCGACTTCCACGCCGGCGGGCAATTGCGGCTTGACCCGCTCCAGGCTCTCGCGCGCGGCCTCGACCACCTCCACGGTGTTCGCTCCCGACTGCCGGCGCACGTCGAGGATGACGGTGGGCTGGCCGTTGACCCGCGCGTAGGTCCGCACTTCTTTCGTGCCGTCCTCGGCGTAGCCGATATCGCGGATGCGAATGGGCGCGCCGTCGCGCGTGGCAATCACGAGGTCGTTGAAGTCCGCGGATTCGGTGAATCGGCCCATCGTGCGCAGCGTCTGTTCGTTGGCGCTGGTCGTGATGTTGCCGCCGGGCACATCGGCGTTCTGCTGCTGTAGCGCCGCGCGCACGTGGCTGATGGGCAGCTGATAGGCGGCGAGCCGATCGGCCTGGACCCAGACGTTGATGGATCGCTGGAGCCCGCCCACGAGCGCCACCTCGCCGATGCCCTTCGAGCGCTCGAGCTGGACCTTGACGATCTTGTCGGCGATCTCGGTCAACTCGCGTGCCGAGCGGTTTCCCTTCACCGCAATCGACAGCGTCGGCGACTGATCGCTGTCCATCTTGCCGACCAGCGGCGGCTCGACATCGTTGGGCAGCCGGCGGAGCACATTGGCGACGCGATCGCGCACGTCTTGCGCCGCGGTATCGATGTCACGCTCGAGGTTGAACGTGATGATGACCATCGATTGGCCCGTCGACGACACCGAGCGCAGCTCGCTGATGCCTTCGACGCGGTTGACGGCCTCTTCGATGATGTCCGAGACCTGTGTCTCCACCTCCTCGACCGAGGCGCCCGGCAGCAACGTCTGCACGCGGGCGGACGGCAGGTCGACGACAGGGAAACGATCCACGCCGAGTCGGAAGAACGCGGAGGCGCCGACGACGACCAGCGCCAGGATGATCATCGACGCGAAGACGGGTCGATCGATGCAGATGGCCGCAAGCTTACGCATGGCGAGGCTCCGCGCCAAACGATTCAAAACACGAAGCGACGCTGCGCCTCGCCATTGACAGCATCTCTTTGCCGCGCGCCGCGCGGCGAGACGTCTTGAAGGTGGAACAACGGGAAGGATGATTCATGAGCGTTGAGCGGTGGACTTCAAGACGTCTACCGGCTAGGGAGCGGCGGTGACCGGCGTGCCGTCGCTCAGCGCGCCGGGCTCGATGATGACGAGGTCGCCCGGCGTCAGCCCCTCGACGATCTCGATGGTGGTGTCGAAGCGACGGCCGCTGCGCACGTGTTTCTCCACCGCCTTGCCGTCAGCGACCGTCATGACTTTCTCCACGCCGGCGAACACCACGAGGGCCGTGTTCGGAATGACGATACCCGGGTCCTCGCTCGTGACGACTTCCGCGCGCGCGAACGTGCCCGGCCGGAGCCGGTCGTTGGCGTTCGGTACCTCGGCTTCGAGCGGCAACGTGCGATTGCCTTCGGTGATCGCCGGACTCAGGCGGGCGACGCGGCCCTCGTATTTCTCGGGATCGCCCTCGACGCTGACCACCACCTTCTGCCCGATGCGGATGTCCGCCGCGACGCGCTCGGGCACCGACAGCTGGAGGCGCAGGGGATGCTGTCGTACGACGGTGACGATCGGCGTGCCCGCGGCTCGATACTCGCCGGCCAACGCGAGCCGCTCACGGACGATGCCGTCGATGGGAGACTTCAGGGTGGT
>DAINCF010000536.1:0-4758 GCA_036732565.1 Vicinamibacterales bacterium
GCAAGCCCGCGAGCGCGCCGACCGCCCGGGCGAGTGCCAGGCCGGTAGACGCGGCTTCCTTGATCGCGTCGGTCTCCTGCCCTTGAGTCGCGACGTCGTCGGGGAACATCTCCTTCTCTCGCTGTGGCCCGAGCACGTCGCCGGCTTCGGTTGGCTCGCCGGCTCCAGTACCGGCGTGACGTCCGGCGCGCGTGCCGAACACCCGCTCCACCGTCGTCTCCTGTCCAGCGAACACCGAGGTCTTCGACGGCATGATCTCGGCGTTGCGCCGCATCTCCAGGACGATCTCCTCGGCCGATCGCTTGCTCGCGCCGGGCATGTCCAGTCCGCCGGCTGGTATGCGCGGGACACCGAGCTCGATCCGCAGGATGTCGTTGATGATGTAATCGTGCGCGTAGTTGAATTCGAGATGGTGGCTGCCACGCGCGCGATCGTGCGTCCGGAGCGCGAGATGCATCAGCTCGTGCGCGAGCACGAAGATCAGCTCGCTATCGGTGAGCGTGTCCGCGAAGGCCGGATTCACCACCAGACGTCCCGACGCGAACACGCCCATCGTCGGCACGCGGTCGTCGAGCGTCACCCGCACACGCGCCGCGAGCCCGGCGAGGTAGGGCAGCGGCACCGTCAGCAGTTTCAGGCCACGCTCGATGCGTCGCCGCACGTGCTGCGTGGCGCCAGGAGCCGGCGTCGGGTCAGCGACTGGCGTCAAGGTCGGTCACCTGCTTCAGCAACGCCAGCATCGCAGGATCCGCGCCAAGCTCGCTCCACTGCGTGACGAGATCCGCGATCAGCGTCAGCTGATGCTCAGGAGGCAGGCTGCGAAGGAACGCGTCGACGGTGTCGGGCGTGACGCCCGTCAGGGTGCCGTCGCGCACGTGCTGGCGAATGCAGTTGAGGATGAACCACCGCGCGGAGTGGCCGGACGGCAGGCTCCCGGGCTGTTCGATGTACCGCGCGAGCGGCTGCATGTGCTGAATGGCTTCCTCCGCCAATGCGCAATAGACGGCGGCATCTTCGGCGGAGACCCTCCCGAACGCCAGAGCCCGGCGCAGCTCGCGCGTGAGAATGCCGGCGCGTTCCGCCAGATCGAGTCCTCGCGACAGGAGTGTCCAGGCACGCGGCGTCGAGAACGGCTGCGGCTCGGACGGAACCGGCCGCATCAACGCATCGGGCAGGTACGAGATCACGTTGATGATGTCGGCGCGCACCTCGTTGGCCGCCGCCCAATCGAGCCATTCCTGCGTGTCGACCCGCACGTGCAGGATGCTGACGCGGTTGATCAACGCGGAGCTGAGCGATCGCACCAGCGCGCGATCCTGAACCCGGTTGCCGGCCGCGACGACCCACGTCCCGCGTGGCAACTCATGCTCGCCGAGCCGCCGCTCGAGGAAGAGCGAGTAGAACGCCTTCTGCACGTCAGGCGCGCAGGCGGGCAGCTCGTCGAGGAACAGGCAGAACGGCTCAGGGTTCTCCGGCAGCAGCACACGCGGCGGACAGAACACGGATCGCTCGCCGACGATGCGCGGGATGCCGCTGACGTCCTCTGGCGCGATCTGCGTGCCCAGGAGCGACCGGCACGCAAGACCGGCGTCCGCGGCCGCCTGATACACCATCTCGGACTTGCCGACACCAGGCGGCGACAGCAGGAGAAAACTCTGCTGATGCGCCATGCACGTGATGAGTGTTTTCGCCTGGCTCAGCGTGATCGTTTCCTCGAGCGGGCTCGCGAACGCGGTTCCGAGGGAGCCACCTGCAGGAGTAGCTGTCAGCGACGTCATGAGAGCGATCGTGCGCTGAGACGGGTTCCGCCGCCAGTAGAAACTTCCGTCGCGCGATTGACACGCAACCCTTCATTCCTGGCGAAGCGGCGTCAAGTGACAGGGTCAGCGTCTCGAGCGTCAAACCTAAGAGCACCTTGGGAAATTGTACGTAGCGCAGGCCTTCAGGCCTCAGCGTGAGAGCCGGCCTACCGACGTGTTTGGCAGGCCTGAAGGCCTGCGCTACGAACGCTGGGCAATTTCGCAACGCGCTCAAAGAACGACGGAGCTCGAGAACAGCGTTTTGCAGGAGCTCGCTGCCGATGCGATCATGCCCCGGGAACGAGGAGCGCCGCATAAGTGGGAATCACATCGGGGGTGGTATTCAGCTCCAGTGGGGCGGGCATCTGGTCCCCGGGATCGTGCCGATGGCTCAGCGATTCGAGCCTTTCGCCCTCGAGGCGGGCGCAACTGCTGCAATACTACTTCACAGGCGTCGAGCCCAAGGGCACCTATACCTGGATGTCGGTGCTGACAGCTCCAGGCGCGCTGACGTTCGTGAGCCCGTTGCAGCAGAAGGCCTTCGTCGTCCCCTGACGCAGGTTGCGTCAGGTTCATCGCGTTCCTTTCAACCAGCGGATCAAGAGGTCATCGACTTGCCCTTCGGAGCTCACGAACGGCGTCCGGGTATATAGTGGCGGTCCGTCGCCAGGAGGTGATCCGTGGAGACCGACATGAATACGAGACGATGGCTCAGCTCGGGGATGTTGAGCGCGAGTGTGGCGCTGTGGCTCGCGGCGTCGCTGTCCTCCGTGAGCGCTCGGCCCTTCGACTCCGCTCAGGGCAAGCCGCCGGCGACAGCGTCGATGACGGTCGACGGCGACGATCTGGGTGGCGTGGTCACCAGCGCCAAAGGCGCGGAAGCGGGCGTCTGGGTCATTGCCGAGACGGCGGACCTCCCGACGAAATTTGCCAAGATCGCGGTCACCGACGACAAAGGCCAATACCTGCTTCCCGATCTTCCCAAGGCGACCTACAGCGTCTGGGTGCGCGGCTACGGTCTGGTGGACTCGCGCAAGGTCCGGGCGACGCCCGGCAGGGCGCTCGATCTGACCGCGACGGTGGCGCCTGATCCGCGCGCGGCCGCGGAGTACTACCCCGCAGGTTACTGGTTCTCGTTGCTGCGCGTGCCCGACAAGAAAGAGTTCCCCGGTACGGGCCCGACCGGCAACGGCATCTCGCCCGAGATCGAAAGTCAAGCGGAGTGGCTCAGGAACCTGAAGTCGGGAGGGTGCTGGGCGTGCCATCAACTTGGCAACAAAGCGACGCGCGAGATTCCCGCCGCACTCGGCACCTTCCCCTCCTCCGTCCACGCGTGGGAGCGTCGGATTCAATCCGGGCAGGCGGGTGGCAACATGATGAGCGGCCTCAGCGCCCTCGGGCGCGAGCGTGCGCTGGCGACCTTCGCCGAGTGGACCGATCGCATCGCCGCCGGGGCAGTGCCGCCCGCACCGCCACGGCCGCAGGGCGTCGAGCGAAACGTGGTCGTCACGATGTGGGATTGGGCCGATCCAATTTCGTACCTGCACGACGTGGTGTCCACCGATCGGCGCAAGCCCACCGTCAACGCGAACGGCCCGGTCTACGGTGCCCTGGAGCTCAGTCACGACTACCTGCCGGTGCTCGATCCCGTGAAGCATGCGAGTAGCCAGGTGCCGCTGACGGTGCGCGATCCCAACACGCCGCCCACGTCGCCGAAGATGCCCGCGCCGTCGCCCTACTGGGGCAACGAGGTGATTTGGAATAGCCGCAACAACGTGCACAATCCGATGTTCGACGAGCTCGGTCGGATGTGGGTCACCTCGGCCGTCCGACCGCCCGAGAACCCTGACTATTGCAAAGAGGGATCGACCCATCCGTCCGCGAAGCTGTTTCCCCTCGAGCGCGCGGCGCGACACCTCGCGATGTGGGATCCGAAGGCCAAGAAGCTCACACACATCAGTACCTGCTTCGGCACCCACCACCTGATGTTTGCCGAAGACGCGAACCAGACGCTGTGGACGAGCGGCGGTGGGCAGGTCGTCGGCTGGTTGAACCGCAAGATGTTCGAGGAGACCGGTGACGAGGCGAAGTCGCAAGGATGGACCGCGCTCATCATGGATACCAACGGCAACGGGACGCGCGACGCCTACGTCGAGCCAAACCAACCTCTCGATCCAACCAAGGACAAGCGGTGGGGCGGCGCGTTCTATTCGGTCGCGCCGGCGCCGGACGGGTCGGTCTGGGGCACGATGCTCGGGTTCCCCGGCGCGGTCATTCGGCTCGATCCTGGATCGAACCCGCCGGAGACTGCGCTCGCGGAGGTGTACGAGCCGCCGTTCAACGACCCGACGAATCCGGGATTCTCACCGCGTGGGGGCGACGTCGATCGCGACGGCGTGTACTGGGCCGCGTTGGCGAGCGGACATCTGGCGAGCTTCGATCGCCGCAAGTGCAAGGGACCGCTCAACGGACCGAAGGCCACCGGCCAGCATTGTCCGGAGGGCTGGTCGCTCTATGCCGAGCCGCTCCCGCAGATGACTGGTGTCACCGAATCGGGGAGTGCCGAGGGCAGCTACTACACCTGGGTCGATCAGTTCGACACGCTGGGGCTGGGTCGCAACGTGCCGATCAACACCGGGAACGCGTCAGAAGCGCTGCTTGCGTTGAAGGACGGCAAGTGGGTGGTGATACGCATACCGTATCCACTCGGCTTCTACACCAAATGGATGGATGGTCGCATCGACGATCCCAAGGCCGGGTGGAAGGGCAAGGGCCTGTGGGCCACGGTCAGCACGCGCGCGCCATTCCACATGGAAGGTGGAAAAGGGACGACGAGCAAGGTCGTGAAGGTGCAGATCCGCCCCGATCCGCTGGCGCGATAGGCCAACGAGCAGGCGCACGAGCGATCTAGGAGAACCGCGGCCGGACCAGGCTGGCGTCGATGGACGCGCGCGTCGGG
>DAINCF010000537.1:0-4704 GCA_036732565.1 Vicinamibacterales bacterium
GGCCAGCGAGCTGCCCGAGAACGACGCCGTGCCCCCGCCTGGCGTCGACGAGGTGATGCCTGTTCCCGGCGCGAGCAGCGAGAGAAACGACGCGCGATTCGACATGCCGCTCATGACATCGAGATCGCCCACGTTGTCGGCGCCGATGGCGCCCACACTGACGACCGACGACACGCATGCGGGCGCGCCAATCATGTTGGTCTCGCCGTCATTGCCGGCGGCGACGACGGTGGCGATGCCGATCGCGCGAAGGTTGTCGGCGGCGTCCTTGAACGCGGGCATCCCCTCGGCGGCGTCGCACGTCGATCCGAAGAGCGCGCCGCTGAGGCTCAAGTTGGCGGCGGCGATGCGTTCGTGATTCGCCGGTCCCGCCATCTCCAACACGTGCTCGAGCCCCGCGATCTGATCGGAGGTGTAGCTCAACGCGCACGGCGTCTGGCCGAGGCACAGCATCGCATCGTTGATCCGGCTGTAGACCTGAATCGCCGCGAGGCGCGCGTCGGGGGCGACGCCGGAGAGGTTGGTGGATCGGCCCGCCACGACGCCCGCCATGACGGTGCCGTGTTCGCAGCCCGCGATGCTCGACGCGCACGGCGGCGCCGACCCCGAGCCGCTTCCGGTCTCCGCGCCGCCAGCGCACAGGGACGTGGCGCTGTCGGCCGGCTCGTTGGTCGAGAAGCAGGCCTCGTGCACGACGCGATTGACGAGCATCGGATGACTGCTGTCGACGCCGGTGTCGAGCACGACGACCGTCCAGCCCGCGCCGCGATAGCCGACTTGCCAGAACGTCGGCGCGCCGATGAACGGCACGCTCTGCACGAGCGATGGCCGCATCAACACATCTCGCTGGATCGCCGCAACGGACGGATGACGACGGAGCACGGCCAGTTGTGCGGACGTCACTGACGCGGCCATCCACGGCACCGTTCGAAATCGTCGGAACCGTGCACTGGCCCCGAGCGCCGTGCGCACGCGCTCTTGCGCCGCCGCGATGCGCTCGCGCTGCTCGGCGAGCGATGGGCCAACGAGTTGGCCTTCGGGAAGCGTTGTGGTTTGCAGACGAATCAGGACGCGGACCGCGCCGCGGCTGGCTTCGTCGAGCACCGAGGGCGAGATTACGGCTTGTGCGAGCGCAGAAGAGGGCGCGAGGCACACGACCAACGTCAGAGCGCTCAGGAAGCGACACGTCATATGGCTGGGCGATCACTCCGGCGCCCCCGGGGCAGGGAGCGCCGGACGTGACCCGTCAGGGGCTCTACGGGATGGTGATCGCGGGTTCGCTAGCTGCAGGTCCCGTGCCGAAGGCGTTTGCAGCGATCACTCGAAGGAAATACGATCCCGTGAGAATGGCGCGACGAATGGATGGTACTTCCTACCGATCCATTGAAGAGATTTGCCTCTTCTGACCGGCAGTCGGCTGTCGGCAGTCGGCAGTCACGAGGAGCGCCCCCGACTGCCGACTGCCGACGAGATTGGAACCCTACGGTATCGTGATCGCGATCTCCTGCGACGTTGGACCGATGCCGCAGGCGTTTGCCGCGATGACGCGAACGAAATAGGTCCCATTCGGCACCGCGCCGCCTATTGAGGTGACGCTTCCGATCGCGCCGAGGAAGAGGTTCGTCGCGCCAGGGGACGACCCTGCCAGGAGCCCGTAGATAAAGGTGGGCCCTCCCGCCGCTGGCGGCGCCCAGGTGAGGGTCAGGTTGTTACCGCTCTTTGACGCCGAAAAGCTCTGCGGCGCCGACGGCATCGTGCACACCGACCCGATGACGACGTTGACTTCGTTCGACGGGCCGCTGATTCCCGCCGCGTTCCGTGCGTAGAGGCGAATCCAATAACTGCCATTGGGAACACCGGGAACAGTCAGGCTGTTTCCCGTCACCGGCAGGCCGGCCGCCAGGTTCGAAAGCCCAGGTCCCGTACCCGCGGCGATTAAATAGTCGGTCGGCGCTCCACCAGGGCCGGCCTGCCAGGATAAGGTCAGGGTCGAACCGCTCCCCGGACCAGCCTGGAGTTGTGGCGGACCAGGCGCCGTCGGTGTCGGGCCACCCGCGCGATAGTTGGCAACCTGAGGGAAGAGCTCGTTGAACCTGCTGGCGTTGCGCGCTGACGCATTACCCGTCACCTGACCGCCCTCGAGCACCGCGGGATTCGAGAAGTTCAACACGCGCGGGCAGGACGGGGCAGTCTGGCAGTCGTACGCCATGATCGTGCGAAATGCGTGATTGGGCGCCTTGTGGCCGCGCGCGTACGCCGGAAACTGAGAGGAGCCACCAGGATCGATGACGCCATCTTCGTCGGTGTGCTGGCCGCCAAGGTTGTGCCCGACCTCATGCGCGAACGTGTGGACACACTCGCTCCGGCTCGCGGTGACGCTGAAGGCCGCATCGATGGCGGACGCGCCAGCGAACCCGACATACCCGATGCCGCAGCTGATGAATCCAGGGTCGGCTCCGAGCTCGCCGACGAGCAGCGCGACCAGGTCGGCGCCGGACGCGTTGCGCTGGTTGACGACAGCGGCATTCTCCGCGAACGCTGACAAGAGATCCGAGGAATCGAGGCCATTCGGCACCGGGAGCTCACCGACGCCAACCACCGTGAGCTGAGCATCGACGCCGCTTCGTGCGTACGCGGTGTTGGTGTTCGAGACGTACTGCGCGATGCGGGCTTGAACCGCGCCGGCACCGCCTATCGCGTTTGCCAGCGCGGTCGAGTAATACACGAAGATGGTGGCCGTTGACGCCGCGGGCGACGCGATGGCAGGCCCAGCGGCCTGCAGCTGATCGTCCGCGCCTCCAGGGGCCAGCGTACCTGGCACCGCGATATCACGATCGATCGGCATGGCGCTCATGTCCATCTGATCGATGCGATGAACACCGCCGCCGAGCCCGTTGATCTCGAACAGCGCCACGCCGTCGGTGATCATGCCTGTGACGGTGCCGGCGTTGAGCGTCAGCGATACAGTGCTGAGCGGTCGATCGGCGATATGTCCGGTCCACGTGCGTGGACCGAAGCCGCTGTCTTCCACGCGCTCGAACGTCACCGCGAAGGTGGCATCGTCGAACAGGTTCAGCGTAAAGGTGTTCGTGGCCGGCGAGGCGAGCGCGCGATCGAGTGCGCCGACGCTGAGCGAAGCGGCGCGACTGCGCACGACGAACGGCCGTGGGTCCGCCGCCGGCGCGGCGATCCCTGGAGTGTCGACACCGGAGAACAGCAGCTCGGGTGCTTGCGCGCCAAGCTGCACGACACCTGCAAAGAGAACGGACGCGACGACGATGCGACGCGCAAGGCGAGAGACGTCAAGGGATGACAACCTGCACCTCGTTGGTGAAAGTGCTGTTTCCGCACGCGTTGGCGGCGAAGACACGCACGAAATAGGTTCCCGGCGGACCAGCCGCGCCGAGCGTCGTTTCCTGACTTCCAGTCGGGAACACCGCCAGATTGCTGGCGCCCGGCGCACTCCCAGCCACAATCACGTACTGAGCGGGCGTCGGTCCGCTGGCCGGCGCGACCCAGGTGAAGTTTACCTGGTTGCCATTACGCGTAAATGTCAGATTCGTCGGCGCGTTCGGCTGAGTTACACAGGGCTGCACACGAACCAATACATCGGCCGTGGGAGCGCTGACACCGCATGCGTTGGTCGCTGTGACGCGCACGTAGTAGTCGCCAAACCCGGCGATGCCTGACACCGTCAGGACGGATGCCGGGTATGGCAACAGCAGAATGTTGGAGAGGCCGGGCGCGCTGCCGACCCCCAGCGTGTAGCCCTGCACCTGCGTTCCTCCCGCCGGCGCCGCCCAAGTGAGCCTGACGAACTGGTCCGCAACCGTCGCGTTCAGCGACGCGGGTGTGGTGGGCGCCGTGCATGGGCCGACGATGACAGCGCGCTCCGGCGATGGACCGCTGGTGCCGAGGATGTTGCGGGCCCGCACGCGCAGGTAGTAGATGCCCTGGGGCACACCGTTCGCGACCAGGCTTGTCGTCGCCCCCGAGACGGTCAAGGTGGTGATGTTGGTGAGGCCCGGAGCGGTACCCGCATCGATCAGATAGCTCGTCGCCGGTCCACCGCTGGTCGCCGGGGTCCAGGTGAGCGTGACCGTTCCCAGTGCCTCGGTGTAGGTCAGCGCGGTCGGCGCCTGCGGTGGCGAGCCGCCACTGGCGACTGCCGGATAGATCGACTGCAGACCCACGACATCGTCCGCGCCCAGGCCGTGGCCGCCAGCTGCACAATCACCTGGAAGAGTTGGAAGCATTCGGGCGCCTACGGAGTCAGTGTCGCCAAGCCCGATTGCGTGTCCGAGCACATGTGTCATGGCATCTTGAAAGCACCCGGCCGACCCCGTGTGCGGGCCGGTGTTGTTCAGGATGGCGATGCCCTGCACGAACGCATCGAACTCCGTGCCGTTCACGGTGCGGCGATCGCCCGCGGTGAAGTACCCGCCACCGACGCCGAACGCGTTGGGATCTCCGGGATTAAACTCGTTGCACGGGTCGTTGTAGGCCACGAGGATGCGGCGATCGAGCGAGGCATTGAAACCGAGGGCCGGGCAGGGCACTGGACCAGCGCTGTCGAAGCGCAGCGTGAGCCGTGTGCTGCCACCCACGCTCCACATGCCCATGGCATTGGTCAGTTGCGTTTGCCCGGCAACGCCGCCTGGTGGCGTCTGCGAGTTCACCAGAATATCCACGTCATCGTCGACC
>DAINCF010000538.1:0-4693 GCA_036732565.1 Vicinamibacterales bacterium
GGCCGCGCCGCCGCCGCTCGCGCCCGGCCGCCGCGCGCACGACATCGACTTCGCGGTGCACGGCACGGAGATGCAGTACGTCGAGGTGGAACTGGATCCGAGCGAGGCGGTTGTCGCCGAGGCCGGCGCATTCATGTACATGACGCCAGGCATCCAGATGGAAACGATCTTCGGCGACGGCAGCAAGCAGGGGTCCACGGGCGTGCTCGACGCCCTGTGGGGCGCCGGCAAGCGCGTGCTGACGGGTGAAAGTCTCTTCATGACCGTGTTCACGAATCAGGGGCCCGGCAAGCATCGCGTCGCGTTCGCGGCGCCGTACCCCGGCAAGATCCTGGCGATGGACCTGCGCTCCCTCGGCGGTTACCTCGTGTGTCAGAAGGATTCGTTCCTCTGCGCCGCGCGCGGCGTCTCGATCGGCATCGCGTTCCAGCGCAAGATCGGCGTCGGCTTGTTCGGCGGCGAAGGCTTCATCATGCAGAAGCTCGAAGGCGACGGCCTGTGCTTCGTGCATGCCGGCGGGACCGTGCATCACTTGGAGCTCGCGGCGGGCGAAACCATGCGCGTGGACACGGGCTGCCTGGTCGCGCTGCAACCGAGCGTCAACTACGACATCCAATTCGTCGGGCGCATCAAGACCGCGCTGTTCGGCGGCGAGGGGATCTTCTTCGCGACGCTCACCGGGCCGGGCAAAGTGTGGCTGCAGTCCCTTCCGCTGAGCCGCATGGCCGACCGTATCTACAAAGCCGCGCCGCAGGTCAGTCGAGGACGACAAGAGGAAGGCTCGATCCTCGACAAGGCCTTCGGTCTGGGGGATTTGATCGACGGGCGCTGACGTCCTGGCTAGTGCTACGATTCCCGCATGATTCGTTCGATGCAGACGGTGGCCGCCGCAGCCCTCGTGGCCATGGCGGCCGTCGCCGACGCACAACCTCGCACCGCGTTTCCTGAAAAACGCGGCTTCACGCTCTCCGAATTTCCCCGCGTCATCAAGCTTGCCGACAACGTCTACGGCTACGAAGAGATTCGTCAGCCAGGGTTCACCACCGTCAGCCTCTTCGTCGTCGGCGCCAACGGCGTGCTGATCGCGGACGGGCAGGGCAGTCCGCAGGCAACGCAGACGATGCTGGACCACATCAAGAAGGTCACGCCTCGTCCCGTGCGGTGGTATGTGGTGGGATCGGACCACGGGGATCACACGGCCGGGAATGCCGTGCTGCCGAAGGACCTCACCTTCATCGTGCACCCGATGTCGAAGGCGCAGCTCGAGCGCGACGCGAAGAACCCCAACCGGCAGCCAAACGCACCAGCGGTCGTGATCCCGCCCACGGCGATGACCGGTGACAAGCAGACGATCGACGTGGGCGGCATCGAGGTCCAAGCGCTGTTTCTCGGTCGCGCCCACACCGGTGGCGACCTGATGGTGTATCTGCCGAAACAGAAGATCCTGTTCATGAGCGAGGCGTATCTGAATCGCGTGTTTCCGGCGATGCGATCGGCGTATCCCACCGAGTGGGTCAAGGTGGTCGATCGCGCGCTGGCGCTCGACGTCGATCGCTTCGTGCCGGGCCATGGCTTCATCGAAGAGCCAAAGGCGTCGCGCGAAGAGCTCGTCGAATATCAAAAGGCGATGCAGTACGTGATCGCCGAAGTGAGCCGGCTGCACAAGCAGGGACTGTCAGCGGACGACGCCGCGAAGCAGGCGAATTGGGGACCCTACAAGGACTGGATGCTGGCGGACCAGCAGGGGCCCGTCGCGACCAGAAAGATCTACGAAGAGATCGAAGGCAAACTGAAATGATGCGCCGTACCGCGTTTCTGAGCATATTGGCCGTGCTCGTGGCCACGCCGGCATTTGCGACGTGGTCCGTGATTGCGGTCGATCAGAAGAGTGGGCAGGTCGTGATCGCGTCGGCGACCTGCGTGGCGCAGGCAAGCTTCGCGAAGTTCCCGGCCAAAGGGTTGATGGACGTCCAGGCCATCGTCGTTCCTGGCCGGGGCGTCGCCGCGGCACAGGCCGGGGTCGACAACACCCGCGCCAACCAACGGCTCGTCTATGGAGAGCTCCAGAAGGGCACCGATCCGACGCAGATCATCGAGCTGCTGAAGGCCGATCCCGCGATCGCGCGGCGTCAGTTCGGGATCGTCGACCTCCAGGGGCGCATGGCCGGCTTCTCGGGCGAGAAGAACAACGCGTCATCGCTGGATCGACAGGATTCCGTGCCTGGGACAGGTATCTTCTTTTCGATCCAGGGCAACATCCTGATGAGCGACGAGGTCGTCACCGCCGCGATGGACGCCTTCAAGGGAGCGAGCGGCAGCCTCGCTGATCGGGTGATGGCCGCGATGGAGACCTCGGACGCCAAGGGCGGAGACAAGCGCTGCACTTGCGACACCGAGCCGAAACCCGAGGCACCGTGCACGGCGAAGACGTCGCACGTCGCCTACATCCTCGCGGCGGACAAGGACGATCCGTCAGGTGAGTCGTTCAACGACGGCCGCTACGGGATGTATGTCAACGTGACCGACACGGACATCGCACCCACGGAAGACGCCAACCCCGTGAAGACGCTCCGGCTTCGCTACGACGCGTGGAAGAAGGCCCAGCCTCGCCCCGCCGGAGGCGGGGCAAAATGATGCTGCTCCTAGCGAGGCGAAGCCTGGACAACGCGACTCTTCTCGGTGGTTCTGAGGCGGAGCCTCGCCGGCAATGAGTCCTGAGGAAAAGGTCGAGGTCAGGCACCTCATCGAAGCGCACGAACGCACCGTCGGGCTGTGCCGCGCCTGCGCCGAAACCACACGCGATCTCGCGTGGGAGGTGAAGCGCGGGACCGCGCCTGACCCGGACGCGCTCAATCAGACGATCGCGGCATCCGAGCGAGTGCTCGAAGACCTCGGCCGTCTCGAGATCACGATCGCTGAGATGAAGGCCGCCCTCTGGTAGCGCACACACTCGGTATGGATACGTTGTTCCTCGCCTTCCTCGCCCAGCACGACGATGACGCCTGGCACCGAGCAATCGACCGACTCGAGCAGGTGTGTCATCCGGTCGATCGAACCGCCGTGCGCATCTGGTTTCATCTGTTCCCGCTCACCTTGCAGCAGGCGATGGACCAGGCCGAAAACCCCGCAAAGCTGGCCCTCCGCTTGAGGCTGGACGGACGATGGCAGCTCGCCGATCAGATCGATACCTCGCACGCGTTTCTCTATGGCCACCGGTACTGGCCACAGGTGAAGGCCGGCGTGCTCGAGTATGCGACGCGCGCGGTGGCCCCGAGCTCGCTCGATCTGGCGGCGCAGATTCAGGAGGTCGCGCGGGTCGTGGCGGCGTCCGCGTCGCTGCGCGTCGAGGAGCTGGTCGCCATCACCGCAACCGGTGTGCGCACGCTGCAGCAGGTAGGCCTGACGGCCTTCGCCGCGCCTGCGCCCTCGACTCCGCCAGCGGGCGCGGTTTCGCCCGACACCGTGCTGGCGGCGCGGGCGCGCGACGATTCGCAGGGCTGGTTTGGTCGATTCCGTGGCGATCGGCGACGGTGGACGATCAGCTACGACGAACGATCGCCCGACGCCCGTTTTCCGCTGATTCACTCACAGCATTTGACGACGGCCGCCGCGCTGGATCGCCGCGATCATCGATCGCGTGATGCGCGCTGCAGCGAGGGACCGATTCCCGTGCAATGCCGCTCGTGCTCGTGCGGGACGTGCTGGGTAGGGGTGTTGGGCGGCGCCGAGAAGCTCTCGCCGATGGACACGCGCGAGCGCGACAAGCTGGCGTCGTGCGGTTACGTCGACACGCGAGACGATCGTCCGATCATTCGCCTGTCGTGCATGGCGCAGGCGTTCGGCGCGATCTCGATCGTCATCCCGCCGTGGAACGGTCAGCTCGGCAGCCTTCTCAAGAAACGGTCGATCGCATGATTCGAAAGCCTGTCGTGCTCATTAGCGGCGCAGGTGGCGAGATCGGCCACGGGCTGATCTCCGAGCTGGCTCGCGCCGATCAGCAGTCGGTCGTCACCCTCGATCTCAATCCTCTCGATCCCGCGCTCGGCAAGCTCGTCCAGCGCGAGTTCCGCGGCTCCATCACCGACCAGGGCATCCTCGAGCGCATCCTGGCCGAGTTCGAGGTCAGCACCGTCTACCATCTGGCGGCGCTGCTGTCGACCCGGTCGGAGTTCACGCCCGTCACAGCGCATCACGTGAACGTCGAGGGAACGCTCAACCTGCTCGAGTTCTCGCAGCGCGAGGCCGAGTCGCATGGCCGGCCCGTCGTCTTTCTCTACCCATCGTCGATCGCGGCCTATGGACTGCCGGACGTCGAGACGAAAGCCCGAGCTGGCAAGGTGCGCGAGGACGACTTCAACACGCCGACGACGATGTATGGGGCGAACAAGTTGTACTGCGAGCATCTGGGCCGCTACTACGCGCGGTTCTACAAGCAGCTCGCGGCCGAGCCGCAGGCCGGCCGCGTCGACTTCCGCGCGGTGCGGTTCCCGGGCCTGATCTCGGCGATGACGGTGCCGTCGGGTGGCACCTCGGATTACGCGCCGGAGATGATCCATGCGGCGGCGCAGGGCGAGCCCTACCCCTGCTTCGTGCGCCCCGACACGCGGATTCCGTTCATGGCGATGCCCGACGGCGTGGCCGCGCTGCTGAAGCTGGCGGCCGCACCCAGGCAGACGCTGACGCGAACTGCCTA
>DAINCF010000539.1:0-4684 GCA_036732565.1 Vicinamibacterales bacterium
CGTGGCGTCAGCGCCGGCCGCGACGAGCGCGGCAGACAGGCCACCGCTAGCGCGCCGACGGCCGCCAGCAGCACAAGCACCAGGAACCCACCGGCGTAGCTGCCGGTCTGGTCCCGAATCGACGCCACGACCATCGGTACCACCGCCTCGGCGATGCTGTCCGCGGTCAACACGATGCCCATCACCCGACCCATGATGGCAAGGCCGTACAGATCGGCCGCCATCAGCGGGATGATCATGTAGTCCCCTCCCAGCCCCACCCCGAACAGCAGGGCGGCCATCGACAGCGCCGCCGGACCAGGCGCGTAGAACAACGGAGGAATCGACACCGCGACGATCACGTACACGAGCAGCATCACGCGCTTCTTGGGCCAGCGATCCGCCAGCCAGCCCATCATCACGCGTCCGATCAGACTGCCGAGCAGCACCAGCGACAGCGTCGCGTCGACGTCGACCTGCGCCAGACGACGATCGAGGCTCAGATACAGCGCCAGGTTCTGCACCGTCCCGCCGACCGCGCCGATGGAGCAGAGGCTGCCGATCATCAGAAAGTAGAACGAGGGGCTGGCGAGCACGGGCGACAACCCGTCGACTCGCGCGGCGCCGCCGCCCGCGCTCGGGACCTCGGCCGGTGCGGGCTCGCGAACGAAGTACGCCGCGGGCAACGCGATCGCGATCATCAGGAAGCCCAGGATCCGCAGCGCCTCGCGCCAGCCGAAGCCCTGCGTCAGGTTGTAGGCCAACAGCGGCACCAGCGCGCCGCCGACGCCGATGCCCAGATAGGCGATGCCCATCGCCCGGCCGCGCGCG
This sequence comes from Vicinamibacterales bacterium, assembly GCA_036732565.1. Taxonomy (GTDB): domain Bacteria; phylum Acidobacteriota; class Vicinamibacteria; order Vicinamibacterales; family UBA2999; genus JAIVJN01. The sequence goes on from DAINCF010000539.1 coordinate 811, forward strand.
CGATCGAACCAGCGCGACAGCAGTACTTGATTCGGCAGCGGGCCCCCAAACACGTACCCGAGCGCGTTGAAGCAGTAGAAGAAGTAGAACGACGCCAGGCTGGTGACGTACGAGAGCCCGACCAGCGCGCCGCCGGCCATGATGATGCCGACGAGCATGAGACGACGCGGTCCGAAGCGATCCACGAGCCGGCCGGCGAGGACGCCGAACGCGATCGCCACCGCGATCTTGCTGTAGGCGTTCCCCGACGTCACCTGCTGACGACTCCAACCGAGCTCCTGCACGAAGAACGGATAGAAGCGCGGCAACCCGTACAGGGCGAACCCGACGATGGCAAAGAGCGCGAGAAACGCGGTGACCACCGCGAGCACCTGTCCGCTGCGTTCACCCGCCGGAGCCTTGGCGGAGGTGGGCGCGCTCGGCGTGGTCGTCATGCGCCGATCAGCTCCTTCTTCGCCTTGAGTGGCGCGGCGTCGGGATGCTCACCGTAGAACGCATCCAGCGGGAAGCATCCGGACACGAGGCCGAGGCGCGGGCCGGTCGTGCAGTCGCTGAACGTGCGACAGATCGACTTCCGCTGCGGCGGCGTCCCGGCGAGGATATCCGCCGGCAAGTGGGGATAGGCCAGCATCATGCGCCCGAGGCCGACGAAGTCGGTGTGCCCGACGCGCACTTGATGCTGTGCGACCGCGGGCAGCCATTCCTGCAAGTAGGTGTAGCCCGATCCCACGAACGCGATCTGCGGGAACTCGGCCTTGAGCGCGGCCGTCACCGCGAGATGCCGGGCTACGCCGACCAACGGATCCTCCGGCGGCTGGTAGCCATCCGACGGCGGGAACAGCGCCGGCCGCAGGAGGTGCGGGTTGTAGTACGGCGTCCCGGCCGAGACACACACCCAGCGCACATCGAGGTCGAGCAGCACGCGAAGCAGCGCGCGGCTGTCGTCCAGCGCGCGATTGATCGAGCCGTTCTCCGAGAGGCCGAACGCATGCGGGTAGCCGTCGGACACGATCTCGGGTTCGCCGCGACCGTCGGTGCCCTTGCGGAACGGCACGGTATCGATCGCCGACAGCCGAACGCCGATGCCAAGCCCGGGAACGCCGGCGCGGATGCCTTGCACCACGTCGCGGAGAAAGCGCGTCCGGTTCTCGAAGCTGCCGCCGTAGCGTCCGGGCCTCGTGCGCGCGCTCAGCAGCTCGTGACCGAGATAGCCGTGACAGTGCTTGACGTCGACGAACTGGAACCCCATGCGCTGCGCGATCCGTGCCGCGGCGATGTACTCGTGAATCAGCCCGTCCAGCTCCTCGTCGCTGAACACGCGCACACCACCAGGAAACCGGCGATCCAACACCGGATGCGCGTAGGCGACGAGCGGCTCCGGCCGTTCGTGCAGGTTCGGCTTGGAGAAGCGACCCGAATGCGTCAGCTGCAATCCGATGTACAAGTCGTCGGCCGCCTGGGTGCCGAAGCGTTCGACGTGCGCGGCGATCAGCGTGTCGCGCAGCGCGGCCAGCCCACGCTCCGTGCGCTCGTTGATGACCAGCTGATTGGGGTTGGCGCGTCCATCGTGTCGAACCGCCACGGCTTCGCCGCCCCAAATCAGCTTGGCGCCGCTCTCGCCGAAATGCCGCCAGCGCCGATGCGTCAGATCGCTCGGCGCGCCATCGCGCGTGCCGTCCCACCCTTCCATCGGCAGCACGCAGAAGCGATTGCCGACGCGGACCTCGTCCCGCACGAACGGACGCGCCAGCGGCGATTGCTCCGGCGGCAGCAGCTCCGCATCGAACCCGATCGACGCGCCGATCGACGCCAGGTGCGCGGCAAACGTCCGCGCATCCTTGAGCGCCGCGACGCGAGGAAACCGAGTCACGCTCACCGAATCGCCCCCGCGGCCGCGTCTCGGTCCAAGCTTTCGAGATACGCGGTGTAGGCGCCGAGCGCCCCACGATTGTGCTGCCGGATCGCCTGCTCCAGCGTGTCGAGATCGCGAGCCCGCAGGCTTTCCAACAGATGATGGTGTTCGGCCTGCGCCAGATGCAGGCGATGCACGAGCACGCCGTTGAAGTAATAGCGGCGCACGCGATCCCACAGGTCCAACGCCCGCTGCGTCATGTCGAGCAGCACCGGCATGCGTGCCGTCCGGCTGATGGCGAGATGGAATTCCGTATTGAGATCGGCCCAGCGTTGCGGCGACTGTGCCGCCAGCGCCTCGTCCATCGCGACCACCACTTGCTGGATTGCCTCCAGATCGGCCTCTGTCGCGCGCTGTGCCGCGAGACGCGTCGCGACGGTTTCGAGCCCTTCGAGGACCGTGAACACCTCGAGCACAGAGTCGCGCGAGATCGGCCCGACGGTCGCGCCGACGTGCGCGACGCTCGCTACCAGTCCTTCGGATTGCAGCAGCCGCAGCGCTTCGCGCACGGGGATGATGCTGATCTCGAACCGCTTCGCGAGATCGTCGATGACCAGACGCTCACCGGGCTTCAGCTCGCACTTGATGATCGCGTTCCGCAGCGCCCGGTAGGCGAACTGCTGCTTCGTCAGGTGCCGGGCGTCGGGCACGAACGGCGTTGGGCCCGGAGTCATATTTGTAGCCATGTGTTGGCATCGACAGCTTCATTCGCGCGAATGCACGCGCGCGCCGAGGCCATCGCCTTGTCGGCGCCCGTCGCCAAGGTGGCGCCGACGCGCACCGCGCCGCAGAAGCGCTGGATCTGCCGCCGACTCGACAGCGCGCGCTCCACCGTGGCCGTCCCGTTCGTCTGCATGGTGTCGGCGGCACCGCTGCGGCTCTCGGGCTTCGTCTCGGACGCATCGATCACCGGCCCGCTGCCGCGCTGCGCGACTTCGATGGCCGTCGCCTGCGCCGCGGACCCTTCCGGGAAGAACATCGCCTCGATCTCGCGCTTCAAGATCAGCGTCCCCTTGGTGCCCGTGTACATCTCGTAGTAGTCGTCGAACGCGTTCGACTCCACGGACGAAAACACCGCGGTCTGTCCACCCTTGTAGCGGAACGTCGCGAAGACGTGATCGTGCACTTCGCGGCCGTCTTTGAACCGATAGACCCCGCCAGTGGCCGACACGGCCTCGGGAACCCCGCCGAACACCTGGTTGCAGATGTTCACCTGGTGGCTGGCGAGCTCCGCCATCAACCCTCTCGAGTACTTCCAGTACAGACGCCAGTTGATCAGGTGCTCGAAGCTCGGATAGCCCCAGGGCGACGGATCGTAATCGGGGCTCGGCGGCTTCCCTTCTCGCCGCCAGTTGCCGTTGCGGTGCCACGCCAGCCGCGCGAAGTACATCTCGCCGAGCTGGCCGGACTTGATGAGGCCGTTGAGGGCCGCCTCGTACATCGGGTTGTAGTTGCGCTGATACCCGATCTCGAGCACGCGGTTGTTCTTGATCGCGGCGTCGCGCATCCGCTCGCAGCCAGCGACGTCCCACGCCATCATCTTTTCGCACAGCACGTGCTTGCCCGCCTCGAGGCACCCCACGGCGATGTCGGTGTGCGCCCACAGCGGCGGCGCCATCACGACGGCCTCGATGTCTTCCTTCTGCAGCATCTCCTGCCAGTTCGCGTAGTGGCGTGGAGGCGCGATGTTCTGCTTCGACAACACCTCGTCGGCGCGCGTCAGCATGTCGGGGTTGATGTCGCAGAGCGCGCGAATCTCCGCGTACGCCGGCACCGCTCCCACGGCCGTGGAGTTGAGCAGGGATCGGCCCTGACCGCCGACGCCGATGAAGCCGAGACGCACCGGTCCACCAGGCACCGGTCCCTTGATCGCGGCGGACGCGCCGAGCGCGGCCAACGCCGGCGTGCCGGCGAGCACCTTCATGAAGTTGCGGCGGCCAACCGCCTGTTGTTCGGGCGTCA
>DAINCF010000540.1:0-4645 GCA_036732565.1 Vicinamibacterales bacterium
AGCTCGTCCGCCGCCACGGGTTGACCGAGCCGCAGCGTCGCCGCCTCGGCCGCGGCATGCCGCAGCGAGAGCCGCTTGAATGGGGTGTGGAACGAGATCGGGTGGTCGCCGAACGGCACCTCGGTCGTGCCGACGACCCGCTGCGCGACCTCCGACAGCATCTCTTCGGTCAGCGCCATCAATTGCTGATAGTCGACGTACGCCCAGTAGAACTCCAGCATCGTGAACTCGGGGTTGTGCTGCGTCGAGATGCCCTCGTTCCTGAAGTTGCGATTGATCTCGAACACCCGCTCGATGCCGCCCACGGTCAGGCGCTTCAGGTACAGCTCCGGTGCGATGCGGAGGTACAACTTCATGTCGAGCGCGTTGTGATGCGTCGCGAACGGTCGCGCCAGCGCGCCGCCTGCGAGCGGTTGCATCATCGGTGTTTCGACTTCCAAGAAGCCGCGGCCGGTCAGAAACTCACGAATCGCGGTGACGGTGCGGCTGCGAATCTCGAAGACGCGACGCACTTCGGGATTGACGATCAGATCCAGATACCGCTGCCGGTAGCGAATCTCGACGTCCTGCAGCCCATGCCACTTCTCGGGCAGCGGCAGGAAGCACTTGGCGAGGAACTCCAGGCGCGATCCCCAAACCGACAGCTCGTTGGTCTTGGTGCGAAACAGGTGCCCGGCCACGCCGATCAGATCGCCGACGTCGAGCAGACTCGCCATCTGGAAGTCCCGCTCGGACAGCGAATCCTTGCGCACATAGACTTGAATGCGCTCGCGGCCGTCCGAGAGCACGAGAAAGCTGGTCTTGCCGAAGCTGCGCACGCCGACGATGCGGCCGGCAGTGACGGTTTCGATCCGGGCGGCGTCGAGGTCCACGGACAATGCATAGCGGTGCAGCTCGACGAGCGCGCTGACGGTATCGGTGGTGTCGAACCGGTTGGGATACGGCTTGACGCCGAGCTCGACGAGCGCTCGCAGGTTGGCTTTGCGTTGTTCGATCTGCTCGGCTTCGTTGGACATGTGGAACCGGGTTTGGGTTCGGGGTCGGGGGTCGGGGTTCTAGGTTCCTAATCGAGAACTCGTCCCTCGTCCTTGAGCTTCTTGAACGCGCCGTCGAGGACGCCATTGACGAAGCGGGCTGCTTCGTCGCCGCTGTAGGCGCGCGTCAGCTCGATGGCTTCGTCGATCACGACGCGCGGCGGTGTCTCCGGGTGCGCCAGCAGCTCCTGCAGCGCCATGCGCAACAGCAACCGGTCGACCACGGCCATCCGCTCGACACGCCAGTTCAGGGCGGCGTCGCCGATCCGTGCGTCGAGCGTGACTCGATCGGTCCACGTGCCCGCGGCCAGCTTCGCCGCGAACGCGCGCCCGTCGTCGTCCAGCACGGGCGCATCATCGGGCGCGCCGACGGCACCGAGCAGTCGCGTCACCTCGAATGGGCCGAGACCACCCACCTCGCATTGGTAGAGCGCGTGCAGCGCCGCTTCACGCGCGCGCCGGCGACGCTCCCGGCTTGCCCCGCCGAAGCGGTCGCGCGAAGGCGGGCGGGGACCGTCGGCGGGATCGCTCACGCGCCCTGATCTCCCAGGAGCAGCATCAGCAGCATCTCTTTGCCGCGCTCCGGGCGGCGAGACGTCTTGAAGGGCGCGTACCAAGCTTGGCTCAGATTCATGAACTCTCGCCCTTCAAGCCGTCGAGCGAGTCGAACAGCGCCGCCATCTCCATGGCCGCACGCGCCGCTTCGCGTCCCTTGTTGGCGTCGCCAGGCGCGGCGCGCTGCACCGCTTCTTCCACCGAGTTCGTCGTCAGCACGCCAAACGCCATCGGTACGCCGGTCGCGGCGGCCGCCGCCGTGATGCCATGCGCGCAGGCTGACGCGATGTACTCGAAGTGCGGCGTCCCACCGCGTATCAGGCACCCCAGGCAAACCACCGCGCTGATGTGCCCCGTCTCGGCCACGCGCTGCGCCGCGATGGGAAGCTCGAACGCGCCGGGCACGTGCAGCACTTCGATCGCGGATCGCTCGATGCCGGCCTCGGCCAAGGCCTCCATTGCCCCGGCCAGCAGCCGTTCGGTGATGAAATCATTGAACCGGGAAACAACGACGGCGATTCGCACGCGGCTTACTGCGCCTTCCACTCGGCCTTGCGCTTCTCGATGAAGGCGCGCGTGCCCTCTTTGGTGTCCTCGGTCGAGGCGATGGCGGCGAACAGCGCGGTCTCGACGTACTGGGCCTGATCGAACGGCATCTCGGCGCCCTGATGGACGAGCTCGAGAATATAGCGCGATGCGATCGGCGCCTTCGAGGCGAGCGTTGCGGCGAGCGTTTTCGCTTCGGCCAGCAGGTCGGCGGCGGGCACGACGCGATTGACCAGCCCAATCTGCCACGCGCGCTCGGCCGTGATCATGTCGCCGGTCAGCAGTATCTCGAGCGCGATGCCCTTGCCCACGAGTCGGGGCAACCGCTGACTGCCGGCGTAACCCGGTACGATGCCGAGGTTGATTTCTGGTTGGCCCAGCCTGGCGGTGTCGGCCGCGAGGCGAATCGTACACGCCATCGCCAGCTCGCAGCCGCCACCCAACGCGAAGCCGTTGATCGCCGCCACCACGGGCTTGCCGAGCTGTTCGATGAAGGTGAAGACGCGCTGCCCGCGGCGCGAATGCTCTTTGCCCTGGATCGGCGTCAGCACCGCGAGCTCGTTGATGTCGGCGCCGGCCACGAACGACTTCTCACCGGCGCCGGTCAACACGATCGCCCGCACGCCGTCATCGTCGCGAAGCTCCGTCATCGCGCGATGGAGCTCGTCGATCGTCTGCCCGTTGAGCGCGTTCAGCACTTTCGGCCGGTTGATAGTGACCACGGCCACGGCGCCATCGCGATCGATGAGTAAATTCTCGAAGCTCATAAACGTCTGATTATACCCCACGCTCCCGCGGCGCTTGCCGCGATGACCGCGCCGCCGAGATCGGCCACGAGGTCCATCGCATCGGACGTGCGACCCGGCGTGTACTTCTGCTGCCACTCATCCTTCGCGCCGTACAACACCGCTATCGCGACGCAGCCAATCAATGTCCAGCGCGTGACGCCTGCCCACATGCCACCGGCAAGCGCGCGCAACGACACCAGAGCCAGCCCCCCGAACGCCAACATATGGAGCGTCTTGTCCGACACGCCGGTCGGCTCCAGTGGGTCCGTCACCGAGGACGACATGTGAATCGCCACCATGTAGATGACCACCGGCCCCCACAACCAAAGGAGTCGCCAGATCGACGCAGGTTGCCTCGCGAGGCTCCGCCTCGGACCGGCGTTCATGTGGGTGTGTTCCGCCTCGCTAGGCACAGTGTTGGCTTTGCCCCGCCTCTGGCGGGGCGGGAGGTTGTTGGCTTTGCCCGCCTCTAGTGGGGCGGGAGGTTGTTGGCTTTGCCCCGCCTCTAGTGGGGCGGGATATTTCGTGCGCACGGCGACGCGCGCTGAACTTAGAGCGGCAACGGGTACATCAGCCAACCGAGCAGCACGCCCGCGCCAACGAACCCGCCGAACAACTGGAGCCCGAACCGCGCTTGCTCGCGCGGATCGTCGCGCATCAGCGCTGCGAACACCGCTGACACGAAAAACGCGAACCCGAGCAAGATCCCGAGATGACTGGTCACTACTTCCGCCCGAGTGCGATGTCGTAGGCGTCGATCACGACGAGCATGTTCAGCAGGCCGGAGACGATCAGAAACGCGTTGCCATATTCATAAGACGCTGCCGTCACCACGCCTTGCCCGAACCCCATCGCGGACGCGATCAGATAGGGCAGCCCCATGCCGGCGTTGGCAAACGCCTCGAGCGCCACCAGCGGCTGGGACAGCTCGAACGGAAACAGCCGTCCGTTCAGCCAGAGCCCGACCACGAACATGGCCGGCAGCGCCAAGAGAAAGACGAGCCCTTTCTGCCGGCGGCCTTGCCAGAGGTGCCCGCCGCCAGGAATCAGCCACGCGACGAGGCAAATCAGGATGGGATTGGCGGTCTGAGCTCGCTCCGCCGTGGTGGCGCGCACGATTCGTAGTCTACCTCAGGTCCCCCAGCACGACCGCCGCGAGGAGTCCCCCGAGCGCCGCGCCGAACGGCGCACTCGACAGCGCGCGGAACATGTTGCCGGAATCCCAGACACCGATGGCAGATGCGGCGAGCGTCACCGCGATCGGCACAGCCGAGATGAAGATCACGCGTGTGAAGAGCGTCCTATCAATGAACGCCCCGCGTGCGCCGCGGCCGAGCACAAAACCGGCGAGGCCGATCGCTCCTCCCCAATACAGGGCGGCGCACCGGGCACACACGGGCAATTGCGCACCAGCCAGGTGGAACGAGCGCTCCGGTTGTTGATGACAGACGAGCGCGCCGACGAGGTAGGTCAGCGCGGCAATTCGCGTCGGGACCTCCTCTTGCGTCCGGCCGTGGACCATCGGCGCCGCCAGAATGGCCGTGCCCCACGCCACCGCCGCCGCGACCAATGCCCACGCGACGACGCTCCGAATCATCCATTTCGTAGCCACGAGTCCCTCGCGAATCGGTACGTAGCGCAGCCCTTTAGGGCTGCTTCGCGCGGACGAGGCAGCAACTGTCTTAGCTTTCGACGTGGATGGGCTGCCATAGTTGGTGATGT
>DAINCF010000541.1:0-4643 GCA_036732565.1 Vicinamibacterales bacterium
GCGACGCTGCGGGACAGCAACGGCGCGACCGGGCGCGCGACCGCGGCACAGCGGTGGCCATCGCGCATGCCTGCGCGCAGCGTCCGCTGCAACGTCAGCGGCTCGTCGACGACGAGCTGAAAGGAATACTTCGGACGCTGAAGGGCACTCGCGTCAATCAGCGGTGAAGCGGCCACGAGCGCGGAGACGGCGACCGCGATGCCAGCGTGCCACGCGGGGCATCGGGACATGGCAGGACTGTAGCACGGTCGCGTCAACGCCCTCGACCACGGTCGGTCGCGAGCGCTCGATACGGCGCGAAGTGCTGCCAGATATCCTGGAGGGCGGTCGGATCGACCACGCGGACGTCACCCTTCTCGGGCTCCTTCTCCGAGTGCAATACGAGCTTGACCGTCCCGCAATGTGGGCCGAGCGCGCCGGGGTCGAAGACGTACAGCCCCTCGTTGATCGCCTCGGTGTCGGAGACGCGTTGCTCGAGCGAGAACGGGTGGATCGGCGTGATCTCGACGTCACCGCACAGGACGCGCATCCGCAAGAAGCCTGACGTGAAACGCTTGATCGGCGGCAGCGCTACACCTTGCGTCCGCGCGGCGCCGCGCGCCACCGTGGTCCAGAACCCCTCCACCAGCTTCGGCGTCACGCGGATCAGCAACACGGCCGGGAAATCCTCGACGTACTCCGACCAGTAGCCGAAGTCCGTGAGTGGGCCGCGGGTCGGCCCGCCTCCCGTGGCCTGCTGCGTCTGAGCCCCGTAGATGTGCACAGGCGTGATGAAGGTGACGTCGAAGTCCTTCGACGACAGCTGCCGTGGGTTCAAGTTTCCCGCGCGGCGCTTCGCCTCTTCCTTGAGGGCGTCGATCGGGAATGGCCGTACCGGTTCGACCGGGAGATGCGTTGCGACCGGCGCGGCCACGTCTTGCCTCTTCTTCTCGGCGGCGGCGACGATGCCACACGCGGCATCGATGCGAACGATACGAGAGGGTGCGGGCCTGCTCTCATCGTTGCCGTCGATCACCGAGGCAATCCCGACCAGGCCGCCGTTTGCCGTGAACACGGGTCCGCCCGGGCTTCCAGGCGCGAGCCTGAAGTCAGCAACGATGGAACGCGAATCGACGCGGTCAACTGCTGCAGACCACATGCCCTTCAGCTCACGAAGGGGAACCCCGATGGTGAAGAGCTCCTGCCCTTTCACGACGGCCGGTTTCCCGGCTTGCGAGCATTCCATCGGCACCGGCCGCACCGCTGCCACGACCGTCGAATCGACCCAGAGAACTGCGACGTCCTGGGACGCATCCGACGCGAGGACGCGTGCGGTCACCTTCACCTCCGGTGAAAGCTGCACTTCCGCCGTCGGCGCCGAACCGATCGTCCGCTGGTTCGTCGCGATCAACCCCTTCGCATCGATGAGGAATCCCGACCCGCGTCGAGTGGACGTCCACACGGCGACCACGCTCTGCTGCCATTGGGGGAGGAGAAACGATGGGTCGGACGCCAACGGATCGGTGGCGCTCGTCGCGGCGGCGGCGGGCTCGGCGTCCGCGTTGTCGGCCGTCAATTCGAGCGTCGCGTCCAGACCGGCGACGATGTCAATCATCTGCGTCCACTGGTAGGCCTTGCCACGGAACGCCGTCGGCCGATCCGACTCCACCGTGTAGTTTCCCGGACGCAGGTTCACCGCGATCGTGCCATCCAGGCCCGTGACGATCCGCCGCGGGGGCCCACTGGGCGGATTGTCGCTGACCAGCAACACGTGGCGCGGGACCGGAGTCGCTGTCCCCTCCGCGTCAACGACCACCACCTTGATCCGGAGGACGCCGAGTGTCTGGGTGGACGCCGGGTCGAGGCTGACCAGGAGCAGCAACGCGCAGACCAGTGCACTCCGCATGAGATCAATCGTCGCACGTCCTTGACGCGTTGCGACAGCCAGCTCTACCATTACTATCCCCTCGTAAAGGAGTGCTCATGATCCGCACGGTGCTCTCGATCTGTCTGCTCACCCTCACCACATCCGCGAGCACGGCGTTTGCTCAACAGGCAGTTGGCTACCGCGTCCTCGCCACCAACAAGACCTCGACGATGGAGAAGGAGATGAACGCGGCGGCGGAAGCGGGCTTCCGGTTCGGCGGGGTCATGGGTGGCGAGACGAGTTTCGGCGGCTCCGAAGTCGTCGTCATCATGACGAAGGGCGACACCGCCAAAGGCAGTTACAGCTATCGCCTCTTGGCGACCAACAAGACGTCGACGATGCAGACGGAGATGCAGGAGGCCGGAAACGCGGGTTACGAATACAAGGGGCAGAGTGTCTTCAAGAGCGCCTTCGGCGGCAAGGAAGTGGTCGTCATCCTCGAGCGCGACAAGGACGCCAAGGCGGATGGGTCGTTCGAATATCGTTTGATGGCGACCAAGAAGACCGGCACGCTTCAGAAGGAGCTCGAAGAAGCCGGTGAGACTGGATACCAATTCGTCGGGATGACGGTCGCCGAGACGCTCATGGGCGGATCGGAAGTGGTGGCGATCCTGCGCCGCAAGACGCGATGACCGCAGGGTCTTTCAGAACGCGAAATCCAACCCCACCACCGTGGTCACCCGGCTGCGGAGACCAGCATCGGTCAACGGGAACAGCACGTTCGCGGACAAGAGCCACGCGCCGGTCGGATTGAACTTGACGCCGACCGCACCCAGCAACAGGTTGAGATTGCCGGAGCGTGGCTCGAATTCGTCGAACGTGGCGGTCTGCACCGCGGGACCGTCCTGATACTGAAAGCTCTTGCTCATCAGCTCCAGGCGGCCGGCGTCACGCAGCGAGCGGCCGATGACATCACCGATGAGCGTGAGCTTCGGGTGCGGCACGAACTCCATGCCCATGGCGTAGTTGATCTCGTCGGAGAGCGGCGCCGTGCCGCCGAGCTCGGCGAGCAGGCCGGAGCTCCCGACTTCGCCATCGACGGCCGTGTAGCCGATGTTGAGGTGTGGCGAGAAACGCCCCATGCCGCCGGAGGCGATCAGAAAACCTTTGAACTGCGTACCGGCGCCGAGCAGCTGCTCCTGATCGCCCGTCGGCAATCTCACGTCGACCGCCGCCGCGAGCCCGCCTCCCGCGAACGACAGAAAGCGATACTTGGTCCGCACGAGCACGTCGCCCAGGCCCGTCGCCGTTCCGCCCTCGGAAAAGGTCTGCTGATCCGCCTGCGCGTCGCCCGCATCGAACGTGTGGGTCAATGGCTCTCGCGCCGTCGACAGCCGGATGATCGTCGCGCGCACGGTGGCGTCCAGTTTGACGCGCACAATCGGCACGACGAGCGCGACATCCAACCGATCCGCGAGCCCGTAGTTCCCGAAGAACGCGACGGTATCGGTCGTCGCATCGAGAGACAGTGCCGCTTCGATCAGATCGCCTTCGAACGGCGGGCTCAAGCGTGTCCCGTTCGGATTCGTCGTTGGTCCGGTCGCGCCGCCGCCCCCACCGCCCCCGCCGCCTCCCGTCCCGCCGCCGACTCCTGGCGAGCAGCATTCCTGATGACGGAGGTAGAAGTTGATCGAGCCATCGTCCAGCCGCTGGCCTTCGAACGTCCGGTACGGTGTGTGCTGATAGGTGATCCCGGCGTTCAGCTTGCCGCGTCCGATGGTCGTCGCCCGTTCGGCGAACGCCGGGCCAAAGCTGTTGCTCGCGCGACGGAAGGTGCCAATCGACGCGTCGAAGGTATAGGTGAACCCACCCGACGAGGAGCCCAGCGGGAACGTCGAGAGCTGAGCGATCATCGACTTGTTGAAGTTGGTCACGATGCCGACCGCGGGGTTGTTCAGCTCGTTCGCGTCAATCGGACTGAAGTGCGCCTCGTGGGACAGATCGGGGCCCGTGGGCGGAGGCAGCGTGATTCCGCGCAGGATGAGATCGGGAAGGAGCTCGGATAGCGGCGGCGACGAGCCCCCTTGGGCCTGCGCGGCCTGAGCCCCCGGCCCCAACACCGCCATCGCGACTAGCGCAACGACGCGCATCAGCGAAGCGCAGTCTCGCATCGGATCCCTCACTCGCAACGGGCCTATCTGTCGGTTTTCTCGAATCGCTTGAAGAAGCTGTCGCCGTTCCACGTCGGCCGGGTCGGCCGGTTGGCGACGCCCTCGAGCAGCGCGACGTAGATCTTGTTGAAGTCGGCGGCGGCCTGCCGATCGATTGGCTGAGAGAGGTCGTCTGCCGGGGAATGGTAGCGCTCGGTCCGCCATTTCCTCACCAGCTCGTGCTCGGCCGAACCTTTCGTGAAGCCGACCTTCAACGAGACCGACGGCACGCCGGTGCGGATGAAGCTGTACTGATCGCTGCGCACGAACGCGTTCCGCTCCGGCTCGGGATCCGAGTAGACCTCGATGCCCAGCGGGCGCGCGGTCTTGCGCAGGTCCGCCGCGAGATCCGACTCCTCGAGTCCCTGGACGACCAGGCTCTTCAACGGAAACAGCGGGAGGAACATGTCCGTGTTGAGATCGGCGACCAGCGCCGACGCGGCCACCGTCGGCCTGCTCGCGTAATAGCGAGAACCCAGCAGCCCTTTCTCTTCCGCCGTCACGGCGAGGAAGATGACCGATCGCCTGAACGGTTCTTCGCCGCGGCGGCGGCCGCCTCGATCAGCGTCGCGACACCCGAAGCGTTG
>DAINCF010000542.1:0-4635 GCA_036732565.1 Vicinamibacterales bacterium
GTGGCCCACCCCCGAGACGGTCCGCCCCCGAGCCGAAACCGGCCCCCGTCGAGGCCGAGGGCGACGCGGTCAAAGCCGAACCCTGAGAGTCGGGGCGGCTTGCGAGCCGCCCTACCGAGCACACACGATGAAGATGAAGCTGAAGACCCACAGGGGCGCCGCCAAGCGGTTCAAGAAGACCGGCACCGGCAAGTTCACGCGCAGCCAGTCGTTCAAGCGTCACATCCTGACGAGCAAGAGCACGAAGCGTAAGCGCGCGCTCCGCAAGGACGTCGTCGTGGACGACGCCGACCAGAAGAAGCTCGCGCGGATGCTGCCGTACAAATAGCCGCCAAGGTACAAAGACACGAAGGACGGTGGCCACCCAGACACCAAGGCACCAAGCTATTCAGGCAAGCGAGGATTTCTTGGTGTCGTGGTGCCTTGGTGGCCAATTCGGGCTGGCCTTCGTGGCTAGCCCGTTCGTGACCTACGGCGTCACTAGTTCAGCGGCAAGAATCGTCGGTCTGGCGACCAGGGCATTTCCGCCGTCGATTCAGATGCCGCCTCGCGCGCGTTGCGCGCGAGCAGAAGTCACGGGATTCCGTGCCCCTGGTCGTCGACAGGAGTCGTCATGCCTCGCGTCAAACGCGGTGTAGTCCGCCGCGCCAAGCGGAAGAAGCTCTCGAAACTGACCAAGGGCTACTTCCTCAACAAGAGCAAGCTCTACAAGTTCATGAAGGAGGCGTCCGAGAAGGCGGGCGTCTACGCCTACGTCGGACGCAAGCGCAAGAAACGTGACTATCGCAGCCTCTGGGTGGTGCGCATCAACGCCGCCGCGCGCGCCAACGGCTTGACCTACAGCACGTTCATGCGTGGGCTGAAGGTCGCCGGCATCGAGCTGGATCGCAAGAGCCTCGCCGAGCTCGCCGCGCGCGAGCCCGCCGCGTTTACCACGCTCGCCGAGAAGGTGAAGGCGACGACGACGGCAGCGTAGGGCGGCTCGCGACCCGCCCCCAAGGTCCGCCTAAGAGCGGACCCCACGCCCGATCGACTGAACGGCCTCGGGGAATCATCCTCGAGGCCCTTTTTGTATCATCTGAAAACCCATGGCTACTCTTGACGACCTCATTACGGAGGTCCGGAAAGTCGAGCAGCAGTTCGCAGACGAGATCCGCAAGGCCAAGGACGCCCACGAAGCCGTCGCATCTCAGATACATGCGACGATCAAGAACACGTACTTGGGCCGCAAGAACGGCAGGATCGCGGATCTGATGTCGAGCATGCGCGAGCTCAGCGCCGAGCAGCGGAAAGTGTTCGGACAACAGGTCAACGTGCTCAAGACGCAGATCGAGACCACGCTGGCAGCGAGTGAGGCGCAGCTCGCCGCGGCGCGTCGTCCCGCCGGCGCGGTCGATGTCACGCTGCCTGGTCGCGCGCCCGTTCTCGGCTACCGCCATCCGCTCAGTCTCGTGCGCGAGCGGGTGCAGGAGATCTTCACCCGCCTCGGCTATCAGGTGCTCGAAGGGCCCGAGATCGAAGACGACTACCACAACTTCGAAGCGCTGAACATGCCGGCGGATCACCCGGCGCGCGACATGCAGGACACGCTGTACCTCGCATCGCCAATCGTTCCTCGCTTAGACGCGTCTGACGCCCCTCCGCTTCGTACGAAAGGCACGGCGCGCGGCCCGCAACCGCTCACGCTGCTCCGCACGCACACGTCTGCGATGCAGGTGCGCTACATGGAGGAGCACGATCCGCCGGTGCGTCTCGTCGCGATCGGTCCGGTCTATCGTCGCGACAACCTCGATCTGACGCACACGCCGATGTTCCACCAGGTCGAAGGCCTCGTCGTCGGCAAGGGCGTCACGCTGGCGGATCTGAAGGGCACGCTGACGGCAATGGCGCACCAGTTCTTCGGGCCCGAGACGCCGGTGCGGATGCGCCCGAGCTTCTTTCCCTACACCGAGCCGAGCGCGGAGCTCGACATCGGCTGTTTCCGCTGTCGCGGCGAAGGATGCGCGCTCTGCAAGCACACCGGCTGGATTGAGCTGCTCGGCAGCGGCATGGTGCACCCGGTCGTGTTCGAGTACGTGGGCTATGACCCGGCGGAGGTCACCGGCTTCGCGTTCGGCATGGGGATCGAGCGGCTGACGCAACTGACCTGGGGCGTCGAGGACATCCGGCTGTTCTACGAAAACGATCTCCGCTTCCTGGAGCAGTTCGGGCTGTGAAGGTCCTCCTCTCGTGGCTTCGTGATTTTGTCGACGTGCCCGGCACGGCCGAGGAGATCGGACGCAAGATGTCGCTGCGCGGCCTCGCGCTCGAAGGCGTCGAGCCGGTGGCGCTTGACGCGTATCCACCCGCCTTCGCAGACAGTGCCGCGGCGGGCGCGCCGGGCGTGACCATGGACGGACAGGATGCCGTCCTCGACTTCGAGGTCACCGCAAACCGTCCGGACTGCCTGTCCGTGATCGGCCTCGCTCGCGAAATCGCGACGGTCTACGACCTGCCGCTGCGCACGCCGGGACCGAGCGCCGACGGATGGCTCCGCACACCGGATCTGCGTCGCGTTGACGGTTCGACTTCGCTCACCGCACCCGAAGGCGACGTGACCGTCAGGATCGAGGCGCCGGATCTGTGCGGCCGCTTCACCGCCACCGCGCTGACCGTCACCCCGGGGCCGTCGCCCGCCTGGATGCAGGCGCGACTCCGCGCGCTCGACGTCCGCCCGATCAGTAACATCGTCGACATCACCAACTACGTGATGTTGGAAATCGGGCAAGCGATGCACGCGTTCGACGCGACGAAGATCGCCGGCGCCACCATCGTCGTGCGTCGGGCGAGGCCCGGCGAATCGCTCACGACGCTCGATGGCAAGCTCCGTGCGCTCGATCCGGAGATGCTGGTCATCGCCGATGCCGCGCGCGCGACGGGTCTGGCCGGTATCATGGGCGGCGCCGATTCCGAGGTCGCGCCCGAAACGACGAACATCGTCCTCGAGGCGGCGTGGTTCAAGCCACAGTCGATTCGCACCACGAGCAAAGCGCTGGGCCTGCGCACCGAAGCGTCGCATCGGTTCGAGCGCGGCGCGGACGAGCACGCCACAGTGCGAGCGCAGGCGCGGGCGGCCGCGCTCGTCGAGATGATTGGCGCAGGCACGGCGGCGGGTACGATCCTCGACGTCTACCCCACCCCACACGCGCCGGGCGTCTTGACGCTCACGGCGCCTCACATCCCGGCGCTGCTGGGCATGGACGTGGCGGAGGACGAGGTCGAGCGCATCCTGGGCAGCCTTGGCTTCGAACTGCGGAAGCTCGGAGGCTGGCAGGCGTCCGCGCCTGAGACCGCGTTGCCGATGGGGGTTACCGGGGTTGCGTCCAATGCCTGGCAGATCACCGCGCCAAGCTGGCGCGTCGATGTCACGCGCGCCGTGGATCTCGTCGAAGAAGTCGGTCGGCATCATGGCTTCGAGCACCTGCCGGCAACGTTCCCCGGCGTCGAGCAGGCGCCGCCGCCATCGGATTGGCGTGTCGCGCGCGATCAGCGCGTGCGACGCACGCTGCTGGCGTGTGGCTTCAGCGAAGCGGTGACCTTCGCGTTCATCGAAGAAGCCGCCGCCACGCCGTTCGCGCCGGCCGGCTTGTCCGCCGAAGCCTCGGCGAAGGCGGATGGACTCGTACGGCTGGCCAATCCGCTGTCCGAGAAGTTCGAGGTGATGCGGCCGAGCCTCATCCCCGGGCTCGTCGAGGCGGTGAGCCACAACCGTCGCCGCGAGCGGCGCGACATTCGGCTCTTCGAGATCGGAACGCGGTTTTCAAGTAACGGCGAGGCTCGCGCGGCCGCGTGCGCGTGGACCGGTCTCGCCACGCCCGACCATTGGAGCGGTGGGCAGCGCGACGTCGACTTCTTCGACTTGAAGGGCGTCATCGAACAGATCGGCGCAGCGTTGAACGTCACGCCGGCGATCGAGCCGGCGACGATGCCGTATCTCGTGGACGGACGCGCGGCCGCGCTTCACATCGGCGACGTCATCGTCGGCACGGTCGGCCTGTTGCATCCCTCCGTGGCGCGCGCGCATGATGTGCCGGACGGCGATTTCGTTTATGTCGCAGAGCTGGACCTCGATGCGCTTTCGGCTCATAGCCCTAAAGCGGCTCGCCGCGCCGAAACGCTGCCGCGTCATCCTTCGGTCGTGCGCGATATCTCGATTCTCGTCGACGATGACTTGTCTGCGGAGTCCGTTCGTGGCACGATCCGAACCGCCGCGCCATCGACGCTGATCGGCGCGCGCGAGTTCGATCGCTATCAAGGCAAGGGCATTCCGGATGGCAAGGTCAGCCTATCGCTGCGGCTCACCTTCCAGGCGCCCGATCGGACGCTGACCGACGACGAAGTGCAAGGGGCAATGGATCGCATCGCCGCGGCGCTGCGCAGTACGCACGGCGCGATACAGCGATGAACGAAGAGAGGTTTCCGCGCGTGGCCACGAAGACGACGACCCCGGGGCTCGAGCCGCTCGATCGGCTCGAAGAGAAAATCAAGCTGCTGGTCAACATGATTGCCCGGCTCAAAGGCGAACAGGCGCGTCTCGCCGACGACAACACGCGGCTGCAGCGCGAGCTGGAGGCCGCGCGGGCACGGCTGGCGGAC
>DAINCF010000543.1:0-4634 GCA_036732565.1 Vicinamibacterales bacterium
GTGGGGTCCGCCTTTAGGCGGACCTGGGCCGGCTGAAGCCGGCCCCCACGACAATTCGAGACGACATGTCGATGACGCTCGAGGCGCTGGGTCGACGAATCGAGAACGGAGAACGCCTGTCGGCAGACGAGGCGCTGTGTCTCTATCGCGACGCGCCGCTGAAGCTCCTCGGCCGGTGGGCCGATGACACGCGGCGGCGCCGCCATCCCGAAGGCCTCGTCACCTACATCATCGATCGCAACGTCAACTACACCAACGTGTGCGTGGCGCGTTGCAACTTCTGTGCGTTCTATCGTCCGGTCGGAGACGCGGAAGGATACGTCCTCGGCTTCGACGAGATCTTCCGAAAGATCGACGAGACGATCGCTCTGGGCGGCGTGCAGCTGCTGCTGCAGGGGGGGCACAACCCTGACCTTCCGCTCGAGTGGTACGAGGATCTGTTCCGCGCGGTCAAGCAGCAGTATCCCGCGTTCAAGCTGCATGCGCTTTCACCACCGGAGGTCATCCATCTCTCCCGCATGGCGAAACTGCCGGTGCCGGAGGTTCTGCAGCGACTGATCGCCGCCGGTCTCGACAGCGTGCCGGGTGGCGGCGCGGAGATCCTCGTCGACCGCGTGCGCAAGCTGCTCAACTGCTACAGCAAGGCGACCGCCGACGAATGGCTCGACGTCATGCGTCACGCGCACAAGGCCGGACTGCGGACGACGGCGACGATGATGTATGGGACCGTGGAGACGGTGGAAGAGCGGCTGGAGCACATGTTGCGGTTGCGCGAGCTGCAGGACGAGACCGGCGGCTTCACGGCGTTCATTACCTGGAGTTATCAGCCGGAGCACACCGAGCACGGCGGCATAGAGGCGACCGGCATCGAGTACCTGCGTACCCTGGCGCTCGCACGCCTGGTGCTGGACAACTTCGACAACCTGCAGGCGTCATGGGTCACGCAAGGCGGCAAGGTCGGGCAGCTGAGTCTGGCGTTCGGCGCCAACGACATGGGCAGCGTGATGATCGAGGAGAACGTGGTGCGCGCGGCCGGCGCCAGCTACTGCATGGACGAAGTGGAAATCGTCCGCAACATCGAGGACGCCGGACTGGTCGCGAAGCGCCGGAACATGCACTACGACATCCTCGGCGATCCGATCTTCCGCGAGCGCGATGTGCCCCGGATGCTCGAGCTTTCGATCGCGCGGGCGCCCGGCGACACGAGCACACCCGTCGAGCTCGTCAACTATCCCGCGCGAAGTGCGGCCGGCAAGCGTGAACGCTCGCAGCCGCCGCCCGCGTGACCCTTCGAGAGCTTCAGGGGCCGTCCCGAGCGGAGTCGAACGGCATGAGGGTGTTCCGTGCGGCCTGGGTCTGTCCCATCGCCGCGCCGCCGATTGCCAACGGGTGGGTCGCGGTGGCGCAGGGGCGGATTGCCGTGGTTGGCGGCCCTCACGATCCGATTCCTTCGCCGGTCGATCGCGTACGTGAGCTCGGTCAGGTGGCCGTCCTTCCTGGCCTCGTCAACGCACACACCCATCTCGAGCTGTCGTGGCTCCGGGATCGCGTGCCGCCCGCGGTGAGCTTCATCGCGTGGCTGACGGGGATGGTGGCCGCGCGTGGCCCTGGCTTCGAGCGCTCGGACGATCCGCGCGTCGTGGATGCGGCCCGGATCGCGGCCCGCGAGGCGCATGAGGCCGGAACCATCGCCGTCGGGGACATCAGCAACTCCCTCGCCTCCGTCGCTCCCATTGCCGATGCGGGCCTGAGCGGCATCGTGTTTCACGAGCTCCTCGGCTTCAACGATACGAGTGGCGCGGTGGTGGAGCGGACGCGTGCCGTGCGTGATGCCGCACCCCGATACGATTCCGTGCGTGTGTCGATGGCGCCGCACGCGCCGTACTCCGTATCGGCCGAGCTCTTTCAGGCGGTGCAACGCGCCGTGGAGGGGAGCGACGTGCCGGTGACCAGCGTTCACGTGGGAGAGTCGCCCGAGGAGGTAGAGCTCCTCGAGAAGGGCACCGGGCCGTGGCCGACGATCCTGCGCCGGATTGGCGTCTGGCGTGAGGGCTGGGCGCCACCCGGCATGGGCCCCGTCGAGTACCTGGACTCGCTGGGCGTGCTCTGCGCCGGCGTCCTGGTTGTCCACGGCGTGCAGTTGTCGGAGGCCAGCCTTGCGACGCTCGCCGCGCGCGGGTGCGCTCTGGTGACGTGCCCGCGCAGCAATCAATGGGTGGGTGTCGGCGCGCCCTCGATCGAGCGGTTCTACCAGTCTGGCGTGGCCGTCGCCATAGGCACCGACAGCCTGGCGAGCGTGGCCACGTTGAATTTGTTCTCGGAGCTCCGGGAGATGCGCTGGCTTGCGCCAGGCATTCCCGCCGCGCGGTTCCTGGAAAGCGCTACGATTCAAGGGGCGCGCGCGCTGCGGCTGGATCGCGAGCTGGGCACGATCGAAGTGGGGAAGCGCGCGGCGCTGATTGCCGTGGCGCTTCCCGCTGATGCGGTGGATGATGTGGAAGAGTATCTGGTGAGTGGCATCGAGCCGCGGCAGGTAACGTGGATAGAGTAGGGGCGGTTCGCGAACCGCCCCTGCATGCGTGAAAACGATGTCTCGCATCCCTACGTATCTTTCATTCGTCCGGGTCTCGCACACGGTCTTCGCGTTGCCCTTCGCGCTGACCGGCGCGTTGCTGGCCTCGCGGTATCACCCGGTGTCGTGGACGCAAATCGGATGGATCATCGTCGCGATGATCGGCGCGCGCAGCGCCGCGATGGGCTTCAATCGGATCGTCGACGCGCGGTTCGACGCGCTGAACCCGCGCACGGCCATGCGCGAGCTGCCGCGTGGCGCGATGACGCACGTTGAGGCGACGATCTTCGTGATCGCCGCGTCTGCGTTGTTCGTCGTGGCGTCATGGCAATTGAGCCAGCTCTGCGGGATGTTGTCACCGGTGGCGTTGGCGATCGTGTTCTGGTACTCGCTGGCGAAGCGCTACACCGCGTACACCCAGGCCTTCCTCGGGCTCGCCATGGCCGTGGCGCCGGTGGGTGGGTGGCTGGCCGCCGGTGGACGGGCCGGATGGGAGCCGTGGCTGCTGGCGATTGCCATCGGCCTCTGGGTGGGCGGCTTCGACGTGTTGTATGCCTGCCAGGACGTCGAGTTCGATCGCGCGCATGGCCTGCGATCGATTCCGGTGCGCTTCGGAGTGCGAGGCGCCCTGCTGATCTCACGGCTGATGCACGTGGCCACGATCGCCGCGATGCTGCTCCTCGCGTTCGTCATCCCGCTCGGCGGCCTGTATCTCGGGGGCGTGGGCCTCGTGGCGGTGCTGCTCGTCTATGAGCAGTCCCTGGTCACGCACGACGACCTGTCGCAGGTGAAGCGAGCGTTCGACCTGAACGGCTACGTCGGCATCCTCTACTTCGTCAGCACCGCAGTCGCGATCTATGTCCCCTGATTCAGCCGCCCCAACGTCCGGGGCGGACAAGACGCCGGCACGCATTGCCGGTATGTTCGACGCCATCGCGGGACGATACGACCTGCTGAACGCGGTGCTGTCGGGCGGCCTCGATCGGTATTGGCGGCGTCGCGCGATTCGGTCTCTCGAGTTGACCGGTGCCGAGCGGCTGCTCGACGTGTGCACGGGCACCGCTGACGTTGCCCTCGCCGCCGCGCGGCACCCCACCGGCGCCGCGCGTGTGGTCGGCGTCGACTTCGCCGGCGCGATGTTGACGCATGGGCTCGACAAGATCCGTCGCGCGCGGGTCGAATCGAAGATCACGTTGATCCGCGGCGATGCCACGGCGCTGCCGATCGACGATAGGTCGGTCGATCGCGCGACGATGGCGTTCGGGATTCGGAACGTCGAGCGGCCCGAGCGCGCGTGCGCCGAGCTCTTCCGGGTTCTGCGTCCAGGTGGACGGTTGGCGATACTCGAGTTCGGCCTGCCCATCATCCCAGCCGTTCGTCCCCTCTACCTCTGGTACTTCAACCACATCCTGCCGCGGATCGGTCGAGCCGTCTCGCGACACGATGCGGCATACTCGTATTTACCGCAATCCGTCGGCACGTTTCCAGCCGGCGACGCGTTCGCGGCCGTGCTGGCTCAGGCAGGATTTTTACAAATCGAGAGCCGTCCATTGACGATGGGCATCGTCTATCTTTACAGTGCCGTCAGGCCATAACCTGCCTCGGACACCGGAGAGGCGGTTCGCGAACCGCCCCCAACCGACACTCTGCCGTGCCGCAGCGTGCCAGGTGTTATAATCGCGTAAATACCTGATGTACTTCGACTTCGACGATCGCTACAGAGAAGAAGGCGGGGTCGAGAGCGCCCTCAACCGGCGAGATGGCGTTCTGCTGTCGGTCGTCGTACACGCAGGCATCCTCGCTCTGATGTTTCTGCTGCCGCGCCTTGGGCTGTTCACGCCGGCCACCGCGGCCGAAATCCAACGCCCACCGGAGCAGCGCCCCGAACGGCCGCAGTTCGTGTTCGTGCAACCGCGTGCCGACTTCGAAGCGGCGCAGCCCAGAGCGCGCGCCGACGATTCCGACAAGACGCGTCGCTCGCGGGCGCCCGAGGTCCGCACGCCGCGCAATGAGGTTCCGTTCTCACGCGGCAATACTCGCGACCGCGTCGAAGCGCTGCCCG
>DAINCF010000544.1:0-4604 GCA_036732565.1 Vicinamibacterales bacterium
CGTCGCCACCGGTGTGGCCTGGACCGAGACCGGCGGGGACGTCCTCTTCATCGAGGCCAGCCTCCTGCCCGGCGGCAAGGAGAACATCATCCTCACGGGCCAGCTCGGCAACGTGATGCAGGAATCGGCGCAGGCCGCCGTGAGTCACATTCGTGCCAACGCGCGCGACCTCGGGGTGGATCCGAGCTTTCTCGATCACAAGGACTTGCACGTCCACGTCCCGGCGGGTGCGATCCCCAAGGACGGCCCCTCGGCCGGCGTCACCATCGCCACGGCGATTCTCTCCGCCGCACGCGGCGAGCCGGTGCACGAGGACGTCGCGATGACCGGCGAGATCACGTTGAGCGGGCTCGTCCTGCCCGTCGGCGGCATTCGCGAAAAGGCGCTGGCGGCGCGGCGCATGGGCATTCGCACCTTCGTGCTGCCCGCGTTGAACGAGCCCGATCTGCAGGAGCTGCCGCCCGACCTCCTGAAGGACATGAAATTCGTCCCTGCGCATACGCTCGAGGACGTGCTGAACGTCGCGCTCCCCAGTCACAAGACGACAACGCACTGACGTCGGTTCCGCACGGTGGTTCCCCACGAAGGTTCCGGACGGGGGTTCCGGACGGGAGTTCCGGACGGGAGTTCCGGACGGGAGTTCAGTGGCACACGACGGTTCCGCACGGAGGTTCCGTTCCAATGTCGCGCCGGGACCGAACCCTTGTCACGAGCCTCCGTCTGAACCGAACCTCGGTGAGGAACCATCGTGAGGAACCATCGTGAGGAACCAACGTGGGGAACCTTCGAGCGGAACCATCGTGTTCTACGTGTCCGGGCACGGGTTTGGCCACGCCTCAAGGAACATCGAGGTGATCAACGCACTCCTTGCGACCCGGCCGACCCCGAACATCGTCGTGCGGACCGCGGTGGCGGAGTGGCTGTTCCGCAGGACCGTCACAGGTCCGTTTCACTATCAGCGGTTCGAGGCCGATCCGGGCGTCGTGCAGATCGACAGCCTGCGGCTGGATGCAGACGAGACGGTGCGACGGGCGACCGCATATGCGCGCGATCTCGATCGTGCAGCGCGCGAAGAAGCGCAGGTCCTGCAGGCGCTGCATGCAGACTTCGTGGTGGCCGACATGCCGCCGCTGGGCCTGGCGGCAGCGTTGCACGCGCGCGTGCCGGTGACCGCGTTCGGAAACTTCACGTGGGACTGGATCTACGCGGCCTATCCGGGCGGGCAGGAGGCCGCTGACCGCATCGGTGAGGTCTACGACGCGACCGGCCGCGCACTCCGCCTGCCGATGTGGGGCGGCTTCGCGCGCTTCCGCGAGATCGTCGACCTCCCCTTCGTCGCGCGCCACTCGACACGCGACCCTCGAGACACGCGCCGAACGCTCGGCCTCCCGCTCGACCAGCCGCTCGCGCTGGTGTCGTTCGGCGGCTACGGAGTCGACGACATGGATCTCGAAGCGCTGAGCCGCATCGACGGACATGGCATCGTGGTCAGCACCGGAGCTCCGTTTGGTCCAGAGCGCGCGCCCCTCTCGACGTCGCACGCACGCGGCAGCCTGCTGCCGCTGGACGAAGGCGCAATGTACGAGCGCGGCTTCTTGTACAAGGATCTCGTCCGCGCCGTGGACGTCGTCGTCACCAAGCCGGGCTACGGGATCATCGCCGAGTGTCTCGCCAACGACACGGCGCTGCTCTACACCTCACGCGGCCACTTCGCGGAGTACGACGTGCTGGTCGCAGCCATGCCGCGGTTCCTACGCGCGGCGTTCATCGGTCACGCCGATCTCTTCGCAGGTCGATGGCAGGCACACCTCGACGCCCTGCTGGCGCAGCCGGCGCCACCAGAGAGCCCTGCCACCAACGGTGCCGACGTCGCAGCGGAGTGGATCGTACGTAGCGCAGGACTTTAGGCCTGCCAGGGGCGGACGAGGGCAGGCCTGAAGGCCTGCGCTACTTCACACAAGTCACTAACGACCAGATGCGCGGGGTGTTGACCTTCTCGATCGAGATGGGCTGAAGATCTGCCTGCGTGAGGAACCCTTGCAGATCCAGATCGGCCTTGAAGCCGATGTGCACGGTCAACGGTGAGATCGCGGTCTCGATGCGTGACAGCCGCGGATCCGTGCTCTTGAAGTGATTGAGGACGACGATGCGGCCACCTGGACGGCAGACGCGATACATCTCACGCGCGACCTTCACCGGATCCGGGACGACGCTGATGACATACGGCGCGTAGACGACGTCGAAGGCGCTGTCCGGGAACGTCATCGCCGCCGCGTCCATCGACGCCACGCGGCAATTGCGCAGCCCCTTGCGGATGATGCGCGCGTCGGCCTTCTCGAGCATCTTGGCCGAGAGATCGATGCCCGTGATCCGGCAGGTGCGCGGGTAGAGCGGAAAATTGATGCCGGTGCCGACGCCGACCTCCAGCACCGAGTCTCCGGGCCGAATCCGCATCCGCTGAATCGCCTCGATGCGACCGGGGTGCAGAACCGGGCCGAAGGCGTAATCGTAGAACGCGGCGAGCTTCTCGTAGACCTGCTCGACGAACGCATTCTCGACGACCGTCACCGACAGGGCGCGCGTCGCGGCATCACCGGACACGAGCTCGTCGCGCGTCTGCGAGGTGTTGTACTCGAACAGAGCCATGCGTGCCCTCCGCGGCGCGCCGCACTATATCAGAAGTGCAACAACGCCGCGAACATCATATGACCCTTTTGGTCCGGCTAAAGCCGGACCCCACAGAAACAATTGAGCCGGACCTCACAGAAACAATCGAGCCGGACCTCACAGAAACAATCGAGCCGGACCCCACAGAGACAATCGAGCCGGCCCCACACAAACCTTAGAGTCGGCCCCCCACACCCAATCAATCATCAGAGGTGGCAGAACAACCATCAGGCGTGGAACAACCATCAGGCCTGGAACAACCATCAGGACATGGGGGAATGACCATCAGGCATGGGTGAACGATTAGGCGTGGGGTCCGGCTTTAGCCGGACCTTCAGCCGGCGCGACGACCTCGAGCACGCTCAACGCGCAGTCGACCCGGCCCGCGGGCGAATAAACCTGCACGCCTGCAGTCATGGGCGCCAAGCTCGTGACGAGCTCCTTTGCAATTTCGACGCCCTCCTCCACAGCCTCCTCGGCAGTGCTCGTGCGCCTCATGCGCTGAACCAGCGCATCTGGCACTGTAACACCCGGCACTTCGTTGGCCATGAACTCGGCGTTGAGCGCGCTTTCGAACGGCCAGATGCCAGCGAGAATCGGAATGCGTGCGTCGTCGATCCGCGCCAGGAAGCGTTCGAATGCGGACACATCGAAGACCGGTCGCGTGATCGCGAACTCGGCACCCGCCTCGACCTTGTACGCGAAGCGTCGCAGTTCCTGGTCGAGATCGTGCGCGCCGGGGTTCACCATGACCCCCGCGTGAAAGGCGGTCGGCGGACCGATGGGCTGGCCACCGATGTCCAGACCGTGGTTCAAGCGCGCGATGAGGTGCGTCAGACCGATAGAGTCGACGTCGAACACTGCCGTCGCATCTGGAATCGAACCGAGCATGCGCACATCACCGGTGATGCCCAGCAGGTTGCGGACCCCCATCGCGTGCGCGCCCAGCAGATCGGACTGGATGCCGAGCAGATTGCGATCGCGGCAGGAGTACTGCAGCACGGTCTCGATGCCGGCCTGCTGATGGATCAGCACCGCCAGAGACAGCGCGCTGAGCCGCCCACCGGTGCGCGGACCGTCAGCGACCGTGACGAGATCGATACCTCGCGTCCACAGCTCACGCGCCCACGTGATTGCGTCCTGCGACCCGTGCCCCTTGGGCGGCACGATCTCCACGCCCCTGACGAACGTGCCGCGCGCCAGCGCGTGCGCGAACCGGGACTTCTGCTGCCGCGGCACCGGCGGCTGTGCGTGATCGACCGTGCTCAGCCGCGCCCGTGACGGCGCGCTGCCCTCTGCGCCCTCTCCGCGCGCGATCGACGGTGCCTTGGCGCGGACCGCGAGGCTGATCTGTCGAATGTGCTCGGGCGTCGTCCCGCAGCATCCGCCGACGAGGCGGACGTTGCTGTCGATGAAGCGTCGCGCGTACGACGCCATGTATTCCGGCGACGACAGATAGATGTTGCGGCCTTCGATGTCGCGCGGCTTCCCGGCGTTCGGCTGTGCCGACAGCCAGACGTTGGTGACCGCGGCGATGCGCTCGATCGTCTCGAGCATCGGCGCCGGACCCACGCTGCAGTTGACGCCGACGATGCTGGCGCCGCGGGCGAGGAGCTCTGGCGCGAACACCTCGGGCGGCGCGCCATCCAGACTGTTGCCGGACTCTTCGGTCGTCATCTGCGCGACGATCGGGAGAGACGACACGCTGCGCACGGCGGCGATGGCCGCGCCGATTTCATTGAGATCGCGGAACGTCTCGAGGATGAAGAGGTCGACGCCGCCGTCGGCCAACGCCTGCGCCTGCTCGCGGAAGTACTGCTCCGCCTCGTCGACACCGGTCTTGCCCCACGGCTCGATGCGCACGCCGAGTGGACCGATCGCACCGGCCACGTAGGCGTCGGTGCCGGCCTTGCAGTTGTACAACTGCTGCGGGGAGT
>DAINCF010000545.1:0-4594 GCA_036732565.1 Vicinamibacterales bacterium
GGTCGCGGTTCGACGATCTCGCCGCGCGCGACGATTGGCGCGTCACACTCCGCGTCAAAGGGGCGCACGAGCACGGACCGTGGCGCGTGCGAGAGGAGGCGTGGTGGCAGCCGGCGCTCGACGGGTCGCATACCAGCCGGGCTCGTCTCGTCATGAGTCTCGATGCCACCATCGTCGGCCCGATCGCGTTACGAGTGGGCCTCGAAGACAACTACGATCAGACGGCGGCTTTCGGGCTCCACCGCCGCGACTTCCGTCTGAGCTTTGGGCTCGCGTTCAGTCGCGGCACGTTCCCGTAGCCGGACGCGCGCAAGGCCAGCGGTGTGAGCAGCCGTAGGGCCAAACACGCCCGTGGTACGATGCCGCGAATGAATGATTCCGTCGTTGTAGTACTCGTGAGCGAATGACATGGCGGCTGTGATCGACGCGCGCAAGCGCTGGTTGGCCCTCTACGTGCTCTGCGCCGGCGTGCTGATGATCGTGCTCGATACCACGATCGTCAACGTCGCGCTGCCCTCGATTCGAGAAGATCTGCAGTTCACCGAAACCTCGCTGGTGTGGGTGGTGAACGCCTACATGCTCACGTTTGGCGGCTTCCTGCTGCTGGGCGGCCGTCTCGGCGATCTGTACGGTCACCGCACGTTGTTCCTCGCCGGGCTGACGCTGTTCACGTTGGCGTCGGTGGCCTGCGGTCTCGCGAGCTCGCAAGCGCTGCTCGTTGGGGCGAGAGCGGTGCAGGGGATCGGCGGAGCCGTCGTGACGGCGGTCGCGCTCTCGCTGATCATGGCCTTGTTCACCGAGCCCGCCGATCGCGCGAAGGCGATGGGCATCTACGGCTTCGTGTGCGCCGGCGGCGGAAGCATCGGCGTCCTGCTGGGTGGCTTTCTGACAACGGCGCTCAACTGGCACTGGATCTTCCTGGTCAATCTGCCGATTGGCGCCGCGGTGTACGCGCTGTGCCTGGGTCTGTTGCCGAAGAGTCGTGGGGAAGCCAGCGATGCGCGGCTCGACGTGGCGGGCGCGGTCACGGTCACGACGTCGTTGATGTTGGCGGTCTACGCGATCGTCAACGGTAACGAAGCGGGCTGGATGTCCCCACGGACAGTGGGAATGCTGCTCGTCGCGACGGTCCTGATGGCGATCTTTCTCGGCATCGAGGCGCGCGTGCGTCATCCATTGATGCCGCTTGGTCTGTTCCGCCTGCGCAATGTTGCGACCGCGAATGTGGTTGGCGTGTTGTGGGCCGCCGCGATGTTCGCGTGGTTCTTCATCTCGGCGTTGTACATGCAGCTGGTGCTCGGCTACAGCCCGATGGAGGTTGGCCTTGGCTTCCTGCCGGCGAATCTGATCATGGCCGTGTTCTCGCTCGGCCTCTCCGCCAAGCTGGTGATGCGTTTCGGCACGCGTGGGCCGCTTGCGTTCGGGTTGCTGCTGGCGGCGATCGGTCTGGTGCTCTTCGCGCGAGCCCCAGAGCATGCGCGGCTGGTGGTCGACGTGCTCCCGGGCATGCTGCTGCTCGGCCTCGGCGCCGGCGTCGCGTTCAACCCCATGCTGCTGGTCGCGATGAGCGATGTCAGTCCGAGCGATTCCGGCATCGCCTCGGGCGTCGTCAACACGTCGTTCATGATGGGTGGCGCGCTCGGTCTCGCGGTGCTGGCCGCAGTTGCCGCCGCGCGCACGAGCGCTGCGTTAGCGGCGGGGGCGGCCATGCCTGCAGCGCTCAACGCCGGCTATCACGCCGCGTTCATCGTCGGCGCGGTGTTCGCCGCGGTGGCGTCATTGTTGAGTGCGGTGCTCGTCCGTGCGAGCCGGCAGGTCAGCGTGCCGGAAGGTGAGCACGTGGTGGCCTGAGCGCGGTCTTGGTCTACTCGGTGCGCGTGCCGCCGTTGGCGCTCATCCGCGCCTGCCGGTAGGTCGTTGGCGCGCTGCCCATGGACCGCTTGAACGCTTTGTGGAAAGCGCTCTCGGTCTCGTAGCCCACCTGCGCGGCGATCTCGTGGATCCGGAGCAGACTCGTGGCGAGCAGACGCGAGGCCCGGTGCATCCGCCAGCGGGTCAGGTAGGTCAGCGGCGGCCCGCCGACGAGCGACGAGAACTTCGCCGAGAACACGGAACGCGACATCGCCACGCGCGAGGCGAGCATCTCCACGGTCCACGGATCCGCGGGGCGCTCGTGCATCAGCGCCAGGGCCTGACTGATCTGCGGATCGAGCAACGCGCGAAGCCAGCCTTGCGCCGCGCCGCCTTGTGCCAGGTGGGCGCGGACCGCTTGCACGAGGAGAATGTCCGCCAGGCGACCGACCACCGTCTCGGCGCCGAGCTGACCGGACGCCATCTCGTCGGAAATGAATTGCAGGCTCGTCTCGAGCCATCGCTGCGGCGGCCCTTGATCGTAGGCGACGTGAATCACCGGCGGCAATGCCGCGATCAGCGGATTGTCCGGGGTATCGAACGCAAAGCACCCATTGACCAGGGTCGTTCGCGCTCCGCCGCCGCCATGCTCGAACACCCCGCCAGGCTGACAGTGCCGCCGTGGTGAGCAGCCATCCACCACCTGCGTGACGGGCATTGACTTCGTCGCCGCGTGGTCTTTGATTGTGTGGCGCTGACTCTTGGCGAGCAACACGAACTCGCTGCCGCCGACTTGCAGCGGCGCCTCCAGCCCGTCGACTTCGATCACCGCCGTGCCGCGGGTCACCACGTAGAAGCAGGCATGCGCCGGCCAGCCGTCGAACTCGAGCCCCCACGGCGCGGACAGCTCCCATCGGCCGTGCACCGCGCTGGTCAGGTGGACCGACTCGACGACGTCGGTGAGGACGTCCATGCATGCGAAGATACCATAGTCCTCGACATGGTCGCTTGTTCAGACGATTGGACATATATTTGACCTTTTTGGCCATCGATCATCTGTGTTGACAGGTTTATTATCGGTCTGTGCCGGTTCACTGGACGGCATGGGAGGCTTCGCAAATGGACCTGTTCGCGGAATACCGACTCGGCACGTCGACCTTGAAGAATCGAATCGTGATGTCTGCCATGACCCGGAATCGGGCCGGGGTCGGAGACGCGCCAACCCCGCTGGCGACGAGCTACTACGTCCAGCGGGCGTCCGCCGGTCTGATTGTCACGGAGGGCTCGCCGGTAAGTCCTCAGGGTGTCGGCTACGTCCGCACGCCGGGGATCTACTCACCAGAACAGATTCGCGGTTGGAAGACGATCACGGAGGCGGTCCACGCTGCCGGTGGTCTCATCTTTCTGCAGCTCTGGCACGTGGGTCGCGTCTCGCATCCGGATTTTCACGGCGGCGAGCTCCCGGTCGCGCCCTCCGCCATTGCCGCCCGGGGGTCGGCGTTCACGGCCAGCGGTCGCAAGCCTCTGCCCACGCCTCGGGCCCTCGAACCGTCCGAGATCCCTGGAATCGTCGAGCAGTTCCGTCGCGGCGCCGAGCACGCGAAACAGGCAGGCTTCGATGGCGTGGAGATCCACGGGGCGAACGGATACCTCCTCGATCAGTTCCTGCGAGACGGATCGAATCACCGCGCGGACGCGTACGGCGGTAGCGTGGCCAAGCGGGCGCGCTTGCCGTTCGAAGTCGCCGAGGCCGTCGTGGGCGTCTGGGGGCCCGATCGTGTCGGCTACAAGATCTCGCCGCATAGCGCCTACAACGACATGGCCGATTCGGATCCGTTGGCGACGTTCACCTACTTCGCCTCCGAGGTATCCGATTTGGGACTTGCGTATCTGAGTGTGACGGAGGACATCAGCGGCCCATCGGCCGTTCCGAGTCCGCTGCGGGTCACAGCCGCGTTGCGCTCGGCCTTCCGGGGCGCCGTCATGGTCAATGCCGGCTACGACGCGGTGAGCGGACACGCGGCCGTGACGTCCGGTCGTGCGGACCTGGTGGCCTACGCGTCGCTCTTCCTGGCCAATCCCGATCTGCCGCAGCGGTTCCGCACCGGCGCGCTGCTCAACGTGCCGAACCCGGCCACGTTCTACGTCGGAGAGGAGGTGGGCTATGTCGACTATCCATCGCTCGACGAGGTCTCGGCTCTTGCCACCGCGCCGACATCCGTGATTTCCTGAGTTGTGGTTGTCAGGCAGTACGCGCCATCGCCGGCCCTGGCGCCGTTTGTCCGCGGCTTCGAGTTCGTCGAGACCCGGGAGGCGATGACTCGGACGCTCCTGCCCGACATCAGCGTCATCGTCGGATTCCGCTACGCCGGCTTCGCGACGCAGCTCGAAGGTGGGCGGCCTTGTCGAATGCCACGTGCGGCCCTCGTCGGGCTGCGCAGCTCGACGCGCGAGATGCAGACCTCGGCGGACGGTGGCATCGTGCTCGCCAGGTTTCGGGCGGCGGGCGCCGCATCGTTCTTCACGCCGTCTCTGCACGAGTTCTTCGGATCGACGTGTCCGCTCGATCGACTATTCGGCGACGGCGACGTCGCGACGGCATCGAATCGGGTCGTCGACGCCGTCAGCGACGCAGAGCGAATGGCGATCGTCGAGGAGTTCCTGCTCGCGCAGCGGCGGCCTCTTGAACCGGATTCGATCGTCGGCGCCGCGCTGCGCGCGATCGGCGCGGCCGCCGGCGCAT
>DAINCF010000546.1:0-4561 GCA_036732565.1 Vicinamibacterales bacterium
TTCGATCTGTGCTGTGGGCGGATCCGTCCGCGCCCCGCGAAGTCAGCCTTCCGCTGGCCAGCCCGTCACTGTTCACGGCGGGATGGCATGGCGTCGAAGGGGACCCGCCGGCCGAGCGGCATCGATGGACCGATCGGCTCGCGGTCGTGCTGGTTCCCAGCGCACACCCAGGGCCGGTGCACCTGGCCGTCGAGGCCACGCCCCCGATGGCCATGCGCGATTTACCGACGGTTGCGCTGCGCGTGAACGGCGTCGACCAACCCCCTCATCAGATGCGGCCGGGCATGCAGCGATACGAGTGGCCAATTGCCGGGGCCACCTGGCTGACCGGCACCAACGAGCTGGTTTTCACCGTGTCGCAGGTCCTGCGGCCGACCGACGTCGGCGAGCAGGACCCGCGGGTGTTGGGGATGCGGGTGAGACGGTTGGTGCTTACACGGGTCGACTGATCGCTATCGGCTGTCTGCTTTCGGCTTACGGCGCACGGCATGCCGCGCTGACTGTACCCAGCGGCCGACCGAGGTCGGCCGCGCCGAAAGCCGATAGCTGACAACCGTAAGCAGCAATGTTCTATTTCACGAACAGCATCTCTCGATACGTCGGCAGCGGCCAGATTCCGTGCGGCACGATGACTTCGATCGCATCGCCGAGGTCGCGCAGCTTGGCCATGCTTGGCACGATGGTGTCGCGCGAGTATTTCGCGTGCTTCTGGGCCGGACCGTTCGAGTGATGGTCCAACGCCTTCTCGAGCGCGTCGGTCTGCGCGCGGAAGCCGTCAATGAGCTTCACGAGCTTCGTGAGCAGCTTTTTCGACTCCTTGCTCGGGACGCCGCCCGCCTTGGCCGCGACGACGCTCTCGCCAACCTGCTTCAGATACTCCAGCGCCGCCGGCAGGATGTAGCGATTGGCCATCAGGACCATCAACTGCGCTTCGATGTTGATCGTCTTGATGTACGCCTCCAGCGCCATCTCGTAGTGCGCGTGCAGCTCGCGCTCGTTGAGCACCTTGAAGCGCTCGAACACCTTCATCGTCTCGGGCTTGACGATCTCGGACAGTGCGTCGACCGTGTTGCGCAGGTTGAGCAGTCCCCGCTTGGCCGCGTCCTTCTGCCATTCGTCGGAGTAGCCGTTGCCGTTGAAGATGATCCGCTTGTGCTGCCGGATGATCTTCTTCAGCAGGCTCCGGACCGCCTCCTCGAGACTCTGTCCCTTCGCGAGCGAGTCCTCGAGCTCGGTAGCCATGGAGTCGAGGGACTCCGCGACGGCGACGTTCAGAGCCGTCGCCGGAAATGCGATGCTCTGATTCGCTCCCACGGCGCGGAACTCGAACTTGTTGCCGGTGAACGCGAACGGCGAGGTGCGATTGCGATCGCCCGCGTCGCGCGGCAGCTTCGGCAGGACCAACACGCCCATGTCGAGCACGCCGCCGGCCTTGGTCGTTTTGGCGCCACCCGATTCGATCTGCTCGAAGATGTCGGTGAGCATGTCGCCGAGGAACACCGAGAGGATCGCCGGCGGCGCCTCGTTGGCGCCGAGCCGGTGGTCGTTGCCGGCGTGGGCGATGCTCATCCGGAGCAGCCCCTGCCACTTGTCGACCGCGCGGACGACCGCGACGCAGAAGAACAGGAACTGCATGTTCGAGTGCGGCGTGTCGCCGGGGTTGAGCAGGTTGCTGCCGAGGTCGTCGCCGATGCTCCAGTTGAGGTGCTTCCCCGATCCGTTGATGCCGGCGAACGGCTTCTCGTGGAGCAGGCAGGCGAGGCCGTACTTCGGCGCCATGCTCATCATCGTCTCCATGGCCATCATCTGATGGTCGGTGGCGACGTTCGCGCTCTCGAAGATCGGCGCCATCTCGTACTGACTCGGCGCGACTTCGTTGTGACGGGTACGCACCGGCACGCCGACTTTGTAGAGCTCGGCTTCGGTCGCCGCCATGTACGACAGGACACGATCCGGGATCGAACCGAAGTACTGGTCCTCCATCTCCTGCCCCTTCGGCGGGCGGGCGCCGAAGAGCGTGCGGCCGGCGTTGATGAGATCGGGTCGGCCGAAGTAGAAGTTGCGGTCGATCAGGAAGTACTCCTGCTCGGGGCCGCACGTCGCCGTGACCGAATGGGCGTCCGATCCGAACAGCTTCAGCACGCGCACCGCCTGCACTGACAACGCCTGCATCGAGCGCAAGAGCGGCGTTTTCTTGTCGAGCGCTTCGCCGGTCCAGCTCACGAACGCGGTCGGAATCACCAGCGTCACGCTGTTGCCGTTAACGTGCAGCCACGGTGGGCTCGTCGGGTCCCACGCCGTGTAGCCGCGGGCCTCGAACGTGCTGCGCATGCCCCCTGACGGGAAGCTCGACGCATCCGGCTCGCCACGGACGAGCTCCTTGCCGCTGAACTCCGCCATCGAGCGGCCGTCGCCCGTGGGCGAGTAGAACGAGTCGTGCTTTTCAGCCGTGATGCCGGTCATCGGCTGGAACCAGTGCGTGAAGTGCGAGGCGCCGTGCTCGATCGCCCAATCCTTCAGCGCGGACGCGACGGCGTCGGCCGTGGACAGCTCCAGCGACTTACCCTTGGTAATCGTGTCCCGCAGCGCGCGGAAGACCGGCCTCGGCAGACGCGCCTGCTGCACCTTCTCGGAAAAGACCAGGGATCCGAAGATCTCCTGCACGCGGGCCGGTTGTTCGGCGTGCCGCCCTTCGTTGATGGACCAATCCCGAATGCTCTTGACTGCTTCTCCCAGCGCCGCGGATCCCATGGTCTGCCAGTCCTTTCCGGATGAAGAGTTGCCCAATTCGATGAAAACGCCCGTAGCGCAGGCCTTGAAGGCCTGCCAGTTGCGGAAGCCGAGCCGACGGCGGACCGACCTGGGATGAGCTGGCCGCGAACCTGATTGGCAGCCCTGAAGGTCTGCGCTACGTACGTGGACGCGATACGTGAGTATGCGCAAATACGTGCTGCTTATGCAATCGAAAAGGCCTCAAGATGGATTTAAGACGCAAAAACTTACAGACTGAGCTTCAATTCGTGCTCATCGCGCACGTTTGCCATGTCAAGCCGCAACGTCAGTACGCCGGCAGCTGGGTCCGTGCCTGGCAGTT
Organism: Vicinamibacterales bacterium; assembly: GCA_036732565.1. Taxonomy (GTDB): domain Bacteria; phylum Acidobacteriota; class Vicinamibacteria; order Vicinamibacterales; family UBA2999; genus JAIVJN01. The sequence goes on from DAINCF010000546.1 coordinate 3,095, forward strand.
CGGCTGCGGTCCGGTGGCCACACCGTTGGCGACGGCCGGAAAAGCCAGGTCGGCGATCAACGCGTAGCCGTTGTCGTTCGGATGAAATCCGTCGGATGAGAAATTGCCCGCATTGTAGATCCGCGGCTCGCACATCAGATCGACGATGAGCACGCCGCGCGAGGTGAGGGCGTTGGCCTGATCGGCCAGGCCGACGGTGATGCGCTGCAGGATGGAGCGCTCCAGGACCGGTAGGCCCGCGACGTACGGCGCGAGGCCGAGATTCGGGACGTTCAGCACGACAATGCGAGCCGACGGCGCCTGACCGTGAATCGTGTTGATCATGGCGCCGAAGTCCGAGCCCCATTGCTGCACCCGGGCATCGATGAACGCGCGCGGATCGGTGCCTCCGTGGCCTTGACGGATGGCCTCTCCGATCACGTTCGCGTCATTGCCGCCGGCGAAGATCGTGACCATCGTTGTTTCGGGCCTCACGAACGGCGCCTGGCGATCGATGAAGTTCCCGCTGGTGTCGCGGCCCAACTGTCTGGCGAGGTCTTCCAGCGCCCGGTTCAGGACCTGCCCCGGCACACCGGTGTTGCGATATTCGGTATTCCCGCGTTCCTGGCGGAGCCGCCTGATGATGCGTTGCGCGTACCCGGTGCCGTTCTCGCAGCCGAGATCGAACGGCGCGCATTCGATGCTGGCGCCGTGACCGGTCGCATCGCTGGCGCCGATCGCTGCGTAATAGGGCGTCGTCGGAGGCGTCGGCGCCGTAGGGCCCTCGGACTTCTCGCACGCGATGACCGGGAGGAGGAGAAAGCCGAGGAGCAACCGTGACCGCACGCGAAAGAGCATCCGCTAAATTGTACAATCCCTGGCGCGGATGACACGCCACTGGACACGCTTTTATCCGGACGGCACCCATCACGACCTTCCAGCGCTGCGGTGGCCCCACCTGGCGGCGATGATTCGCGAGACCGCCGCCACCTGGCGCGACCACGAGGCCTTCACACTATTTCTCCCGAACGGCACGAAGGGCGGGTTGACCTACGCCGACGCGGATCGGTTGTCCGACAACCTCGCCGTGTATCTCCGCGAAGTGGCCGGCCTCGCGCCGGGCGATCGTGTGGCGCTGCAGATGCCGAACTGCCTCGCGTATCCGATTGCGGTGTTCGGGTGCATCAAGGCCGGGCTCGTGATGGTGAACACGAATCCGCTCTATACGCCGGCCGAGATGGCTCACCAGTTTGCGGACAGCGGGGCCGTGGCCCTCATCGGCATCGATCTGTTCGCCGCGAAGATTGAGGCTGTCCTCCCGCAGACCTCCATCCGCACGGTCATCGTCGTGAGCCTCTCGGATCTGCTCCCGCCGTTCACCCGCTTCGTGGTGAGGACCGTGCAGAAGTACGTCAAGCGCATGGTGCCGGCCGTGCGCTTCGCGCACGTGACGCTCGCGCGGGCGTTGCGCGAGGGGGCGGATCGGAT
>DAINCF010000547.1:0-4582 GCA_036732565.1 Vicinamibacterales bacterium
GCCCGCCATCGGTCGTCTCGAGTCCGCCTCGCGACTTCACGCCGGGCGCGCAGCCGGTGACGTATCCCGATCCCGACGTGCTGACGATCGATCAATCCTTCAACGCGCTCCGCATCGGGAACACGCCGATTCAGCGGCTGTGGACCGGGGCGCTGTGGATGGAAGGGCCGGCGTGGTGCAGTCAGGGTCGCTATCTCGTGTGGAGCGACATCCCGAACGACCGCCAGATGCGCTTCATCGAGGAGGATGGTCGCGTCACGGTGTTCCGTGCACCCTCGAACCACAGCAACGGCAACACCTTCGACTTTCAGGGCCGGCAACTCTCGTGCGAGCACTCCGGACGACGGGTGGTGAGGTACGAGCACGATGGGTCGGTCACGGTCATCGCGGATTCGTACGACGGCAAGCGGCTCAACTCGCCGAACGATCTGGCGGTGCACCAGGACGGCAGCATCTGGTTCACCGATCCGCCGTATGGCGGGACGCTCTACGAAGGCATGGTCGACGCGCCCGGTGGACCCAGCAACAAGGACGGCCGCCTGAATGCAAAGGCCGGGCTGCCGGCCGGCGCCGGCCTGCTCAAGCGGGAGCTGTCGAACAACGTCTATCGCGCCGACCCGAGCGGCAAGGTCACGCTGGTGATCGATGAGGAAACGCTCGGCTCGAATGCCAACGGCATCACTTTCTCGCCCGACTACAAGCGTCTCTACATGGTCGCGCGCGGCGGCGTGGTCGCCGCGGACGTCACCGCCGACGGCAAGATCGCCAACGTGCAGCCGTTCAGCAACTTCATGGTCGATGGCATCCGCTGCGGACCCGACGGCCTCCGCACCGACGTCTACGGCAATCTCTGGTGCAGCAGCAACGCCGGCACCAACGTCGGCTACAGCGGCGTCACGGTGCACTCGCCGGCGGGGCAGCTGATCGGACGCATTCGACTGCCCGAGGTCTGCGCCAACGTGACGTTCGGTGGACCGAAGCGCAATCGTCTGTTCATGGCCGGTGGCCAGTCGTTGTACGCGCTCTACGTAAACACGCAGGGATCCGCGCCCGGTTAGACCGCGGCGCGTAACGGCGAACAGACGCCGTAACCAGGCGCATCGCCGCGAAATGTTTCACCAAGGTTTCGCGGAGCAAGTCGTTCTCCATCACGCATATGGCGCGGGTCCGCGCGCGATCATTGAAACAATTGGCCCAGGAGGAATCCCCGTCGCGCAGAGATTGAATCGGTGTATTAAACGAATCGCTCGAAGTGAGTTGACGTTCCGCGTCGCGGCGCCTCCACCTTCCGTGCCAGCCGAAGGAGGTAAGGATGACTCTCGGACGACGTCTGTCTCTTCTGACGCGATCGCTGTCGTTGGTGATCGTGCTTCTCCTCCCCGCAGATCTCTTCGCTCAATCGACCGCGGAAATTCGCGGCATGGTCCAGGACGAAAGCGGCGCCATCATCCCGGGCGTCACGGTCACGGCGATCAACGACCTGACCGGACTGGAACGCGGCGCGGTCTCCGATAGCGGCGGCCGCTTCACGCTGCCGCGTCTTCCCGTCGGCACCTATCACGTCGAAGCTGAACTGCAGGGGTTCCGCAAGTTCGCGACCGCCGCGTTTCGACTGAACGTCGAGGACGTCCAGCAGGTCAACGTGGTCCTGAGTGTCGGCCAGCTCTCCGATGCGGTGACGGTCTCGGGGACGGCGCCGACCATCGAAACGGTGGGCGGCACCATCAGCGAGATCGTCGACGAGCGGCGCATCCGCGAGCTGCCGTTGAATGGCCGCGATCCTCTGCAGTTGCAGTTACTGCTGCCCGGCGTCGTGCAAGGACAGGGAAACACGACCATGCAGCAGCAGGGCGGTATCGCGGTGCATGGCCTCCGCGGCACGTCGAACAATTACATGTTGGATGGCGGGGACAACAACGACGCGCTCGGCGGTGTCGCGGCGATCGTTCCCAATCCCGATGCGCTGGAAGAGTTCACCGTGCAGACGAGTAACTTCAGCGCCGAGTACGGGCGGAACATGGGCGCCGTCATCAATGCGGTGACCAAGTCGGGCACCAACCAATTCCGAGGCAGCCTCTACGAGTTCCTCCGCAACGATGCCCTCGACGCGAAACATTTCTTCGCGCTGGAGAAGGGCAAGCTGCGTCGCAATCAGTTCGGCGGCACGCTCGGCGGGCCGATTACGCGCGACCGCACGTTTTTCTTCTTCTCGTACGAAGGGCTTCGCGAACGACGTGGTGTGAGCACGTCCAACCTCGTTGTCCCCACCGCGGCCGAGCGCGCCGGTGACTTCTCGCAGTCGAGCCTCAAGCCGCGCGATCCCCAGACCGGACAACCGTTCCCGAACAATCAAATTCCCGCCGCGCGCCTGGACCGGGCGGCCGTCAATTTTCTGGAGAAGATGGTCCCGCTACCCAACCAACCGACGGGCCAGCACGTCTACAACCGTCCAGCCATCAAGGATGGCGAGCAGATCATGGCCCGCGTCGACATGCAGCTGACCGGCGCACAGCGCCTGTTCGGTCGATTCTTCTACGACACCAACGAGTCGATGCAAGGCGCCTTCAACGCGGACGGCGTCGGCAGCCTGCCCATCTTGCAGCAGGAAGTGAACTTCGTCACCTGGAACGTCGCCGCGAACCACACCTACATCATCAGCCCCAGGCTCGTGAACTCGATGCAGTTCGCCTACGCCGAAACCGACCTCGATCGCGGTCCGTTGCCGACGGGCGACAACATCACCTACCAGAGCCTCGGCGTGAACGTGAACAACGCCACCGCGGATCCTGGCGTCGACCTGCCGACGATGTTTCGTGGGGGCGTCGCGGGCTACTGGAACATGAACCAGGACGCGTACGAGCCAGACGATCGACCGACGCTGCAGATCAAAAACGATACGACCTACACCCGCGGCGCGCACGTCCTGAAGTTCGGCGGCGAATACCGCTGGTCCGCGAACAATCGCACGGCGGCCAATTGCAACGATCCCTGCTTCGACTTCAACGGGCAGTATTCGGGAAACTCGTTCGCCGACTTCCTGCTGGGGCGCGCCAGCCAGGTGCAACAGTTCTCCGTGCGTCAGAACAAAGGGCGTTCGCAGACGTTCGCGCTGTACGCCCAGGACGATTGGCAACTCAGCGCGCCGGTCACGTTGTCACTGGGCGTGCGGTGGGAGCCGTTCTTCGCGTTCTACGAGCCCGGTCAGCCGCAACCGGTCTTCCGCCCCGGGCAGCAATCCACGATCTTCCCCAACGCGCCGTTGGGCTTGTTGTATGCCGGCGACGAGGGGATTCCGAGGGGCGGACATCCCACCAAGTGGGGCAACGTGGCGCCGCGGTTGGCCCTGGCCTGGAGCGTCAACCCCAAGACGAGCATCCGAACGGCCTACGGGATCTTCTACGACACCGCGCGGTTCTTCACGTTCCCGAAGACCCTGGTGTTCACGCCGCCGTACTCGGTCAGCCGCACGACGCCGAACGTCCAGTTCAGCGATCCGTACGCGGGCCTCGTGAATCCGTATCCGTATCTCCCGCCGCAGACGCCGGAGGAGATTGCGAACTACCAGTTCTCGCGACCCGTGCGGGTGACGTCGGTCCCCGAGGATTCGTCGCACGGCTACAGTCAGCAGTGGAACGTCAGCATCCAGCGCGAGCTGATGGGCGATCTCGTCGTCAAGGCTGCCTACGTGGGCACCAGGGCCGACCGGATGCCGACCACGCGACAGATCAACCCCGCGATCTTCGGGCCGGGCGCGACGTTGGCGAACCGGCAACAGCGGCGCATCTACCCGGAGTACGAGAGCATCGCCAGCTTCGATCCGATCGGCAAGTCGAGGTATCACGGGTTCGAGTTGACGGTGAACAAGCGCTTCGGCGGCTCGTACTCCATCCTGTCCAGCTACGGCTTCAGCAAAGCGTTCGACAACGCGAGCAGCGACGATCTCCCGACGCAGGATCCGCTGAATCCGATGGATGGCTGGGGGCTGGCGGATCACGACCGGCGCCATCGGCTGGTGACGTCGTTCGTGTGGGAGCTGCCCTCGCCCGAGACCGGCGCCGCTCGCATCGTGCTCGGAGGCTGGCAGTTCAACGGCATCGTGACGCTGTCGAGCGGCACGCCGTTCACCGTCTCGAGCGGGCGCGACACCATGCTGTCGTTCAACACGTCACGCGCCAACCTGGTCGGCGATCCGGACCTGGCGAACGATCGCTCGCGCGACGAGATCATCCGGCAGTACTTCAATTCGCAGGCGTTCGCGATTCCGCCCGACGGGACCTTGGGTAGCAGCCCGCGCAACGCGCTGATCGGACCGGGCGCCAAGAACGTCGATCTGTCGTTCTTCAAGACGTTCCAACCGCGGACCGGCCTCCGGATCCAGTTCCGTGCCGAGGCGTTCAACGCCTTCAACTTCGTGAACCTCGGCACGCCGAGGAACAACATCGCCCAGGCCGATCCCGGCCGCATCACCACGGCGCTCGACGCCCGGATCATGCAGCTTGGGTTGCGGATGACGTTCTAGATCCGCCCAGCGGAAGCGTACGTAGCGCAGGCCTTCAGGCCTGCCAAGAGCGATCGTACCTGG
>DAINCF010000548.1:0-4566 GCA_036732565.1 Vicinamibacterales bacterium
GGCCGACCGCCTCCGCCAAGGCTCCGGCGAGTCTCGCCGAAGCGCTCGCGCGCGAAGGCGGAAGCCGCGCCTACTGGCGTTTGAGGATCTGATTGGCCTCCGCTTGAATCTCCGGCGTCGCTTGTCCCTCTGCCAGCAGCTTCTGCAGCAACGCGCGCCCCTCGTCGGCCTTGCCAGCGCCGATGCGCAAGACACCGAGATCGAGCTGGGTTCGCGGGTGATTGGCATCGACGGCCAGCAGTCGGCGCGCCACGGATTCGCCCATCTGCCAAAGCGGGGCTTGTCCCGAACGTGCAAAGGCGGCGAGCAGCGCGCCATCCGGTGCGTTCTGGAGCGCCGGCGCGAGGCTCGCGGCTTTCTCGGCGAGCTTGGCGGCTTCCGCGTGTCGCTCCGATGCGAGCCCTATCAGCGCCTCTGTCATCGTGCGCCGCGCCTCGGGAAGCTCGAGCTTCAGCCCAGCCCAGTTGGTCAAGAATGCGGACGCGACCGGGGACCAGCGAACATCGCCGAACGAGAGACCGAACGGCGCATTGAGCCGATTGCCCCGCGCTAGAACGACCAGCGTCAATCGCTTGCCGGGAAGGCTCATCACGAGCGACGATCCGTCGGCCTGATTGCCAAACTGCCATCGCACTTGCTGACCGCCGATCGACTGCACGAACCAACCAATCGCCGTGGGCAGCGCGCTGCCGCCCGCGTCACGTCCAGGTTGCAGCAGCGAAGACATCAGAGCCCTCGGCGCCAAGGTGGCGGCATCGAACGCCCCGACCAATCGCGCCACGTCTTCAACCGTGGATTGCACTCCATCGCTCGCCCTGACCGTGGGCGGAGCGCTGGTGTTGACGAGTCGCAGCGGGCGGATCAGCTCCGCGGCGAACGCGGCGCCGAGCGATGCGGCCCCGGCTGCCTTGGCCAGCACTGGACCCGCACGGTCGTAGAGGGCGGGGCTATAGATGTATCGGGTGCCGGCCGTGCCCGCCGCCGTATGCAGCAGCACGTGCCGGAGCTGAACGGGTGTGTTGGCGCCGATGTCGACCGTCGCATCGAGGGTGACCTTCTTCTGGGCTACGAGTTTTGCCGTCAGCGCGCCCGTGAGTGCCTGGGTGAGCTCGCCGATCGAGTACGTGACCGCGTCGCCGCGACGCGCGTTGGTCCCGATGTGTCGGACCCAGACGGTCGTGCTGCCTTCGACGACCGCGGCCGACAACGACCCAACGCCCAGCTGCCGCGCGAGACGGACCAGCTCCGCCTCGAACCCCGCCCGATTCTGCGCCGAGATCGATGCCGGGCTCAGCAGCAATCCAAGCGCCAATAGTCCTGCAGTGCAGCAGGCCCATCTCATGCGCATGAGGGCGATTATTACCGTTCTCATGCGAACATTGGGAATGCGCATCCGACTCATCGGCATGGTGCTCGCGCTTGCCGTGGTGACGGCAGAGGCGCAAACGAAAGTCACGCCTCCCAGGAATAAGTACTCGCCTGAGGACGATGTGAAGATTGGCCTCGAGGCGGCGGCTGAGGTACGGAAGGAGTACCCGGTCATCGAGAACGATGCGATCGAGTCGTATCTCTCTCGTCTCGGTCAACGGTTAGTGGATGCGTCACCACGGGAGCTCAACAATCCGGTCTTCAAATACTCCTTTACGCCGGTCAACTTGAAGGAGATCAACGCGTTCGCGCTGCCTGGTGGTCCGATGTTCGTCAACCGCGGCATGTTCGAGGCGGCGAAGGGCGAAGGGGAAGTGGCGGGCGTGATGGCCCACGAGCTGAGTCACGTGCTCCTGCGCCATGGCACCGCCAACGCGACGAAGGCGCAAGGCTTCCAGATCGGCGCGCTTGCCGGCGCGATCGCCGGCGCGGTCGTGGGGGGCGGCTGGGGCCAGGTCATCTCGCAGGGCTCGCAGTTCGGCCTCGGCACCTGGCTGTTGAAATACAGCCGCGAGTACGAGAAGCAAGCCGATCTCCTTGGCGCGCAGATCATGGCCCGGGCCGGCTACGACCCGCGCGACCTGGGTCGCATGTTCGAGACCATCCAGCGGGAGTCGAAGGGCAGTGGCGGCCCGCAGTGGATGAGTAGCCACCCGGATCCGGGGAATCGATCGCAGTACATCGCCCGCGAGGCGGAGTTGTTGGGCGTCGCCGATCGCGGCGGTGCCGATGTGCGGGACTTCGAGTCGGTCAAGGTCGCGTTATCGCGGCTACCGCCGGCCCGCTCCATGTCCGACCCACGGCGATCGACCAACGACAGCAACGCGCCGACGTCCGTGGGCACGATCGGTCAGCCGGTGCCGCCGCCCTCGACCAGCTATCGCACGGCACGCGGCGGCTTGTTCGAAGTGGCCGTCCCGTCGAACTGGCAAGCGGTCAGCTCGAACAGCTCGGTCAAGTACGTGCCGCAGAACGCGTTCGGTCAGGCCGAAGGGCAGACGGTGCTGACGCACGGCATCGAGCTGGGGGTGACGCGCGCGCCCTCTCGTCAACTGGAGGACGCGAGCGACGCGTTCGTCGACGCGCTCGTGCGTGGCAATCCTGGCCTCCGCGTCTCGGGTCAGCAGCAACGGATTCAAATGTCGAGGCGGGCCGCGATCGGCACGTCGCTCACGGGTCGGTCGGCGACCGGTGGTACCGAGCTGGTTGGCGTCTACACGACGTTGCTGAACGACGGCAATCTGTTCTACTACTTGACCATCGTTCCCGAGGAGGACGCGCGGACCTACACCCCCGCGTTCAACCGCGTCGGCCAATCGATCCGCCTGCTCGACGCCCGCTGAGAGAGCGTACGTAGCGCAGGCCGTCAGGCCGGCGTGACGCCACACAGGAGCGCCGCTGAGGTTCGGGCAGGCCTGAAGGCCTGCGCTACGTACGCTCGGCAGGCCTCAAGGCCTGCGCTACGTACAACGTCAACAACGGTTCTGACGGTCACCTCGTCTGAAGGCTTTGGGGGCTTGGGGGCTTGGGGGCCTGGAGGTTCGCGTGAGTGCTCTTCGACAGGCGCTTCATTCACTGATCCGGCGTCCGGCGTTTGCACTGACGGCGGTGGTGACGCTGGCGTTCGGCATCGCCACGACGACCGCGCTATTCGCCGTCGTCGACGCCGTGCTCATTCGGCCGCTTCCCTACCCGCAGGCCGATCGCCTCGTGGCCGTCTACGAGGCGAGCCCGGCCAGAAAGGAAGCGACCAGTCTCATTGCGCCTGTCCGCCTCGAGGAATGGAACCGATTGAATCAGACGTTCGAGGCGCTCTCGGCGGCGTACACCGACAGCATGACCGATACCAGCGTCGCGGAACCCGAGCGTCTGGACGGGCGTCGCGTGGCGCCGCGGTTCTTTGCGGTCTTCGGCATGAACGCACTGGTTGGCCGTACCTTCACCAGCGACGAGGAGGTGTTCGGCGGTCCCGGTGCCGCGGTGATCAGCGAGGGGCTGTGGACGCGGCGGTACGGCCGCAGTTCCGCGGCAATAGGGCAACACCTCGTGATCGACGGCCGTCGTTTCGCGATTGTCGGCGTAATGCCGGCCGCGTTCTCGACTACGCCCACCGACGTCTGGCTGCCCGCGCAGATGAATGCGTTTCTGATGCAAGCTCGGGCAGCGCGCTTTCTGAATGGTGTTGGGCGGATGAAGCCTGGCGTGTCCGTTGAGCAGGCGCGCGCTGACCTCGACCAGGTCCAGCGGGGGCTCGGTGAAGCGTTCCCGACGACCGACCGCGACTGGTCGTCGACGGTGACGGACCTCAAGGACACCCGCGTCGGAGGGTATCGGCAGCCGCTGATTCTCGTATTCGGTGCGATGGCGCTCCTGCTGACCATTGCAGTCGCGAACATCGCCGGGCTGATGCTCGTGCAGCTTCGCCGGCGCGAGCGCGAGTTGGCGGTTCGCACCGCGCTCGGCGCGTCACGTTCACAGATCATGGGCACGGTGCTGAGAGAGACGAGTCTCATCGCGGCGGCGGGCGCCGCGCTCGGCGGGTTCGCGGCTGCAGGACTGGTCGGCGTCTTCAAGACCATGTTCGCCACGCTCCCACGGTTGGAAGAGATCGGACTTGACTGGCGCGCGCTGACGGTGGCGGTCCTCGTCAGCGCCGCTGCCGCCATCGTCTGTGGATTGCTTCCTGTGTGGATGGTGACGCGTCGCGGCATGGCTCTGGCGATGACTTCGTCGGAGACGCGGTCCGTGGCGGGCGGACAGCATCGGCTCCAGCAGGGACTCGTCGTCAGTCAGATCGCGATCAGCCTGCTGCTCGTGGCCGCAGCAGGCATGCTCCTCCGCAGCTACGCGAATCTGACGCGCGTGGACGTCGGGTTCAAGGCGGACGACGTGATCACGTTTCGGGTGGGAGCGGGCTGGAACGAAGATCAAGTGCAGATTGGACGGATGCAAGAGCGTTTGATCGCCGAGCTCCAGCAACGCCCGGATGTGCAGGCGGCTGGCGTGACCAACTTTCTGCCGGCAGGAGGTGCGACCCTGCGGTATCAGGTCGCCGTCAGCGGGCTGGCCGGCCCCGACGCGAACGGTGCCATGACCGTCGGCACGCGCATGGTGAGCGCTGGATACCTGCGAGCGCTC
>DAINCF010000549.1:0-4559 GCA_036732565.1 Vicinamibacterales bacterium
CTGATTACCTGGCGCTGGTCGGTGACGCCGCGGACGGCTATCCAGCTCGGAGAGCTGAAACGAGACGAGCTCGAGCCGCGCCGCGCGCTCGCGATCGTCCATCCGCAAGCGATCGATGCGCGCGCGGACGGTCTGCACCGCATCGAACGACGCGGTCACTTCCGCCGCCAACGGCGTCAGGCCCGCCCAGCCGTCCAGCAGCGGCAGATGTCGAGAGGGATCCAAGAGCAGCTGATGCTCGTGCTGACCGTGCATCTCGACCAGCCGCTGCGACAGGTCCCGGAGCGCGGCCGCAGTTCCGAGCGCGCCGTTGATGAACGCGCGGCTCCGACCTTGAGCGGTGATCTCCCGGCGGACGATCACCTCGGTGCCGTCGGCATCTTCGAAGATGGCTTCAACGCTCGCCGAGTCAGCGCCAGTACGGATCAGATCCGGCGTCGCGCGTCCGCCGAGCAGCAGGCCAACGGCTTCGACGAGGATCGACTTCCCGGCGCCGGTCTCGCCCGTTAGGATGTTGAACGCCTGTTCAAACTCGACCGTCACGTGTTCGAGCACGGCGAGGTTCCGGATGGCGAGGTACCGGATCACCGGGAGGGCCTCCCCCAAGGGGTTGTGGTAGGGGCGGTTCGCGAACCGCCCTTAGGAATCGCTAGTCGAAGCGGAACTTCCATCGTATCATGGGTTTGACAGAATTTCTGTGGCTGTGCTACCGTTCGGGGCGTCCCGCGCTCTCCCCAGCAGCGCACTCCCCAGGAACGGATAAAACTCATCGGAGGCTTGGTTGCCGACGCCTGGATTATTAGTCCTGGCACTGCAATCGGAAGGCAGTGCCGCGCCCGCCGCTGGCGCGACCGGAGATGTCGTTCAGCTCATTCGCGATGCGAGCCCTGCTTCGCAAGCGATCCTCGTCATCTTGTTGATTTTCTCCGTGGCCTCGTGGGCCATCATTCTCTACAAGGCTGTCTCGTTTCGGCGCATTGAGCGCCAGAGTGCGACGTTCCTGGACGTCTTTCGCCGCAGCACCAAGTTCTCCGAGGTGCAGGCGGTGTGCGCCACGTTGAAGGACAGCCCGCTGGTGGGCTTGTTCCAGGCGGGCTACGCCGAGCTGAACGCCCAACTCCGCCAGCCGGCGGTGGCGGCGACCGGAAGCAGTCCCACCGCGGTCGTGACGCGTCCAACCTTGAAGAGCCTCACCGCGGTCGATCGGGCGTTGCTGCGGGCGGCGTCAGTGGAAGTCAATCGACTCGAGAAGCGCGTGCCGTTCCTGGCGACCACGGCCAGCATCACACCGTTCATCGGCCTGTTCGGCACGGTCTGGGGCATCATGGCGGCGTTTCTGAACATCGGCACGCAGGGCTCCACGGACTTGTCGGTCGTGGCGCCCGGCATCGCGGAAGCGTTGATCGCGACGGCGATGGGGCTCTTCGCCGCGATTCCCGCCGTCTATTTCTACAATCACTACACGACGAAGGTGAAGACCTACGCTTCCGAGATGGACGACTTCGCGCTCGAGTTCCTGAACATCTCTGAGAGGAATTTCACGTAATGCCGAAGGTCATGGCGCAGCCGTCGGCCGGCGAGAGCCGAGGACGACGAGGCCACAGGGTGTCGTCGACGCTGGCGGAGATCAACGTCGTCCCCCTCATCGACGTGATGCTGGTGCTGCTCATCATCTTCATGGTCGCGGCGCCGATGCTGCAGCGTGGCGTAGAGGTGAACCTGCCGCAGGCCCGCAACACGGCCAAGATGTCCGAGCAGCGCACCTACATCACGGTGCCGCTCTCCTACCGGACCGACCATCGGGTCTTCATCGATGACGAATCCGTGCCGGTGGACGTACTCGCGGAGCGGATGCGTCAGGTGATGCTGACCAAGGAAGCCAAGGAAGTCTTCCTGCGCGGCGACGGTCAGGTACAGATTCAAGAGCTGATGGAAGTGTTCGACCGATTGAAGGACGGCGGCATCGAGCGCGTGGGCATCGTCGCCGAGCAGCGAGGCAGGCGATGAGCTCGATTGAGGGGTTGGATGGATGCCGTTAGTCATGTGATCGCCCAGCGTCAGGCGCCGCCTGGCGGACTGGATCGCATGTTGGGCTGGTCGACCGTCTGTCATGTGGCGCTGCTCGCGACCATCGCGCTCGTCCCGGCCGGATGGCTGGGCGCCCGAACCGCTGAAGAGCCGGGGACGGTGATGACCATCAGCCTCGGCGGGCCGATCGGGCCGCGCGATGGCGGTATGACGGCGATGTCTGCCCGTCCGGTGCAGCAGCTGCGCGACTCCGAGGCAAAGAAGGCGATCGAGCCGGTGCGCCCGCCCGCCGCCGCGGAGCCGGAGATGATCGAGCCGACGAAGACCGTGCCCAAGAAGCAGGAGGCCCCGATCAAGACGACGGTGAAGGAGCCGAAGAGCAAGACGCCGGCGAAGGGCGAGGAGCTGCGCAAAGGCACCGCCGTCGCGGACACGAAATCGAAGAGCACGGGATTCGGGTTGACGTCTGGCGGCGGCGGCACCGGCGCCGAGCTGGACGTCGGCGACTTCTGCTGCCCCGAGTACATCGTCACCATGCAGGAGTTGATCAACCGCAACTGGAGCTCGAAGCAGGCGTCGGCCGGTGTCACCGTCATGAAGTTCACGATTCAACGTGACGGGACGCTGACGGCCATTCAGCGCGAGAAACCGAGCGGCAACACGACGCTCGACTTCCTGTCCGAGCGCGCGTTGCTCCTGACCAAACAGCTGCCGCCGCTGCCGGCGGCCTATAGCCAGCCTTCGCTGACCGTGCACCTGACCTTCGAGTATTACCGCTGATGAGACGAATGAGACTACTCGCTCCCCTGCTGGCGATGCTCGTGACTGTTGGAACCGCTCAGCAGCCCACTCCTCCACCGCAACCGACGCAGCAGCCGAGCGAGATCGGCGTGACCCTTCGCGGCGACGATGGCACGCCGCCGCGCATGGCGGTGCCCGACTTCATCGCGCTCGGCGGGGACGCGGAGACGCAGGAGATCGCGCAGACGATCGGCAGCGTGTTGTGGGACGATCTGAACTTCGAGCGCGAGTTCTACCTGGTGCCGCGCGACACCTACCGGTCGATCCCCGCGGCGACCTCGCTGAACGAATTGCCGTTCGATCGCTGGCGCGAGCTGGGCGTCGACGGCCTGGTGGCCGGCACCGTCACCAAGGACGGCAGCAACGTCCGCGTGGAGATGCGCCTGTTCGATGTGAAGTCGCGCCGGCAACTGCTGGCGCGCGAGTACTCGGGCTCGGCGGCGAATCCGCGACTCTACGCGCACACCGTGTCCGACGAGATCCATCAGACACAGCGCGGGCTGCGCGGCGTGGCGCGCACGAAGCTGACGTTTTCCTCCGATCGGAATCGCGAGCGCGCGACCGGCACCGTCGACAATCGCGACGTCAAGGAGGTCTACATCGCCGACTACGACGGCGCGAACTCGCGCCGGATCACGGTGAACCGCGCGCTCAACATCACGCCGACGTGGTCTCCGGACGGTCGCTCGATTGCATATACGTCGTATCGCTGGGGCTATCCCGATATCTTCGTCTCCTACATCTACCAGGGGACGATGGATACGCCGACGAAGAAGATCGGGCAGAACTGGCTTCCCGTGTGGTCGCCGGATGGCACGCGCATCGCATTCACGTCCAATCGCGATGGCAACCCCGAGTTGTACGTGATGAACAAGGATGGGTCCGGCGTGCGCCGCCTGACCAATCACCCGGAGATCGACACGACGCCGACGTGGTCGCCGGCTGGAACGCAGATCGCGTTCACATCGGATCGATCGGGCTCGCCGCAGATCTGGGTGGTCGACGTCGACGGTCTCGGGCTGCGCCGGCTCAGTTTCGAGACCAACGCCGATCGCGCGACGTGGTCGCCCGCTCCGTACAACGAAGTGGCGTTCACGGCCCGCACCGGACCCGGCTACGACATCAAGGTCTTGAACCTCGCCTCGGGTGAGACCACGCAGATCACGTTCGGTGACGGCAGCAACGAGAGCCCGGCGTGGGCGCCGAACGGACGGCATCTCTCGTTCATGTCGACGCGGTCGGGCCGCAGCCAGATCTTCACCGTCGACCGCGACGGCAAGAACGTCCGACAGATTACGCGTGATGGCAACAATCAAACGCCCAACTGGTCGCAGTGAGCAGTGAACAGGGGTTCCACACGAAGGTTCGCACGCGGGTTCCGCACGTGGGTTCCGCACGAAGGTTCGCACGCGGGTTCCGCACGTGGGTTCCGCACGAAGGTTCGCACGTGGGTTACGTACGACGGTTTCACTCGGAGGGTCGCTTCCGACAGAGGTTCGGGACGGAAGCTGAAGTTCATTCGATCGAAAGTTCATCTCCAAACGTGAGTTCGTGATACGAGATGAGTTCGACAGAGGGAGAGGGATCGATGACTCGCAGGAAAGCAACGCAGTTGAGCATGGCGGTTCTCGTCATGGCGGCGCTGCTGGGTAGCGCGTGTGGCAAGAAGCAGCCGCCGCTCGCGCGACCGATGCCGCCGCCGGGCTCGGGCAGCACGACCGCGCCGCCCG
>DAINCF010000550.1:0-4558 GCA_036732565.1 Vicinamibacterales bacterium
GACATCGCGCACGGGCATTCCGTGGTGATGGCGCGCGCCATCGAGGCGTTCCGCGCCCGCTTCGACGGCGTTGAGCTCGTGGCCGGGAACGTCGCCACCGCAGACGGCGTGCGGTTCCTCGCCGAGCGCGGCGTCAACGCCATCAAGGTCGGGATCGGCCCGGGTGGCGGCTGCACGACGCGGGTTACGACGAGCTTTGGCGTGCCGCAGCTGCAGGCGCTGGTGGAATGCCGTCTCGCCGCGGCCGCACGTGCCGGCGATGCGCTCAGCCCGAACACCCGCGGCGCGGACGCGCCGCCAGACGATACAGTGCCGCTGATCGCCGACGGCGGGGTGCGGCGACACGGCGCCATCCTGGAGGCGATGCTCTTCGGCGGCGATGCGGTGATGCTCGGGAGCATGTTCGCCGGCACCGAGGAAACCCCGGGCGAAGTCGTGCAGAAGTCGGTCTTGCTGCCCGACGCGCAACGCACGGTCAAGGTGCCCTTCAAGGTGCTGCGCGGCATGGCGTCCATCGAGGCGATTCGCGATCGGTTGGACGTCGAGGACGCCGACGCCGTCGACATCGACGCCCTCGGCGCGGAAGGGACGGAGGTCAGCGTGCCGGCCCGCGGGTCGGTCCGACCGATTATCCAGGACATTCTCAAGCACTTGTGCTCGTCGGTCAGCTACGGCGGGGCGAACAGCCTGTCGGAGCTCAAACAAAGATTCTGGAGCGATCCCTTCCAGTACCTGACTAAACTGTCCGCCTCAGCCAAACGCGAATCCTACGAACGGTAGACCGGAGGACGCATGATCGATCGGGTTCGTTTGTTCGCGCTCGGTGGCACGCTCTCGCTCGTTACGTGGGTGGGCGTGTATGGCGTCGAGGTTGTAGGGGCGGTTCGCGAACCGCCCCTACGCGTCACGCAGGGCGCCGCCCCGGCATCCGTCCCTGTCACCGTCGCGTGCTCGCGCGCGTGGGTTGGACAGGAGCAGGCGGCCGAAGCGTTCCTCAAGAGCGCCGACATCGCGCGCATCGACGAAGTCCCGATCGGCGTCACGCGACCGAAGCGCGCGTTCTTCGCGCAGACGACGCCGGTCAGAAGCGCGGCGTGGAAACCGCTGCCACCGGGCTTCCGCAGCGGCTACTACGAGAGCTACAAGTCGGAGGTCGCGGCCTACGAGCTCGACAAGCTGCTCGAGATGCACATGGTGCCGCCGGTGGTCGAACGGACGCATCAGGGCGCGACGGGCGCCGCCATCTGGTGGATCGAGCCCGTCAAGGGATGGAAGGCGGACAATCCCATCAAGGGTCCGGAGCCGCATTGGAGTAAGCAGATCAGCCGCATGAAGCTGTTCGATCAGCTGATCGCGAACATCGATCGCAACCAGGGGAACCTGCTCTACGACAACGACTGGCACCTGCTGCTGATCGACCACTCGCGCGCGTTCACGAACCGCCGCTCGCTCGACGGGACCTCCGCCCCCGTGCTGATCGATCGCGAGCTGTGGCAGCGCATCGACGCGCTCACCGCCGAGGATCTGCAGCGGGCGCTTGGACCGTGGATCGGCGCGAAGGAGCTGGAGGCCATCCTGGTCCGGCGCGACAGGATGCGCGGCAACATCACGCGCATGGTACGCTCCAAGGGTGAGGCGAGCGTCTTCTTCGATTAGGCGCGCGACGCTGTGTCTGGCAGCAGCGCTGCATCTCGCGTTCGCCGCGCCGGATCCCGCCCGCGTCGTTGCCATCGGCGACGTCCACGGCAATCACGACGGCCTCGTCAGTATCCTCCGGCGGACCGGCGTGATCGACAGCTCGAACCGCTGGGCGGGCGGCTCCACCACGCTAGTGCAGACGGGCGACGTGACCGATCGCGGGCTCGGCGTCAAAGAGGCCCTGGATTTGCTGATGACGCTGGAGCGCGACGCCTCGCGCGCCGGTGGACGCGTCGTCTCCCTCGCGGGCAACCACGAAGTCATGAACGCCCTGGGCGACACGCGCGACGTCAACCCCGATCTCTACGCGGCGTTCGCCGACGCGCAATCCGACGCCCGGCGCGATGAGGGATGGACCAGCTACGCGCGGCTGGCCGAGACCCAGAAGAGCGAGGCCGGTGAGATCCCGCCGCCGTATCAACAGACTCGCGACGCCTGGATGACCGCGCACCCGCGCGGCTATCTGGAGTATCGCGACGCCTTTCGCGCGCGTGGGCGGTACGGCGCGTGGCTGCGCCAGAAGGACATCGCCGCCGCGATCGGCGGCACCATCTTCATGCACGCGGGCCCGCCGCTCACACCGTCGACCCGTCCGCTCGACGATCTCAACGAGACCGCCCGCCGCGAGATGGCTCGCTTCGATCGCTTCGCGCAGAAGCTGGTCGATCGCAAGCTCGCGCTCCCCTATTTCACGCTCAACGAGCTCCTGGAGGCGGCGGCCAACCAAATCAAGGTCGCCAACGTGTTCATCGACGCGCAGCGCAACGATCGCGAGGCGCCGCGACCGACCTTGAGCTTCGAGGAGCTGCAGGAGGCGCAAACCCTGCTCGACATCGGCAATTGGTCCCTGCTCGCGCCGCAGGGGCCGCTCTGGATCCGCGGCTACGCGACGCTGCCGGAGGCCGAACAGGACAAGGTCGCAGCGGTGCTGAAAGCCTACCGAGCCACGCGCCTGGTCGTCGCCCACACGCCACAACCGGGCCGCATCACGCAGCGCTTCGGAGGGTTGGTCTACGTCATCGACACCGGCATGCTGGCAAGCGTCTACATGGGCGTCCCCTCGGCGCTCGAGATCGTCGGCGACCGAGTGACGGCGATCTACCTCGATTCGCAGGAAGTCCTGACTCCGAAAGCCGTCCAACACGAGCGATAGCCACAAGGACACAAAGAACACGAAGAGATCTCGCCACCAAGGCACCAAAACACGGAGAATTCTTGGTTTTGGGAAAGATACCTTGGTGGCTTGGTGGCTTGGTGGCTAGCGTTCCGGGTGGTCTTGGTGCCTCGGTGGCTACTGTCGTACGGCCTGCAGGAACGTCCACGCGAAGTAGGCGACGTGCGCGTTGATGCCCGGGTTGCGATCCGCGCGGTTGCCGTTCGACATGTGATCGTAGCGGTAGGCCAGGACGAGACCGCGGCGGGCACTCGTCAGCTTGCGCACGCCGAGCGTGACGTGGACCGTGAAGTTGCCGCCGACGGTCCCGCTCGGAATGGGCTCGCTGGTCCAGAGACCGCCGCCGCCGACCTCGGCAAACGGCGCGAGCGGCCCGCGTCGCTCGAAGTTCCATCGCCACACCAGCGGCGCGATGCCGACGCCCCACGACCGCTCGGGATCGAACTGACCGAAGATCGGCACGACCTCCACGGCCCACTCGAACCGACCGCGCACGAAGTCCGGGCCAGCCGGACCTGTCAGCACGCGTCCCCACGATAGGGACTGGAATGCATAGGTCGAGGGGTGACCGACTCCGAGACCGATCCCCATGCCAACCGACCACTCGCTGGCGCCGTTGACGAGCACGACGTCGAGGTCGCGTTCCTCGTTCGCCGGCGCCGGTGTGTCTGGCGGCCGCGATTCGGATTGGGCTTCGCTTACGCCGATCAGCACGCCGCACAGAATCATCACGGACGCGAGCGCCACGACCACGCGATGCATCGACTCGATGCTATCAGCAGTGTGAAAACGAGCAGCCGCCGGGCACCTGGGCACGCGTGCCCGATGCCGGCGGAGCGAGCTCGGGCGCTCGGCGGCGGGCTCGTTTTCGAACGCCGACGTCCCGTGCGTGCTACCCTGCTTCGATGGCGCGAGGGTGGGAGAGCAAGGCCATCGAGTCGCAGCAAGAGGACGCTCGGCGGCAGATCCCGGCCCAGCGTCCACTGACGGAGGCCGAGCGCGCACAGGCGGCCCGGCGCACGAGCCTCGAGCTGGCACTTGCGGGGTCGCAGGCCGAGCTCCAGGCGGCGTGCCGCCCCGCGCACCGCGAGATGCTGCGTCTCAGGTTGGAGGCCATTCGCGCACAGCTCTCGGAGCTGGACGGTGCTCCCGGCGAAGGCCCTTGACTTTTCCCCTCCGCGGGTTTCTGCTATGCTTTCGGTCGATCGCACGTTCACACTGCGTTACGAATTCCTATCGAGCTATCGCGCCGGGGCTCACGCCCACACCTCATCTCGAAGCATCGAGACCCTTGAATCTTCGGTCAACCCACTTTCGCTGCCGCCGTCGCTAGTCAGAGCGTCCAACCGTGCCACCAGTTCGACTCTTCATTGGCAATCTGCCCTACCAGGCCACCGAAGACGACCTTCGTTCGCATTTCTCGGCGGTCGGTGAGCCTACGCAAATCGTCCGGCCGCTCGATCGGGAAACCGGTCGCGCGCGCGGTTTCGCGTTCGTCGAGTACGCGGATCGAGCCAACGCTGAAGAAGCCATCCGGCGCTTCGACGGTCAGCTCTTCATGGGCCGGCCGCTCGCGGTCAGCGAGGCGAGGGCGCGAGAAGATCGCGGTCCAGGCGGACCGCCACGGCCGAGCGGTCCCCGTCCGCCGTACGGGGGCGGGCCTCCTCGACCCGGCGGGGGATATCC
>DAINCF010000551.1:0-4529 GCA_036732565.1 Vicinamibacterales bacterium
CGCGGCGCAGATAGTCGCGCTCGACCCAGAACGTGTTGTAGTCGGGACTGCGAAACCCGCCGCGCGACCTGCCGTCCGCATCGACCTCGATCGGATCGGCCAGCGTATTCTCGCCCTCGGCGTGCCCGCGGGCGACTACAGCGGGCTGCTGCCTGGTGCTGCGGGGACCGTCTTCTATCTCGAGGCCGGAAAAACCGCGAGCGCGCCGCTGACACTCCATCGGTATCAGCTCAGGGAGCGCAGGGCGGCGCCATTCCTCGAAGGCATCCGCTCGTACACACTCTCCGGCGACTCCAAGAAGCTGCTCTATCGTGCGGACGGCAACCGGTGGGGCATCGTCCCGACCGAGCGGCCGGCCAAGGTGGGTGAGGGATCGATCGAGGTCGCGAGCCTCGAAGCCTGGATCGATCCTCGCGCCGAATGGACCCAGATCTTTCGGGAGACGTGGCGCATTCAGCGCGAGTATTTCTACGACGCGTCGATGCACGGGGCCGACTGGCAAGCGGTGTACGACAAGTACAACGCGCTGGTCCCGCATGTCGGCCATCGCGCGGATCTCGCCTATCTGGTCGCGTCGATGGGCGGTGAGCTGACCGTCGGCCATTCATATCTCACCGGCGGCGGCGATCAAGGCGATCAGGAGCCGGTGTCGGTCGGACTCCTCGGCGCCGATTACGCGATCGAGAACGGACGCTATCGCATCCGCCGTGTCTACACGGGTGAGAACTGGAATCCCGAGCTGCAAGCGCCGCTGAGCGCGCCCGGCGTGCAGGTCGGCGAGGGAGATTACCTGCTCGAGATCAACGGGCGCCCGCTCGTGCCGCCCGCGAGCGTCTATCAACTGCTCGAAAGCGCCGCCGGACGTCAGACGCTCCTTCGTGTGAATGGCACGCCGTCGATCGAGGGCTCGCGGCTCGTCACGGTTGTCCCGGTTGCCAGCGAAGAGGCATTACGCACCCGCGCGTGGATCGAGGACAACCGGCGCAAGGTCGACAAGCTCTCGGGTGGGCGCCTGGCGTACGTATGGCTTCCCAACACCGGTGGCCCGGGATACACGGCGTTCAACCGCTACTTCTACGCGCAACAGCACAAGGATGGCGCGATCATCGACGAGCGCTACAACCAGGGCGGTATGGTCGCCGACTACATCGTCAACGAGCTCGACCGGCCACTGATGGGCTATTTCGCTCGGCGTGATGGCAAGCCTTCGCCGTCTCCCACCGTGGGCATCTACGGGCCCAAGGTGATGATCGTCAATGAATCGGCGGGATCTGGCGGCGATGCCTTGCCGTATTACTTCAAGCAGCAGAAGATCGGTCCGCTCGTCGGGACGCGCACGTGGGGTGGCTTGGTCGGCACCCTGCAGATTCCGCCGACCATCGATGGTGGCGGCCTGACGGCGCCGTCGCTGGCGTTCTACGACACCAGCGGACAATGGGCCGTGGAGAACGAAGGGGTGGCGCCGGACATCGAGGTGCAGAACACGCCGGCCGCGGTGATCGCGGGCCACGATCCGCAACTCGAACGCGCCGTTCAGGAAGCCATGAAGCTGCTGGAGCAAACGCCGGCCCGTCGGACACCGCGACCCGCGCCAATCAATCGGGTCACGCCGCCCCAGCGAACGTCGAAACCGTAACGAACCGAGAACCCTAGAACCCTAGAACATGACCTCCCGTCTTCTCCCGACCGCCCTCGCCTTCGTCGTCCTCTCGCTCGCGGTTGCGGCCCAGGACACGAGCGTTGCGATCTACGACCTCGTGATCCGAAACGGGTGGGTGCTGGACGGCGCCGGTAATTCTCCCATCCGTGCGGACGTCGCCATCAAGAGCGGGCGCTTCGTCCGCATCGGTCTCGTCGCCGGTCGGGGCGCGCAGGAGATCGATGCCACCGGGCGTTATGTCTCGCCCGGCTGGATCGACATGATGGACCAGTCGGGCGGAGCGCTGCTGAAGCACGGGCTCGCCGAGAACAAGCTCAGGGCGGGCGTCACGACCGCGATCGGCGGCGAAGGTGGAACTCCGGTACCGGCGGAGAGGATTCCCGAGTACTTCGCGACGCTCGAGAAGCAAGGCATCAGCATCAACTTCGGCACGTACTTCAGCGAAACACAAGCCAGGGTCGCGGTGCTCGGCCAGGAGAACCGTGCGCCGAACGCGGACGAGCTGACGAAGATGAAGGCCATCATGGAGCAGGCGATGCGTGCCGGCACCATGGGTATGACCACGGCGCTCATCTATCCACCATCCAGTTTTGCCACGACCGCGGAACTGATCGAAGTAGCGAAGTCGGCTGCGACCTACGGCGGCATCTATGCCAGCCACATCCGAGGCGAAGGCAAGGACGTCGTAACGGCCGTCGATGAGGCGATCGAGATCGGCGAGAAGGGCGGTCTTCCGGTCGAGATCTTCCACCTCAAGGTTGCCCACAGTCCTGGTTGGGGAATCTTGATGAAGCAGATCGGCGAGCACGTGGAAGCCGCACGCGGGCGCGGCGTCGATGTGGCCGCCGACCTCTACGTCTACACGGCGGGCGGTACGGGCCTCGAGGCGACGATTCCGTCGTGGGCGCACGAGGGTGGACGCGAGGCGTTGATGAAGCGCCTTGCCGATCCGACGGTCCGTGCGCGATTGAAGGGTGAGATCGCGACCGGTTCGCCGGGGTGGTGGAACATCATCGAGGCCGCCGGCGGCTGGGACGGCATCGTCCTGGCCAATGCCAACAATGCCGCCAACGCTCGCTTCAACGGCAAGACGCTGAGCGCGATCGCGCGGGAGATGGGCAAAGAGCCGGCGGACGCGGCCTTCGATCTGGTCTCGCAAGGCGAGGGTCGCGTGATGGCGACCTTCCACATGATGAGCGAGCCGGATATCGAGATGGCGCTGCGCTTCCCCTGGACGAGCATCGGCAGCGACGCGGGCAGTGCACTCGGTCCCGGCCAACCCGATGCGATCGGCCTTCCGCACCCGCGCTCCTACGGCAATTTCCCTCGGGTCATCGCGCGCTACGTCCGCGACCGTCAGGTGCTGACGCTGCCGGAGGCGATCCGCAAGATGACGTCGTGGCCGGCGACCCGAATGCGGCTGACCGATCGCGGGCTCATTCGCGAGAACCTGTGGGCCGACGTGGTCATCTTCGACTACGACACGATTCAGGATCGCGCCACCTACGACGAGCCCAACCAGTATCCGGAAGGTATCGACTGGGTGATCGTCAACGGCGAGGTCGTCATCGATCGTGGGCGTCACACCGAGAAGCGACCGGGACGAGTGCTCTACGGACCCGGCCGCCGCATCGCGCAGCAGCAAAGTGAGGGCAGCCGGCCGATCCTCTCCGCTCCGATCGATGTGACGATCCCGAAGCTGCCGACGCCATTCACCGCCGATGGCAAGACCCACATCGTCTACGAGCTCAACGTGACGAACTTGACGGCCGACGAGTGCGTGCTCGATCGCGTGACGGTTCTCGGCGACCCGAGCGCCACCGAGCTTGCGTCCTACGAGGGCGACGCGCTGATCGACGCCGTGACCCGACCAGGGATGGCCGGCGTACGCGGGGCGGCACGGTTGAATGTCGGTGCCGGCCAACGTGCCGTGGTCTACGTGTGGGTGACCGTACCTGCCGGGGTCAAGGCGCCGTCGACGATGCAGCATCGAATCACGATGAGGCTGGGAGAGACGCGGCGTGTTCTCTCCACTGATGCCGCACGCGTGACACTGTCGAAGACAGCCAAGTTGATCGGACCGCCGCTGCGCGGTTCGAACTGGCTGGCCGCCAATGGGCCCTCGAACTCCTCGGGTCACCGGCGGACCATCATGTCGGTCGATGGAACGGCGAGGGTACCGCAACGCTTTGGGATCGACTGGCTGCAGCTCAGTCCGGATGGCCGTTCCTTTGACGGTGATCCGAAGGACAACAAGAGCTATCGCGCCTACGGCCGCGAGGCGCTGGCCGTGGCGGATGGTGTGGTCTCGGCGGTGAAAGACGGCATTCCCGAAAACGTTCCAGGGCCGACGTCACGCGCCGTGCCGATCACATTGGAGACCGTGGGCGGCAATCACGTGATCGTGAACCTTGGCAACGAGGTGTACGCGTTCTACGCGCACCTGCAGCCGGGTTCGATTACGGTGAAGGTTGGCGACAAGGTGCGGCGAGGGCAGGTCCTCGGCCTCGTCGGCAACTCGGGCAACTCGACCGAGCCACATCTGCACTTCCACGTGAGCGACGCCAACAACCCGCTCGGCGCCGAAGGCCTTCCGTATGCGATGACGCAGTTCGCGGTCGAAGGGAGGATTGGCGGCCTCGATGCCGGCAAGTTCCCCGCGTGGACGCCGCTGGCATCACCCGAACCCCGCTCGCAGGAGCTCCCGCTCGGAAACCTCGTGATCCGTTTTCCCGACAGATAGAGCAACGTCCGTGCTCTCGGAGTGCTGACCGGCTCGCGCTCTGGGATGCGTGGACGATTCACCCAGCGGGTGCTCTCCCGCCGCGAACCCACTTCCGCAGCCGGCAGACTGCGCTTCCGCCGTCGA
>DAINCF010000552.1:0-4523 GCA_036732565.1 Vicinamibacterales bacterium
GGCAGCAACGCCGAAGGCGTCGCCAAAGAGATGCAGGCCGCCGGGGGGAAGGCTGAAGCGGCCGGCGTGGATGTCGCCGACGCGTCGGCCGTCGAAGCCCTCGTGTCCGGCGTGCTCGCGAGGCACGGCCGCATCGATGTCCTGGTGAACAACGCCGGCATCGCGCGCGACCAACTGATGCTGCGCATGAAGCGCGCGGAGTGGGATGAGGTGATCGCGACGAACTTGACGGCGGCGTTCACGCTGAGCCAGGCGGTGCTGAAGCCGATGATCAAGCAGCGCGCCGGCCGCATCATCAGCATCAGCTCGGTGGTCGGCCAGGTGGGCAACGCCGGCCAAGCGAACTACGCCGCGTCGAAGGCTGGGCTGATTGGCTTCTCGAAAGCGCTGGCGCGCGAGGTGGCGTCGCGGAACGTGACCGTGAACGTCGTCGCGCCAGGTCTCATCGAGACGGACATGACGCGCGCGATCGCCGAGGGCGCGCGCGAGACCTGGGCATCGCAAATTCCGTTGGGTCGTCTTGGATCACCGCACGACGTCGCCTCCGCTGTCTGCTTTCTCGCGTCGGATGAGGCGTCGTATATTACTGGGCAGGTTCTCGCCGTCAACGGCGGGATGTCAATGTAGGAGGGCTACGTGGCCGTTGCCGACAAGGTCAAGAGCATCATCGTGGAGCAGCTGGGCGTCGACGAAGAAGAAGTGACGCCGGATGCCTCGTTCGTGGACGACCTCGGAGCCGACTCGCTCGACACCGTGGAGCTCGTGATGGCGTTCGAGGAGGAGTTCGGGATCGAGATTCCCGACGAGGACGCCGAGAAGATCACGCGCGTCAAGGAAGCGGTCGAGTACATCGAGGCGCACGCCAAGAAGAAGGAGAAGTAGCGCGTCGGCGATGGGCGTCACGCGACGGACGGAGGGATTTTGAGCAGGCGAGTCGTGGTGACCGGCATCGGCCTGATATCGCCGGTCGGTATCGGCACACAGGCGAACTGGGACGCGTTGTGCGCGGGCACGAGCGGCATTGGCCCGATCACACGCTTCGACGCGTCGGCGTTCTCGACGCGATTCGCGGGCGAGGTCAAGGGCTTCGACCCGCTCCGGTTCATCGAAAAAAAGGAGCTGAAGAAGATGGACATCTTCATTCAGCTCGCCGTCGCGGCCTCGCAGTTCGCGATGGACGACTCGCGGCTCCAAATCACGCCCCAGAACGCCGCCCGCGTCGGCGTGTTCATCGCCTCCGGCATCGGTGGGTTCACGACTATCGAGCGCGAGCACAAAGCGCTGCTCGAAGGCGGGCCCCGCAAGATCTCTCCCTTCTTCATTCCGAGCGCCATCATCAACCTTGCGTCGGGACAGGTATCCATCCGCTTCGGCGCAAAGGGCCCGAATTCGGCGACGTGCACGGCCTGCACGGCCTCCGCGCACGCCGTGGGTGATGCCTACGAGATCATCAAGCGCGGCGCCGCTGACGCGATGATCGCCGGCGGGTCCGAGGCGGCGATCTGCGCGATGGGCGTCGGTGGCTTCGGCGCGCTGCGCGCGCTGTCGACCCGCAATGACGATCCCAGCCGCGCCAGCCGGCCGTTCGATCGTCAGCGTGACGGTTTCGTGCTCGGGGAAGGCGCCGGCGTTTTGGTGCTCGAGGAGCTCGAGCTGGCGATCGCCCGCGGCGCACCGATCTACGCCGAGATGGTCGGCTACGGGATGTCGGCGGACGCGTATCACATGACCGCGCCTTCCGAAGACGCGGACGGCGCGTATCGCGTGATGATGGCGGCAATCGAGTCGGCCCAAATCGCGCCGTCGGCGATCGACTACATCAACGCCCACGGCACCTCCACGCCGCACAACGATCGGATCGAGACCTTGGCCATTCGCCGCGTGTTTGGCGACCACGCAGAGAAGCTGGCGGTGTCATCGACCAAATCGATGACGGGCCATCTGCTCGGTGCCGCGGGCGGGCTCGAGGCGGGGATCACCGTCCTCGCGGTGCACCAGCAGAAGGTGCCGCCGACCATCAACCTCGACGATCAGGATCCCGCGTGCGATCTCGATTACGTGCCGAACACCGCTCGCGAGCTCGGCGTGCGCTACGCGTTGTCGAATTCATTTGGCTTCGGCGGTACGAACGGCGCGTTGTTGTTCAAGAGATACGAAAATGGCCGGCGTGCCTAGGATGAACATGAAGATTGCCGTGTGTATCAAGCAAGTCCCCACGCGCGAGTGGCAGCCGCGTCTGAACGACGACAAGACGTGGATCCGCGAGCAGGACGTCAGCTACGAGATGAACGAGCCTGACGCCTATGCGCTGGAGGAAGCCCTGCGCCTCCGCGAGAAGCACGGTGGCGAGGTGGTCGTCTGCTCCGGCGGTCCGGCGCGCGTGCAGCAGGTGATTCGCGAGGCGCTGGCGCGTGGCGCGGATCGCGCCGTCCACGTCGAAGACGATGCGCTGGGCGCGGCCGATGCGTTCACGGCGGCGACGATGCTGGCGCCGGCGATGGCGGACGAGAAGTTCGATCTGATCCTGACCGGGCTGCAGTCCGACGATCAGGGGCACGCGCAGTTCGGACCCGTGCTGGCCGAAAAACTCGGCGTGCCGCACTCCACGATCATCATGGAGGTCCTCGTCGAGGCCAGCACGTTGAAGGTGAAGCGCGAGCTCGAGGGCGGGTGGTTCCAGCATCTGTCCATGCCGCTTCCGGCGCTGCTGACGATTCAAAGCGGCATCAACCAGCTGCGCTACGCCACGCTCAAGGGCATCATGGCGGCGAAGAAGAAGGAGATTCGCAAGGTGACGGCGCCCGCGGCCGCGTCGCTTCAGAAGATCGTCGCTCTCTATCTGCCGCAGAAGGCGAAGCAGACCGTGATGATCGGCGGCTCGGCCGCCGAGGCCGCGAAGGAGCTCGTCAAGCGGCTGCGCGAAGAGGCCAGGGTCTTATGATTCTCGTCATAGCGGAACAGAAGGACGGCAAGCTGAATCGCGCGAGCTGGGAGGCCCTTGCCGGCGCCGCGACGCTCGCAGCGACGCATGGTCCCGTCAAGGTCGCCGTGCTGGGTCACAACGTCTCGAGTGCGGCGACGGAGCTGGCGTCAGCGGCGGTCGACGAGGTGCTGTCGGTCGATGACGCCGGGTTGGCGGCGTACACCCCTGATGCGTTCGCGCACGTCCTGGCGCAGGTGATCGGCCAGGCCGCGCCCGACTACGTGGTGTTCACCCACACTTATCAGACCCGCGATTTCGTGCCCACGCTCGCGGCGCGGCTGGATCGTGCCCTGGTCACCGACGTCATCGGCATCAAGACCGAGGGCGGCTCGCCGACCTTTGCGCGCCCGATGTTCCAGGGCAAGCTCGTCGCGGACGTCGCGCTGCAGGGACCCGCGCCGCATCTGGTGTCGCTTCAGATTGGCGCCTACCGCGCCGACGCCGCGCCGAGGGGCAGCGCGCCGGCGGCGATCGCGAACGTCAGTGTCGCGCCCGGCGCGACTCGGCAGACGACGGAGGCGCCGTTTCAGGAGGCGAAGCAGGCGGTGGATCTCTCGCAGGCCGAGCGTATCGTGGCCGTCGGCCGGGGGATCAAGCAGCAGGAGCACTTGCCGCTGGCCGAGAAGCTCGCCAAGGCGTTTGGCGCGGAGCTCGCGGCGTCGCGGCCGATCTGTGACAATGGCTGGTTGCCGATGGAGCGGCAGATCGGCAGCTCGGGCCAGACGGTGGCCCCCAAGCTCTACGTCGCGCTCGGCATCTCAGGCGCGATTCAGCATCTCGTCGGCATGAAAGGTGCGCGGACCATCGTCGCGATCAACAAGGACGCGGAGGCCCCGATCTTCGAGATTGCCGACTACGGCATCGCCGGAGACCTGTTCGAGATTGCGCCGGCGTTGATCGCCGAGCTCGAAAAGTAACGATGAATCGCGAAACCCTCGAAGTCGACGTGCTGATCGTCGGCGGCGGCCCCGGCGGCCTGTCGACCGCTCTGCGCCTGGCCCAGCTCCAGAAGGAGAAGGGCGGCGAGCCGCTGTCGATCGCGGTGCTGGAGAAGGCGCGCGAGGCCGGCGCTCATCAGTTGTCGGGGGCGCTGCTCGACCCGTCGACGTTGCGCACGCTGATTCCGGACTTTCAGCAGAAGGGCGCCCCGCTCGACTGCGAGGTCACGGAAGACAACATCTATTTCCTGACACCGAAGCGGCAGATCCGCCTGCCGATCACACCGCCGCCGTTTCGAAATCACGGCAACTACGTCATCTCGCTCAGCCGATTCACCAAGTGGCTGGCCGCGCAGGTGGAAGCCGAGGGCATCGATCTCTTCTGGGGTTTCCCCGCCCAGTCGGTGCTGTTCGATGGCGCTCGTGTCATCGGCGTCCGTACCGGTGACAAAGGGGTGGACAAGCATGGCGGCCAGCGGTCGACGTACGAGCCGGGCGCCGATGTGCTGGCCAAGATCACGATCTTCGCGGATGGCGTGCGCGGCCACCTGACGAAGGAGCTGATCCGCACGCTGCAGTTGGGCGATCCCGCACATCCGGAC
>DAINCF010000553.1:0-4517 GCA_036732565.1 Vicinamibacterales bacterium
CCCCCGAAGCCGCCTGCGCGTCCGGCCACTGAACCAATCCCCGCCGAGACGTTGACGCGCCGCATCGATGCGTTCCTGTCGTCGCGAGGGCTCGCGCCGACCGCGGCTGCCTCGTCGACGTCGAAAGCTTCGGAGATGAGCAGCGCCGTGAAGAAGCGTGAACCAGAGGCGATCTCCGCGACGCCCGTCACGTTCGTCTGTGAGGAGGATGTGCGCAATGCCCTGAAGGATGGACGCACCATCCTCGTCAATGAACGGACTATCATCACCCCCGCGGCACGCGACGCCGGCGAAGCCGGTCACGCCTTCGTCTGGGAGGGCTGGCGCTAACCGGTTGGGGTGGTGCGCGACCCGTCCGCGTAGCGACCGACGCGAAGGCGGAACCCACCCCTGCGTTTGACGATGAAATTTCGGCCGTGTTACCCTGACCGCTCCTTTTTCCCGCGGGGTTGAATGCCCAGCAAGCACTCTTCGCTGACTATTCTTCTGGCGGCCGTTATCCTTGGCGCGGCGTGCTCCGCAAAGTCGGGAGCGCGCGCGCCACAGGTTTCGCCGCAGGCGCCACCCCCGACCGCGCCGCCAGCCACTGCTACGACGGCACCACCGGCCGATCCCGTCACTCAGCTTCTGACCGAGGCCGATCGTCATTTCGCATCTGGCCAGCAGGAACTGGCGCTCGGTCACTTGGCGCGCGCCAAATCGGAGTTCAATCGCGCGCTCGGTGTGCTCCTGGAGTCGTCGCAGGGCGCCAGGGCAGATGCCCGAATCCGTGAGCACTTCGATCGCCTGGTGGATCGCATCAGCGCGCTGGAGCTGAACGCGCTGGCCACCGGCGACGGGTTCACCGAGCAGCAGTCGGAACCGGCCTCGATCGATAACTTGCTCGCGCTCGAGACCTTCGACGCCCCGGATGCGACGGCCGCGACCACCAAGGCGGTGGAGGCGGACCTGCAGCAGCACGAGCCTGACATTCCGATTCCGCTCAACGAGCGCGTGCTGCGCTACGTCGAACTGTTCCAGGGGCGGTTGCGCGAGTTCCTGACGGAAGGCCTCGCCCGCGGCGCGCAGTACCTGCCGATGATTCAGTCGGTGTTTCGCGCCGAAGGGCTCCCGCTGGATCTGGCGTACGTGCCGCTCATCGAGAGTGCGTTCAAGCCGAGTGCCCTGTCGAAGGCCAAAGCCAAGGGCGTGTGGCAGTTCATGCGCGGGACCGCGATCGAAAACGGTCTGCAGCACGACTGGTACATCGACGAGCGCTCCGATCCGGACAAGGCGACACGCGCCGCGGCCAAGTACCTCAAGACGCTCTACGGCATGTTCGACGACTGGCACCTGGCGCTGGCGTCGTACAACGGCGGTCCAGGGCGCATGCAGCGCGCCGTGAAGCGTAGCGGCCGCGACGACTTCTGGTCGCTCACCGCGACGTCACGGTATCTGCCGCGCGAGACACGCGAGTACGTGCCGATGATTCTCGCGGCGGTCATCATCGCGCGGAACCCGGCACAGTACGGCTTCGAGTTCACGCCGGAGGCCGCGCGCCCGGCCGAGACGGTGGCGCTGTCGGCTGCCGTGGACCTTCGGCGCGTCGCCGAGTGGGCCGCCGTGCCCGCCGACGAGATTCAGAAGCTGAACCCAGAGCTCCGTCGATGGACTACGCCACTGCGCGATAGCAACTACGAGCTGCGCGTGCCCGAGGGCACGGCGGAGCAGGTGCGCCAGGCACTGGCCGAGGCGAATCGCGAGTCGTTGAACGCGCTGCAATGGCATACGGTGAAGCGCGGCGAGTCGCTCGCCACGATTGCGCGCAAGCTGAGCGTCAGCCGCGCCGATCTCGCCGAGGCGAACTATCTGAGCACGAGCGCCCGCGTGCAGGCGGGACAGAAGCTGCTGATTCCACGCATGCCGTCGGCCGCGCTCCTGGCCCGTGCCGCGAGCGGTGACGCGGTGGCGCCGGATGCCGTCGTCGCCGCCTTCGAAGAGACCGGGCCGCAAGAGACCGCGCCGACGCGTCTTGTCTATCGCGTCCGCGCCGGCGACACGCTCTACTCCATCGCCCGGAAGCACGGCACCACGATTGACGACCTCAAGTCCTGGAACAACCTCCGGACGTCGCATCTGAGCGTCGGCGCACGCCTGGTCATCCTTTCGCGCACCGCGAACGCACAGCAGTAGACGCAAAATCTGCGTCTTGCGCGTTGGCTTTCGTCTCAATTCCTGCCGCCTTTTGGACGCGCGGAATGCTCCCCACACCATTGGGGGCCAAATGCCTGAGGGTATCGCTTCTCGCTGAGACGGCGGGCCGCTTGCACCAATCGGTGCCGTGCTCGCTCGCCTCGAAAGCGCGGCGGTCTTCGGCATCGACGCTGTGCCCGTGCACGTCGAGGTCGACGTCAGCTTCGGGCTTCCCCACTTCTCCGTCGTCGGTCTGCCGGACGCGAGCGTCAGAGAGAGTCGGGATCGCGTCCGCGCGGCGATTCGGAATTCGGGCTTCGAGTTTCCCTCCACGCGCGTCACGATCAACCTCGCGCCCGCGGACGTACGCAAGGCGGGGTCGGCGTTCGATCTGCCAATCGCGCTCGGGGTCCTCGCCGCGCAGGGCACGATGCGCGAGCGGGATCTCAATCGCATCGTGCTCATCGGTGAGCTGTCGCTCGACGGGACCATCCACGCGGCGCGTGGCGTGCTGCCGATCGCGGCTGCAGCGCGCAAGCGCGGGCGGACGGCGTTGCTCCTGCCCGCGGCGAACGCGGCCGAAGCCGCCGTCGTGGGCAACCTCCGGCTGGTGCCCGTGCACACGCTGACCGAGGCCGTGGAACGACTCAACGGCGACCCTGCCGCATGGCCGTCAGTGCCGCCGCCCGCCGCGGTGTCGCAGCCGGTATCGACCCTGGACCTCGCGGACGTGTCGGGCCAGGCATTTGCGCGACGCGCCGTCGAGATTGCAGCGGCGGGAGGACACAACCTGTTGATGATCGGTCCGCCCGGCGCGGGAAAGACGATGCTGGCGCGACGCCTGCCCGGCGTGCTGCCACCGCTGGAGTTCGACGAGGCCCTGGAATCGACGGCGATTCATTCGGTGGCGGGTCTGCTCCGTCCAGGCGCAGGTCTGCTCGCCGAGCGTCCCTTTCGCGCACCGCATCACACGATCTCTGATGTCGCGCTGGTCGGCGGGGGCTCCATCCCTCGCCCGGGTGAGATCAGCCTCGCGCACAACGGCATCCTGTTTCTCGACGAGATGCCGGAATTCAGCCGCCGCGCGCTGGAGGTGCTCCGGCAACCGATCGAAGAGGGCCACATCACCATCGCGCGCGCGAGTCAGACCGTGAGCTTCCCCGCGCGGTTCGTCCTCGTCGCCGCCATGAACCCGTGCCCCTGCGGCTACTCCGGCGACGCGCGGCATGTGTGCCGCTGCACGCCGCCTCAAATTGGCCGTTATCGCAGTCGCCTTTCGGGGCCTCTCCGCGATCGTCTCGATCTCATCGTCGAAGTGCAGGCGGTGCCGGTCGCGGAGTTGAGCGACCGGCCGAGCGGCGAGTCGTCAGGAGCCGTTCGTGCACGCGTACTCGCCGCCCGCGCGCGACAGGCGGCGCGTTATGGTCGCGCCACGCGGCTCAACGCGAGCCTGCAGGGCCGGCACCTCCTCGCCCACGCGAGTCTGGATGCGAACAGCCGCCGCACCCTCGTTCGCGCCGCTGAAAAGCTGCGTCTCTCCGCGCGCAGCTACCATCGCGTTCTTCGCGTCGCGCGCACGATCGCCGACCTTGCGGCAGCCGATCGCATCAGCGCTGAGCACCTGGCGGAAGCGCTCCAGTATCGACTGACCGAATAGCGCGTGGAAGTCTGGGTGGGTGCTGCGTTCAGCAGAACTCAGCAAGGCGGGTGGGCCGGAGGAACAGGACCGAGATTACTCGTTCCTCGCCACTTCCACATTATCGCGCACCGGGAGGCTTGCCACAAGGCCCGGGGCGTGCCGCAGGATTGCAGTCCTACGCCGGGGCCGGCGGAATAGGAGGCACGGAATGCGTGTGTTGCTAACGACCTACAGGTCGCGCGGGGACGTCGAACCGATGCTGTGCGGTGTCGACGTGCGCTTGGGACTGGTCGGAGTGCGGCGATGACCGGGCATGCAGTAGTGATCGCCGGAGGAGGTCCGACGGGGCTGATGTTGTCGGGCGAGCTGGCGTTGGCTGGCGTCGACGTTGCCATTGTCGAGCGACGCGCCAGCCAGGAGCTCTCCGGCTCGCGCGCAGGCGGTCTACACTCACGCACCATCGAAGTGCTCGATCAGCGCGGGGTCGCCGAGCGGTTCCTCTCGCAGGGACAGCTGCACAAGGTCGTACACTTCCACGTCCCTCTCGACATCAGCGACTTCCCCACTCGGCACAACTACGTGCTCGGGCTGTGGCAGAACCACATCGAGCGCATCCTGGCCGAGTGGGTCGGTGAGCTGGCGGTGCCGATCTATCGCCGACGCCCGGATCTGCACTTCGGGGTCGAGCAGCTCGAGCCAGGCTTGG
>DAINCF010000554.1:0-4505 GCA_036732565.1 Vicinamibacterales bacterium
GCGCGAACGCCTCCGCCGTCGCCCGTCCGATGCCGCTGGCGGCGCCGGTTACGAGCACCGTCTTGCCGGCGAAGACCGTGCGATTCGTGCTCATCATCGGACCACGCTGCCGCGCGACTCGACGATGGCTTGGACTTCGTGGGCGGCGTGTTGCACGGCTCGCGCGGGCGATCGGTGACCGATCATCGCCTGCTGGACCGCTTGCCAGATGGCTTCCTCGCATTGCGGATACGCGGCAAAGCGCGGCGGGATGATCATCGTGCGCTCGGTGTCGGCGAGGAGCGTCCAGCGATGCGCCTCGACCGGATCGCTCGCCGCCTCTTCGCGCACTCGCGCGAGCGCACTGGCGCGGCACGGAATCGCGCCCCGTCGCGCCTCGCCAAGCTGCGCGTCGAACGACGTCAGGAACTGCAGCAGCGCAACCGCTCCGTCTCGATTGTGTGCCGCGCGCGCGATCGCGAACGAATGGCAGCCGGCGTATGCGGCGCGAACGCCGGCCGAGCCGGCTGGCAGTGACGCCAGACCGATCCTGCCGGCAACACGGCACGACTCCGGATTGCGATACAGGTGATAGCTGCCCGGCCAATCGGCGATCAGCGCGGCATTCCCCTCTCGGAACGCCGCCGAGACCTCATCGTAGTGCCACGTCGGCAGATCGCGCGGGGTGACCTGGCGAGTGGTGTGCAGCTCCTCGAGCACGGCGGCTGCAGACACACCCGCGTCGGAGTCGAAGGCCGGCCGAAGCGCCGCATCGAAGAGGCGACCGCCGCCACCAACCAGCAGCTCATAGAACGTGCCGAAGAGGCCTGAGTCACGACCGGGAAACACAAACCCGTACACACTCTCAACACTGGCGTGGGGTCCGCCTTTAGGCGGACCTGAGGGCCGGCTGAAGCCGGCCCCCACGCTTGATCCGGGTGATGCGGGCCTCGTGAAGAACGTCGCGACCTCGACGAGCTCCTGCCATGTGTCCGGCACCGCGAGCGGCCGGCCGAACCGGTCCGCAAAACGCGCCTGCTCTTCGGCATCTTCGAACAGGTCGCGACGGTAGTGCAGCAGCCGCACGTCCAGATTCCGCGGCACTTGCAGGACGCGGTCGTCGATGCGCGCCAGCTCCAGCGGGCGCGGCAGGATGTCGGCGAGGGTCTCGGCCGGCAGCCACTCGTCGAGCGGCGCCAGCCACTGCGCCTGCGAGGGCGCGTACTTCGTGTGCGTGGATATGAGATCCAGATCCGCGGCGCCAGACTCGAACGTGCGCTTCACGTAGGCGTTGAGCTCGGGATGGGGCAATCGCTCGACCACGTCGACGCGATAGCCGGTCTGCCGCTCGAACTCCGGCAGCTGCTCGTAGAGCGCGTCGTACATCGGCCCACCGACCAGCGCCACACGTACGGGCTCCGCCATTTACTTCCCCGCGCTCCAGCCGCCGTCGATGTTCAGCGCGGCACCGGTGATGAACGAGGCCTCATCGCTGGCGAGATACAGCGCGGCGGCGGCGATCTCCTCGGGGCGGCCCATGCGACCGATCGCTTGGGTCGCGGCCATTTCCCGATAGGCCTTCTCCGGATCCGGGTACTCGCGCAGGCGCTCGGCCACCCACGGCGTTTCGACGCGACCGGGACAGATACAGTTGCAGCGCACGCCGTCCATCGCGTGATCCAGCGCCAGGCTCTTCGTCAACCCGACGATCGCGAACTTGGTCACCGAGTAGGCGATGCGATCGCGCAAGCCCACCACGCCGGCCACCGAGGCCATGTTGATGATCACGCCTGCGCGCCGCTGGACCATGTCCGGCAGAAACACCTTCGTCACGTTGAACGTGCCGCGCACGTTCACCGCGTACAACCGGTCGAGGTCGGCGCCTGCGGTCTGCAGCATCGCGCCCACGTGACCGACGCCGGCGTTGTTCACCAGGATGTCGAGATGGCCTGCGGCGTGCACGTGATCCGCGACGCGCTGACACGCGGCTTCGTCACGGACATCGAGCGTCAGGGCCTCGCCCGTGCCGCCGGCGCTGCTGATGCGCTCCACGGTCGCCTTCGCCGTCGACTCGTCGAGGTCGGTGACGAAGACGTAGGCGTGCGCGGCAGCCAGCGTCTCCGCGATCGCGAGGCCGATACCGGATCCGGCGCCGGTGACGAGGACGCTCTTGCGAGACAGATCAAACATCGCTCACGCCCGCCCCGCCGGGATCGACCATCGTCTGGCCGACGCTATGGTCTCGTTCCTGGGGTGTCAAGGTTCGTGCCGTTACGACCACGGGTGGCGCCGATCGCGTATGCTGGCCTCCTCGTGGAGCGTCTCAACAGATCGGTACCATTTACCGAAGCTCGGGTGCAGTTTCCGGGCTGTGATTTCACCAGTACATCCCATTAGTCATGCGTCTCATACAGTTCGGTGATCGCGGTCGTGAGCAGGCAGGGCTGCAGCTCGCAGATGGTGCGCGCGTCGATGCGTCGAGCATAACAAAGACCTACGACGAAGCGTTCTTCGAGAACGGCGGGTTGCGCGAGCTGGCGCGGTGGATGCAGCGAGACGGCGCCGCCGCCCCCCGGGTGGATCCCGGCGCGCGCGTCGGCCCACCAATCGCGCGCCCCAGCAAGGTCATCTGCGTCGGCCTGAACTTTCGCGATCATGCCGCCGAGACCGGCGCGAACATTCCGGTGGAGCCCATCATCTTCTTCAAGTCGACGACCGCGATCGTCGGACCGAACGACGATGTGATGGTGCCGCGTGGAGCCGAGAAGCTCGACTGGGAAGTCGAGCTGGCAGTGGTCATCGGCCGCACGGCGCGGCACGTGTCCCGGGAGGAGGCGCTGGCGCACGTGGCAGGGTACGTGCTGCACAACGACTACTCGGAGCGCGCGTTCCAGTTGGAGCGTGGCGGCCAGTGGGTGAAAGGCAAGAGCGCCGACACGTTCGCGCCCATCGGTCCGTTTCTCGCCACGACCGATGAAATCACCGAGCCGCAGAACCTGGCCATGTGGCTGACCGTGAACAGCGAGACTCGACAGAACAGCACCACGGCGAACATGATCTTCGACGTGCCGGCCCTGGTCAGCTACATTAGCGACTTCATGACGCTGCTGCCCGGCGATGTCATCAGCACCGGGACACCGGCTGGCGTGGGACTGGGCATGAAGCCGACGCCGCAGTACCTTGCGCCCGGCGACATCGTCGAGCTTGCGATCGATGGTCTGGGGCAGGCACGCCAGCGCATCGTGGCCTATACAAGCGGGTGAGGTCGATGCAGATGATCCTTTCCAGAGCACGCGCGCTCGCGCTTCTCGCGGCGCTCGGCCCATCGCTCGTAGGATGCAGTGGCGGCTCGCCTTCAGGTCAGCCGACGATTGCTGTCATTCCCAAGGGCACGTCACACGTCTTCTGGCAAAGCGTGCACGCCGGCGCGCTGCAGGCGGGACAGGAACTGGGCGTCTCGATCGCGTGGCGAGGGCCGTTGCGTGAAGACGAGCGCGACTCGCAAATCTCGGAGGTCGAGAACGCGGTGGCGCGACGGGTCTCGGGCATTGCCCTCGCGCCGCTCGACGAGGCCGCGCTGGTTGCGCCGGTCGAAGCCGCCATCCGCCGCGACATCCCTGTCGTCATCTTCGACTCGGGCTTGAAGAGCGAGAACTACGTCAGCTTCGTGGCGACCGACAACGATGCCGGAGGACGGCTGGCCGGCGAGCACATGGTGAAGGTGCTCAACGGCAAAGGTCGCGTGCTCCTGCTTCGCTATTCGGAAGGGCACGACAGCACGACACGACGTGAAGAAGGATTTCTCGCGGCGGTGAAGCAGGCGCCGGGCATCGAGATCGTCAGCTCCAACCAGTACCTCGGCGCGGACGTCGAGGGCGCCTACAAGCGTGCCGAGGCGATCTTGAGCCAGTACCTGACGCCGGATCGGAAGCTCGGCATCAACGGGCTCTTCTGCGTCAACGAGTCGACAGCGTTCGCGGTGCTGCGCGTGCTGGAAGACAACGGCTGGGCGGGCCAGGTGCGCTACTTCGGCTTCGACGCGTCGGATCGGCTGGTCGGCGCGCTCGAACAAGGTTCCATCGACGCCCTCGTCGTGCAGGATCCTGTGAAGATGGGCTACCTCAGCGTCAAGACCCTCGTCGCGCACCTCCGCGGCGAGAAGGTCGAGAAGCGCATCGACACCGGCGTGCGCCTGGTGACGCGCGACATCATGCGCGAGCCTGACGTCCAGCAGCTGCTGAAGCCCGATCTGTCGAAATGGCTGACGCCGTAGGCAGGCAGTGTCGCTTGGCCCCGCCTCCAGCGGGGCGTAACGTCTTGAAGGCCGTCCGAAACTGACTGCCATGCAAGAGATACCGGCCTTCAAGACCGCCAGCAGCGCCGCACGCTTCGCCATGCGCGGCATCCGCAAAGCCTTCGGCGGCACGGTGGCGGTGGACGCGGTCGATTTCAGTGTCGCCCCTGGCGAAGTGTGCGCGCTCGTCGGCGAGAACGGCGCCGGCAAGAGCACGCTGATGGCCATCCTG
>DAINCF010000555.1:0-4476 GCA_036732565.1 Vicinamibacterales bacterium
GTGCGCGGCTGGCACCGTCAGGCAGGCCTGAAGGCCTGCGCTACGTACCCAATTTCGCAACCCGCTCTAAACAACGTCGTGCCGATTGATGTGGGGTCCGCCGTGAGGCGGACCACCCCCACTACCGGATCGGCCGGACCCTGTAGACAGCCGCCAGGCCATTGATGTCGCGCTTGACCGTGGCCCAGGACCACCTGACGGGAGAATACCCGCGCACCCGGTCGAACAAACCGTTGATCCGGTCGGCCTCTCTGATCACGCCTTCGACGTCCGAGCGCGTCTCCGCCCAGTCGTCCGACCGATCGAACCGGCTGCGCAGCCGATCGGTGGCGTTTTCCAGATCGTCCACCCGATCGTTGATGCGATCTTCGCGGTTCGTGCCGTCGAGAACGCTGCGATCGAGTTGGCGTTCCACCGCCTTCTTGAAGGCGTCGGTATTGTTCTCGAGGCGCTTGATGATGCGCTCGACCTCGCGCTTGTCGACAGAGCGTCCGCGGGCACGGCCTTGAGCGAACGCGGGGGAAGCGATCAGGGCGACCAGGGCCACGACCGCGGCGATGCGTGTCATCAGGATGAAACCTCCGCTCTCATCATCGTGCATATGGGGCTCGACCGCCAGACTGTCACCTACACGACAGATCAGCCAACCCGACGGTGGTAGCGTGAAATTTCCCCGTGAAGACCAAGCCCGACTCCGTCGTGTTGCTCGACGACGACCCCGAGACCCTGGAGCTGTTTGGCTTTGTGCTGGCGCGCGCCGGCTACGACGTACGGACGGCCTCTCGCGCCGATGAATGCCAGCGCCTCCTGAACGAGGAGGTTCCGTCGGCGGTGGTCATGGAGCTGGGCCTGCCGGACGTGCGAGGCGTGACGCTCTGTCGAATGATCCGGAGCTGGAAGGGATGCGCGCGGCTGCCGATCATCGCCATCACGGGCTGGTCGGCGGGGCCGAATGTGGCTGGCCTCGACGATGCCGAGTTCAACGAGGTGTTCCTCAAACCGGTCGATCCACCTCTGCTGGTCGAAGCCTTGCGGCATTGGATTTCGGCCGAAATTCAGTCGGTTTGATCGCTTCCCCGAATTTCGGCCGGGTCTGGGCCCGGTGTGCCATACTCGGACCCTACCTGCTTTCTTGAGCCTGCCGCCGCCATCGCGCGAATCCGGCCACCCAGACTCATCGAGGCCGCGAGTCTGGGGTCCATATGGCCAAACGCGCCTCCGTTGCCCGTCCACCCCCATCGGACACCCGTCCGAAAAACAAGCTGCTCGCGTGCCTGCCTCGAGCCGACTTCGAGCGCCTTCGCCCCCACCTCAGAACCATTCCGGTTCACCTCAAACAGGTCTTCCACTCGGCGAACACCCCCGTGCACGAGGTGATCTTTCCGAACGGCGGTGTCACGTCGGTGACCACCATCATGCAGAACGGAACGATGGTCGAGATTGCGACCGTCGGTGACGAAGGATTTGTCGGCATCACCGCGCTGTTCGGCGACGCCCTGGTGATGAACGAGACCATGATGCAGGTGCCGGACACCGACGCCGAGGCACTGCCCGTCGCGATCTTCAGGCGCGAGTTCGACCGCAAAGGGCCCTTCTTCGACTGCGTCCAGCGCTACTCACAGGGCTTTCTCGCGCTGATGATGCAGTCCACCGCGTGCATGGCCCTCCATACGGTGCACGAACGGTGCTGCCGATGGCTGCTGATGGCGCACGATCGGGTGCGGCGGGATGACTTCCACCTCAGTCACGAGTTCTTGGCGATGATGCTCGGGTCGGCGCGGCCCACGGTCACGGAAGTGGCCGGTACGCTGCAGAAAGCGGGGCTGATCACCTACGTACATGGGCGCATCACGATCGCCGACCGGCCGGGGCTGGAAGCGGCATCCTGTGAGTGTTATGACACCGTGAAGAAGCAATTCGCCCGCCTCGACCTGTAGCGGCGAACTGTCGTCCAGCTGACAGTCTTCCCCGACCCGATCGCGCTACCGTGGTTTCCGGAGTCGGGAATGCACGGAGGCGCCCGCATGCTGTTCGGCCTGCCCGTGGTGTTGATCGTCGGTGATCGGCAAGAGTCCCTGGCCATCTATGCGCTTGGCCTGCTCGCGATGGGATTCCACCCGGTCGTCGCGGGCACCGCCGAAGAAGCGTTCGAGCGCGCCTCTCGCGTCCGTCCGCACGCCGTGGTGGCCGATCTGATGCTCCCGCGCACGTCCGCGGCTCGACTCTTCCGCCAGCTGCGCGGCGACACGCGGACCTCGGACGCGGCGATCGTGGTGTTGAGCGATGCGCCATCCCCGTCGACGAATCAAGAGCTCGCGAGCGCTGGCTGCGATCGCGTGTTGCGAAAACCCATCTCACCCGACAGCCTCGCCGACGAATCAAGAGCTCGCGAGCGCTGGCTGCGATCGCGTGTTGCGAAAACCCATCTCACCCGACAGCCTCGCCGCCGCCTTGCGCGATGCGCTCAGGTCGCGCCGCCCGCGGGCGATCGATCGATAGCCCGCGGACCCACCGCTTCGCCAGCGCTCGCGCGTCGAGCGCGCGTCGGCTCTCGAATCGCGCTATCGTGCGTATCATGAATCTCGTATCGATTCCTGCGTTCGCCACGGAAGCGATCTTCCATGTCGTCGTGGAAACGCCGCGCGGCTCGGCCTTGAAGCTGAAGTACGAGGCGCGGTGGGAGGCCATGTCGGTGTCTCGTCCACTTCCCATCGGCATCGCCTACCCCTTCGATTGGGGATTCGTGCCATCGACGCTGGCGGCGGACGGCGATCCGCTGGATGCGATGTTGCTGTGGGATGTCCCGTCGTTCCCGGGTGTGGTGGTTCCATGCCGGGCCATCGGCGTTCTGCAGGTCGAACAGAACCGGGAGCCTCATGATCCCTCCCACCGGGTGCGTAACGATCGCGTGTTGTGCATCCCGCTCGAGGCTCGCCGTGAGCGTGCGGTGAAAGAGCTCGACGCGCTTCCGGCCCGGGTCCGCGAAGAACTGGTGCAGTTCACGAACGCGTCGACGGCGCTCGAGGGCAAGGACGTCCGAGTGGTAGGGTGGGGTGACGCGGCCGCCGCGCTCGCCCTCGTGCGCGCACACCTGGTTTCCTGATCTCTCACCCCGCTTCAACTCGAGCCAGACCCGGGCGTGAGTGCCGCGAAAGCATTGTTGGGCAAGCGATAGCGCGGCGACGCCCTTCTGCTATCATCGCGACCGTGAGCAACACGGTTCGGTCTCGAGAAAGGCGTTCGGAACCATTTGTCTCGCCGTACCGCGTCCAGGTCCTGGATCGGACGATGGCCGTTCTGCGCAGCCTGGCTGACTCGGATGCGGACCTTGCCGCCGCCGAGATCGCCCGACAGTTGCGGCTCCACAAGAGTACGGTCCACCGACTGCTGGTCGTGCTCGAGCACTATCGCCTTATCAAGAAGGGTCCCGACGGGACCTACCGACTGGGCACCGGGTTGATCGAGCTCGGTGAGCGCGCGTCCTCCCGACTCGAGCTCAGCGAGCGTGCGGAGCCCTTCCTCCGAGAGCTGGCGAACCAGACGGGCGAAGGCGCGCACGTCACGGTTCTCAGCGGCACCGAGATGCTGTCCATCGCCCATGTCGAGGGTCGATGGAGTCTCCAGTCGTTGACCCGGACGGGTTTGCGGACGCTCATCCACTGCACGGCCGCGGGCAAGGCCGTGCTGGCGTTTCTCGCTGCGGACGCCAGCGACGACCTGATCGCACGGCTGTCGCTCACGCGGCTCACGCGCCATACGATCGTGAAGCCGTCGGCTCTCAAGCTGGAACTGGTGCGCGTCCGTCAGACCGGCTACGCCGTGGATGACGAGGAGTTCGAGGAAGGCCTGCGCTGCGTGGGCGCGCCGATTTTCGATCATCGCGGCCGCCCCATCGCGTCGATCAGCATGGCCGCTCCCGTCTTCCGTCTCAGGAAAGAGCGCATCCCGCACGTGGCGCGTCTCGTGGTCGCCGCGGCTCGAGGGCTGTCCATCGACGTGGGGTATCAGGCGCCGACCGACCTCAAGCCCACTGTTCGGGCCGCGTCGCCCCGTGGTCGCAGCCGCCGCGCCTAGCACGTCCGCAGACCGATTTCATGATGTGGTATGAGGTTTACGGTCGTGAAACCGGTGGGGTATAATCACGCACCTTCACGACGGCTTGGTCCGGGCTGAGCCCTTGCGGTGGCGGTCCTCTAAAGGAGCGTGCGATGCGGCGATTGCTGATGCCCGCGCTGTTTCTCCCGTTGGTCGCGCTCACAGTGGCTACGCCGCTGTCGACCGATCCGCTCTCCGCGGCCGGCCAGATTCATCCGACCACGGCGGCGCCCCCCACCTTCAACCAGCACGTGCTTCCGATCCTTCAGAAGCACTGTCAGGAGTGCCATCGCCCCGGTGCGATCGCGCCGATGTCCTTTCTGACCTACAAGGAAACGCGCCCCTGGGCGCGGGCCATCGCCAACGCCGTCAAGACCAAGG
>DAINCF010000556.1:0-4438 GCA_036732565.1 Vicinamibacterales bacterium
CGTGCGGTCCCAGTCGCGCATGAATTCAGCCAGCCGGTTCATGCCGCCCCCGCCTTCTTCGGTCCGGGCGAGACGAAATCGACGTCGGGCAG
Source organism: Vicinamibacterales bacterium (assembly GCA_036732565.1). Lineage (GTDB taxonomy): Bacteria > Acidobacteriota > Vicinamibacteria > Vicinamibacterales > UBA2999 > JAIVJN01. Next base: position 93 of record DAINCF010000556.1, read on the forward strand.
GCCGCCCTTGATGACGTTGGGCGCCCAACGTTCGCGGCTTGGTGCCTCAACGTTCGCGGGAGCGACCGGCGGTGCCGTTTCATGCGCTGTTTCACGCGAAACCGAACGTGCGAGCACCATTGCGCGAACGTCCGCAGTCGCGTCCTCGCTGACCATCAGCGAACGGTGGCGGCCGGCGTCCCGGGTCACGACGCCGCGCGCCTCCAGATTGGCAACGATCCGCGCCACGCCGCTCTTGCTGGTCATGCCGATGCCGTCGGCCATTTCCTGGAACGACGGGGAGTAGCCGTGCTGGTCGATGTAGCCGACCAGGAAGGTGAGCAGGTCCCATTGCGTGCGGGTCAGTCCGGTACGCATGGTCGTTACGCCGTCTTTCCTTCGGGCCGCGCCTTTGCGAGCTTGATCAGCTCGCCGACGTCGTAGCCCTGGATCCGCTTGCCCTGCCCGTCCCTGCCCTTCCACAGGCTCGAGGCCGGGAAGAACTCGAAGCGTCCGGCGACGATCACGCTGACGTTGTCGATGGTTTCGACGGCCACCTTCGCGTCGGTGAGCTGCTTGAGCCTGGCCTTGGCGGCTGGTGTGAACGCGCGCGGCCGCGGTGGCGGTGATGACGGCCTATGCGACATCACGGCCTCCCTTCACCGACGTGACGCCGAGCGGCAGCGTCGGCCCTTCGGTGCGTTCCTTCACGATCGCGGCAATGCGCTGCTCGACCGTGTTCTTGAAGCTGTCGCCGTTGAGGCAGTGTTCGTCGGCGGCGCTGATGATGCTGGCCAGCGCGACCGTGTCGCCGCCGATCTCGATCAGCCAGCGGCGCACGGTGCCGTCGGCATTGAGCCGGGTGGTGCCGTAGTTTTCGGCGACGATCTTACTGGCGAGGCCGTAGTCTAGGGTGGTGCCGTTGCCGATGAGCCAGAGGCGCGCGTTGCGCTCGCTCTCTTGGGCGGCGGTTTTGACCGCGGCATCGGAATCGTCGACGGGCTCGACCAGCCGGAAGTAAGAAACGACCTGCACCGGCCGCGGCGGCGGCTCGCCTGTCACGCGTGATGGCGTCGAAAATCGACCCAGCGCTTCCTGCCGCTGTTTGTCGAGCAGCGCCGCCTGGTCGGGCGACGCCGTTCCGACCGCTGCTGCAAACCTCGCCCTGTCGCGGGTGCGCTTGTTGCGCTGCCGCTCCGCGGCCGTCGGGTCCTCGCTGTCGGGCTGCCGGTCCGGCCAGTCGACGATGTACTGCTGGTCGATCCAGCCGATGTCCACGAGCGTGCCGGTGACGCGGGCGACATGGTCAGGCGAAATGTCGAGCGCCACCGCACACTCGGGAACATCGAACTCCCCCACCCATCCCCGTGGCCTCGCCTTCGAAGCTTGGTTGAGCAGCGCGGCCGCGATCGCGTGCACGGTAACCAGCGGCACGCCGGATTTGGCGGCGACCAGCCGCCACTTCGGGTGCCCCGTGAAGTCGTCGTAGAACCGGCACCAGCCATAGCGCCTCTCGCGCTTGGAATTTGCTGCGCTGGTCAGGCGCGGCGCCATCACCGGCCCCAGCTGATGATATCGAGTGCGGTTGCGGCACCGATCGCGTTCGCGATCACGCCGACCATGACCAGTCCGCCGATCCAGGCCAGCGCCCGCACGCGGTCTTCGCAATCTGTCAAGCGGGGCGGAGAGAGAAAATTCATGGTCGTTGCGCCACGTTGCGAGTTGTCCCACGCACATCGACGCAACTTGCATTTCCAACATTGTCCACAGGTTTCCACAGGGGTCAGAGAGATAGATTTTCCCCCGCCAGAACGCGACGCGACTCGACTTTTACCGTTGACACGAAAAACTGTCGGGACTAGCCGGCGCGCCCCGCCTGCCCTGCCATTGCCCGGTGCTGTGCGGCAATCCACTGCTCGAACTGTTCGAGCACGATGCCGCGCCAGAATGTGTGCCAAGCCTTGTGATGTGTCTCGCACAGCCAAGTCACGTCGAGCGGCCGCTCGTGATCAACGTGGTGCATCTGCGCTTCCAGGTCGCCGCAGATCGCGCAGGGCTTGGCCTTCAACGTTCCGCGATGCTTCGACTGGCGAGCTATCGCCCGGGCGGCCTCGCGAGGATTGTTCCGGCACGATCCCTGTGGGTTGGCCTTTCGCCACTTGCGCATGTACGCAGCCTGACAGGGATTGCAGCGCGCCCGCCTCGCATCGATCTCGGTGCCGCACCCACATTTTCTCTTAGGAAATTCGAGGATGGTCATGATGCCGCCCGCATGGCACGCGCTGGCACTGCCATTCCCCAAATCGAAGGTGGCGCTTCGAAGCCCAGCCGCCGCAGCTCGGTCTGGCAGACCAGGAATGTGTCCGCCGGAAATTTATTCGCCTTGCGCCAGTTGCACACGTGGCGGCTGTCGCGCGGCTTCTGTGGCGTACACGTGAGTTGTGCCGTGGGCTGCGGCCCACCGAATGCATTGATGACGTCGGAAGCGGTCTTCAGCCGGCGAATCTTCATCAAGTAGCGGAAATTACAGGTTTTCTGTATGGCGTCAAGTCAAGAGCTTAGTGGATGGTCGGGACTCAGCGTATCTGGAAGCATCCGGGCCGCTATGGCCCCGCGCGTTCCTTCTGAAGAGAGCATTCCTGCTATCGCTGAACGGCTGCGCCTGATCCGCCTGGCCTACGGCAATCTGTTGAAATACTCCAAGCCGATGAGCCAGGCCGAGCTGGCGAGGCTGACTGGCATCGGCGCCCAGGCCTGGAACAATTTCGAGAAGGCGTTCGGCCGCATCGGGCTCGACAACGCCAAGCGGCTCTGGCGGCGCACGGGCGCCGATCTGAACTACATCTATGCCGGCGACAAGACCGCGCTGCCTCACGCGCTCGCCATCGAGATCGAAAAGATCGAGCGGAAGGAAGCGCTGCGGCCGGCTAAACGGGCGTGATCTCCTCGGCGAGGCAGATCAGCCGTTCGGCGTACCGGAGTATTGCAAGCGCGTCTTGAGGATCTTCGGGCAGTTGGGCGATCATCACAAATGCCTGCTGGCGCAGCCATCTAATTCTTGTTGGGTCGATCGGCGGACCGCCCCCGCGCGGCGGCAGCGCCGTGACGCTGGCCATGCTGATACCCCTAGTTTCTTTTTTCACGCTCCTAGGTTGTTGAGGAAATCTCCACTCTAATTTGCGGTCGAAATGCGGCTAGTCGTTCATCTACGGGCGTTTCCCCACTACCTTCTTTTTGGCGGCCCTGCGGCGATTCCGCGCGCTCTGCGTGTGCGGCTCAGAAGTAAAGACTATCCGCATATCTATTCTCTTCTGGCGTGACGTTACGGACCTCAGCGGTCGCCTTCGTGAGTCACGCGTAACGTCACGGCAATCCTCTCTTTCTCACCAACCCCTGGATTTTCGCTCTGACGGATATACAGATAATCTGTAAATTGCTGTTGACCGATTACAGAAAAGTTGTAGTTTGAGCCGGTCCTGATTCTCACAGGAGCGGCCCTTGCCCCTTCACCGCGACCATTTCATCCCCGTCAGGAAGCGCCCCGCTCCGGCGGCGGCGCCCGTCGATCAGGACGAATGGCTGCGGCGCAAGCGGGCTGAATTCGCGGCGCGGGCGCTGGCTGTTGAGGCGTTCGTCCGGGAACTGATCGAAGCCTCGCCGCCCTCTTCGGATCGGAGCGCCTGACATGGCCGACGATCCGATCCCCGCCAACGCCGAGCTTTCAGCAACCGACCTGCTGAAGTTCGAGTACGGCCCGTCGCAATTCGCACCGGGCGCGAAGGCGCGCACAGCGCGCCTGCTCTGCCCAAGCTGCTCGGTGACGCATCCCTATCCAGGCATGGGCCGGTCGGTGCGGTGCGCCTGCGGGATCATCATGCAGAACGCGATGGCGGGCGTGTTCGTGTGGCGCGAGGCCGACTGGGCCTCCATCCGCATCATCGAGATCATCGCCGAGCAGTATGGCGTCGCGCGCGAGGCGATCACGCCGGAAACCGGCTTCTTCGCCGAGCTCGCCGGCGACGATCTCGACCGCCTGGCCGTCACGCTCGACATCGAAACGGAATTCGGCATCGCGTTCGATGATGCCGATATCGAGAAGTTTCAGAGCGTCGGCGACGTCATCGACCTCACCAATCAACTTTTGGCGGCGCGCGAGGCGTCCTGGCCGCAAGCGGCGGTGGGGTGATCCATGTCGCACAGCGCAATCCCCTACAGCCTGCGCAACCGCCTGGAGCGGCTTCGCGACGCCGGCACCGGGCTCACCCCGACACAAATGGCGGCGCGGCGCGACGCTGCGTTGCGCGCGGGGAGCTGGCCCCTGTCGGCGGTTGAGCTCACCAGGATCGAAGCCGCCGCGCGCGCCATGG
>DAINCF010000557.1:0-4433 GCA_036732565.1 Vicinamibacterales bacterium
ACGCTTGGCGCAGGTAGCTGGCGCGCACGCGATCCAGCAACGACAGATCCCGCTCGTAGCGATCGCGCGCGACCCGCTTGCGTCCGAGCGACGTCGCCGGGGCGATGTCGAGCAGCAACGTCAGTGCCGGCTGTGGGAGATGACGCTGGGTGTCGACCAGCCAGACAGGATCCACGCCCTGGGCCTCGCCGTAGGCGACGCTCGATGCCAGGTATCGATCGCAGATCACGATGGCCCCCTTCGAGAGGAGGGCCTCGATCTGGGGGCGATATTCGTAGCGGTTGGCGATGTAGAGCAGTTGCATCACGTCGGCGGGAAACTCGCGCGTGCCGTGCAGCGCCCGCTCGATCTCGACGCCAAGCGGCGACTGATAGTCCGGGAAGGAGATCAGCTCGACCTGGAAGCCCTCGTCGCGACATGCGGCCGCCAGCCGTTCCGCCTGCGTCTGCTTTCCACTTTGATCCAGCCCCTCGAACGCGATCAGGCTCATGCTTCCAGGCTCAGCAGGTCGTCCAATGTCTGGCGGCGGCGAATGACCGTCCACGAGCCTTGATCGGCGAGCACCTCGGGGGAGAGCGGTCGACGCAGGTAGTTGGACGCCATCGCGGCGCCGTAGGCGCCGACGTCGCGGATGGCCACGAGATCGCCGGGGTCGACGTGTGACAGGGCCCGATCGCGCGCGAACGTGTCCGTGCTCTCGCAGATCGGCCCGACGATGTCGACGACCTCTGGGGCGCCTGGCCGAGGGTGCACGGCTTCGATGGTATGAAACGCGCCGTAGAGCGCCGGGCGCATCAGCTCGGTCATCCCGGCATCCAGCACGACGAACCTCCGGCCGCCCTCGAAGTGCTTGACGTCGACGACGTGCGCCAGGAGATAGCCCGCGGGACCGACGATGGTGCGGCCCGGCTCGACGATCGCCTCGAGGCCCGTGGGCCGAATGAGATCGGCCAATCGTCGAATGTAGTCCGTCGGGTCGGGCACGGTGTTGCCGTCGTACGAAATGCCCAGGCCGCCGCCGAAATCCACGTGCTGAATGGGCAGGCCATCCGCGCGGAGCGCGGCCGCGAGGGACACGGCGGCCTGCGCCGCGCGCAGCAGTGCATCGAGCGACGTGATCTGCGATCCGATGTGGACGTGGACGCCGTTGGCGCGCAAGCCTTCGCGTCGCGCGATCTCGCGGAACAGCTCGGGCGCGGCGTCGATCGGCACGCCGAACTTGTTCGACTTCAAGCCGGTCGAGATGTGCGGATGACTGAGCGCGTCGATGTCCGGGTTCACGCGCAAGGCCACGCGCGCCACCGTGCCACGTTCGCGCGCGAGGCGATCCAGACGATCCAACTCACCAGGCGACTCGACGTTGATCGTCAGCAGGCCCAATTGGACACCGCGCTCGAGCTCGAGCGGGCTCTTGCCGACGCCGGTGAAGACGATCTCCGACGGGGTGAAGCCCGCCCGCAGCGCCACCTCGACTTCGCCGATCGAGTTCGCATCCGCGCGGCTGCCGAGCGATCGCAGCAGGCGCGCGACGGCCAGGGTCGAGTTCGCCTTCAACGCGTAGTGGATCGCGTGGGCCTGATCGCCGAACGCCTCGTCGACGCGTCGATACGCCGATCGCATCGCCGACGCGCTGTAGACGTAGCACGGCGTGCCGGTTTCGGCGGCAATCACACTCGGATCGACGCCGTCGATCGAGAGGCTGGTGGATGGCTGCGAGGATGTAGTGGCGGACATCGATTTCACGGCGCGCGGACGGTCAAGAAGACTCGGCGATCATACCGCGAAGCCCACCCCCGATTCGACGTAGAATTGATCGTTCCGATGTCAGATACCTCGTCAGACGCGGCCACCGCCATCGACGCGCTGATTCAGCGCTGCCTGGCCGGTGACCAGACCGCCTGGAGCGACATCGTCCGTCAGCACTGGCGGAAGGTCTTCAACATCGCGTACAAGTTTACGGGGAAGCACGACGAAGCCGAGGACCTGACGCAGGAGGTCTTTCTCAAGATCTTCAAGTCGCTCAACACGTTCGATCGACGGGCCAACTTTCAGACGTGGCTCGTCAGCGTCAGCCGCAACTTGTGTATCGATCACTACCGCAGCGTGCGCAAGGAGCGCGAGACCATCGATCGCGCGGTGGACCCCGGTGAGCTGGCGCCGGTGGCCGCGACCGCCAGCCCCGTGGCCGCGCTGGAACAGCGCGATCGCGTGACGATGCTGCGCCGAGCGCTGGAGCATCTGCCGCCGACGCTGCGGTCCGCCGTGCTGTTGCGCGACATCCAGGAGCTGACGTACCAGGAGATTGCCGACCGGCTCAACCTGCCGGAGGGCACCGTGAAGTCCCGCATCAACCGAGGGCGCACCGAGCTGGCGCGCCAGATCAAACGGCTGCGGGACGAGACCGAGACCGGAGTCGCAGGATGAATCTGACCACTGAACGCACCGCAGGCATCGCGATCGTCCGTATCGGCGAATCGCGGCTGATGTACCCGCTGCTCGCCGACTTCTCGGGCGCGGTCACCGCGCTCGTCGCCGCCGGAGACAAGAACGTGCTGCTCGACCTCTCCAAGGTCACCTACGTGGACAGCGCGACCATCGGCTGCCTGATGGACCTCTATCGTCAGATCACGGCGGCGGGCGGCTCGCTCAAGCTCGCCGGCGTCCAGAAGCGCGTCGAGACGATGCTGACCATGACCGGCGCGCACAACTTCCTGGAGATGCACCCGGACGAGACCAGCGCCGTCAGCAGCTTCGGGGGCTAATGATGCGGACCATCACGACCACCTCCGGCGCCAAGATTCCGCTCGACGGCGATCTGCTCGCGGTCCTCGAGATGCTGTTCCAGGAAGTCACCGCCCGCCGCGAGCTGTCGCGCTCGTTCGAGGACATGATGAAGGAGATCAAGCACCTGGTCTCGCAGATGAGCGCGGACGAGCAGCGCGAATACCTCGCCGAGAGCCTGTTCCTGAATCAGGTCAAGTACGAGAACGACAAGCTCGAAGCCTACATGCGGAAGCTCGGACGGAAATAGCCAATCCGCTGAATCGCCAGATCGCCAGATGTAATGTCCCTGAACTACCTCGCGACGCGTTTCACCTGCTCGTGGCCGTGGTCGATTGCCGTGTTGCTGTGCGACGGCCGGGTGGTGTGCGGCTGCGCCGACCCGTACGCGCGACGCGTGCTCGGTGACACTCGCAGCCAGTCGCTCTCGGCCGTGTGGCGCGGCGAGCGGGCGTCGAATCTCCGATCCGATCTCAACGCCGGCGGATCGACGTTCTGCGGCGACTGTCCCTTGAAGCTCCCGTTGAAGAAAGACGAAGCGCCGCCGCAGCGCAGCGTCGACGCGGGCCCGCTGCCCAATCGCCTGTACGTCGAGTGCACGGCGGCCTGTAACATCTCGTGCAATCAGGCCTGCTGCGCGCCCGAGACCGGCATCACGCGCACCCGCCAGGCGGGGATGCTGGACTTCGATCTCTTCACGCGCGTCGTGGACGAAGCCGGGCCGTCACTGGTCCGGATCGACTTCTTCAACTACGGCGAAGCGTTTCTGCACAAGCGCGCGGTCGAGATGTGCGAGCACATCAAGACCAGGTTTCCACACATCTACCTCTACACGAGCACCAATGGGCTGGCGCTGACCGAGGAGCGCGCGCGACGGCTGGTGCACTCCGGCATCGACGAGGTCACCTTCTCCATCGACGGCGCGACGGCCGAGAGCTACGTGAAGTACCGCCAGCGCGGCAAATTCGATCTGGCCATCCAGACGCTGCGAGCGATGGCGGACGAGAAGGCGAAGAGCGGTCGCGACGTCCCGCATCTCAACTGGCGCTACATCCTCTTCACCTGGAACGACAGCGACGCGGAGATGGATCGCGCCCGACAGCTCGCGCAGGAGCTCGGCGTCGATCGCCTCTGCTGGGAAGTGACCGATCACCCCGAGGATGCCTTCTCGCGGCGCTTCCTGCCGGGCTCGGGCGACCTCGATCGGATTCGCCACGAGATTTGGGACGCCAACAACCTCGGCAACGCCATCCCCGGGGCAACGCCCCGCGCGCAGATCGACGTGCGAACGCTCGTACCGGGGCTGCCGCTGATGGGTCGGACGTCGAAGCCGCTGGCGCTCACCACGCGGGTCAGCAACCTGTCGACGCGACCGTTCCGTGCACAAGCCAGCTACGGCCGCCGCCTCGTGAGGCTTGGCGCGCAGTTGCTGGGCGAGGACGGGACGGTGATCAATCGGGATCTGGCGCGCGCCTGGCTGCCCGGCGACGTCTCGCCGGGCGCGACCACGCAGGTCCCAATCGAAATCCCGATGCCGGAGCGTCCTGGCCGCTACGGGCTGAAGTTCGACCTCGTCAGCGAAGGGATCGACTGGTTCGAAGCCTGCGGCTCGCCGACGACAACGCGTACGCTCTGGGTCCGGTAGGCGGAGT
>DAINCF010000558.1:0-4427 GCA_036732565.1 Vicinamibacterales bacterium
GCCGTCAGCGGTGCCGGTCCAGATGCTGCCATCCCGGTCGACGAGGATCGCCCTGGTATCGGCCGCCGGCAGACAAGCAGTGACCGGGATCGCGACGATCTTGTCGTGTTCGGCGCGAAAGATACCGCGATCCGTGGCGATCCACACCACGTGCTCGCCATCGTCACTCAGCGCTCGGCTGGCGACACCCGGCAGCACGACCTCGATCGTGTACTGCTCGCCAGCCCGCGCGGCACGCGCCACTCCGTTCAGCGTCGCGATCCAGATGCGATCGGCGGCGTCGACGGCGAGAGCCTGAACACGGCTGCTCGGAAGACCATCGACGATCGTGAGCGCCTGGCAAACCTCTTTCAGGCACCTGAAGACGCCATTCTCCTGGGTGCCAATCCACAGCGTCCCGTCCGCCTGTTCGGCAAACGACGTGATCGACCGCTGCTGCGACAGAGAGCTGGGATGGAACTGCCCGTCCGCGTAGCGGATCACGCCACCGTCGTTGGTGCCAATCCACAGCGATCCATCGCGCGCGACCAGCATTGCGGTGACATGGTTGTTGGAAATCGCGCCCTGACGGCGATCGAACACGGTGAAGCGGACGCCATCGAAGCGAACCAGCCCCTCCTGCGTCCCGAGCCAGATGTAGCCGTCTGGCGTCTGCACGACGGCAGTGACCGAGTTCTGCGGGAGACCGCGGTCGCTGTCCCAGACCACGTGGACGTACTGAGCTACCTGCTTCGAGGGGTCGAGTGCGACGGCGGTGCGCGGCGACGCCAGCAACGCAGACATCACCAGCGCAATCAGCAGGCCAAAGCGGGCTCGGGCCAGTCGGCTTTTCATGCGGCACACGTCACGAGTACTTGGGAGGCGCACCCTTTCCTACACGTTTATCGCTCGGACTGGCTCAACCGTTAGGGTGATCCGGCGCGATAGCGTGCCACTTTGTGCAACAGCACCGCGTTCGCGCTCTCGTCGCGGAGGTCGGCGACCTATTTGGTCGACGAGACAAGTTGCACACCGAGCACGACGGCTCCGTGGGTCGGCGCAACCATCACGCCGGCCGCGGCCAGTTGCCGCCACACCTCGAAGTTCAGGTCGCTCTTGAGTTTGCTGCCGGTCTTCAAGTGCTCGGTGCTCCACACTTGAAGCTGAAACCGGAGCGCGCCGAGCCCCACTTCGACGAACTCGACTTCTGCGGCGGGATTGGGGAGGACATCGCGGTGGGCGGCCGCGGCCGCGAGCAGGACCTGGCGTACCAGCTGGGGGTCGGATGTGTGCGACACGTGAAACGGCAGGAGATAGGCCGTCAGCTTGTCCGGTCGACTCCAGTTCGTCACTGACTCCGAGATGAGCTGAGAGTTGGGCACTATCGTCGCCACGCTCTCGTCGGTCACGATCGTCGTCGCCCGTGCCCCGATCTCCAGCACTTCGCCGACCACACCGCCAATCTCGACCCGGTCTCCGATCTTGATCGGGCGCTCGAACAGGAGAATGAGGCCGCTGAAGAAATTGCTCGTGATGTTCTGCAGGCCGAAACCGAGTCCGACCCCGACGGCGCCGACGAGGACGTTCAGGGAGGTGAGGTCGATGCCCACGCTTTGAAGGATCACGAGCGCGCCAAGCGTGATGATCACGTAGCGCATGATGGTGCCGAGCGCCTCGCGCAGACCGATGTCGAAGCCACGCCGCGCCAACACGTGGTCGACGAACCAGCGGGTGACGCGGCGGGTGACCCAGAGCAGGACCGCTGTCAGCGTGATGACGGTCAGCAACCGGAGCGGCGTGAACTCGCTGCCGGCTATACCCGAGCCCAGAAACATCTCGATCCGATCCCAGACGTTGGCGGGAAACTGCATACGCGAATCTTACGACCGTCGCCAACCGGATGTCCGCTGTCCCCAGCCGTATCGGTACGTTTTGCCTCCTCGACGCATTCATGTAGAGGGCTTGGGGATTCCGGATGCCTGCCGGGCTAGGTGTGGGCGCCCCCGGCATGTGGTGGCGGTGGGTGGTAACATGCCTCGCCGTTCGCATGACGATCCGCCACGACTCTCGGTGGCAGCTGTCGGACAGTGCTCTTCAACGACTCTTGATGCGGCTCGATGCCGACCTCGAACGCGCTGGGGAGCAGTACGAGGCGCTTCGGCGAATCCTGGTGAAGTATTTCGAGTGGCGCGGCGCCCTGCAGCCGGACGCCTGCGCCGACGAGACCCTGGACCGGTTGGCACGCAAGCTCGAGCAAGGGGTGGAGATCCCCGATGTCCGCGCCTACGCCCGTGGCATCGCGCGCTTGATTCTGCTCGAGCGCACGCGCTCGATCGAGGCGCAGCACGTCACGCTCGAGCACACGTCGAAGACGCTGGCAGCGCCCGGCATGGCGATGGAGAGCACGATGATGGCGTGTCTCGATCGCTGCCTGGCGGAGCTACCGGACGCGAGCCGCGCGATCATCGTTGCCTATTACGCGGACGAGCGCCGGACGAAGATCGAGGGGCGCCAGCAACTGGCCCGTACGCTCGGCCTCACCGCGGCTGCCCTGCGCAACCGCGCTCAGCGCCTGCGCGATCGGCTTGCAGACTGTGTCATGCGCTGCGAGGGTGCCGACAAGGGGTCGTCGGACAAGGAAGGCGCGTGATTCATGGCGGATGAGCGCGATCGGGAGCTCAAGGAATACTTGCTCGGCACGTTGCCGGAGCCGGCCATGCAGGCGCTCGAGGAATCGTATTTCAAAGACGACGCGATGTTCGAGCAGATCGAACAGGCGGAGCATGCGCTCATCGACGAGTATCTTGAAAAACGGCTGTCGGAGGCCGATCGGGATCAGTTCGAACGTCACTTCCTGACGGCGCCGGCGCGCGCCAAACGCGTGGCGATCGCCAGCGCGCTTCGGGAGACGGCCACGAGCGCCATGCTCCGCGAGCGCAGAACCGCGGTGCTGCCGTCGACTCGGGTGTGGTTGGCGATTGCCGCGTCAATCATTCTCGCGACGGCCCTTTGGTTCGTGATGGCACGGTTGTCGCCACCGCAGCCGTCGCCGCAAGCCGGACCCCCGCCACAGGCCCAGCCGTCGCCGCCTCTGCCCGAGCCCCCATCGTCGGAGCGCGAGGTGCCCATCGTCGCACTCGTCCTCTCACCGGTTTCGACGAGAGGCGCGGAGTCTCCCGCGGAAATCCGAGCGAGCGGTCCGACGCGCGTCGAGATCGACCTGCTCGGCCTTGGGACGCCTGCGGGCGGTCGCGTGGAAATCCGCTCGGTCGACGCCGGCGTGGTCTGGACAGGCGAGGCACGCGCCGCGAGTCCGGCAAGCGCTCGTGGCGCGGTCGCGCACGTGACGGTGCCCATGGACCGATTGCCGCCTGGCGACTACATCCTGACGCTATGGCCCAGTTCGCCGTCCAGGGGTGCGGTGCCAGTGGGCACGTACTATTTTCGCGTCTCGCCGCCATGAGGTTGGTGACATGACCGTTTCACGCGGCACGGTTCTCAGGTTCCTCTCCGCGATCGGCCTTGCCCTGATCGCCAGCCCGGTCGTGGGCGCCCGGGAGCAACAGGCGTCGGAGCCCGTGCGGCTCATGGCGGAGTCTCGCGTCGAGCGGTCCGGCACCAAAGGCGAGGTCCACCACTACGACGTGGAGCTCTCGGCTGGGGACTACTTCGAGGTGGCGGTGACGCAAGACCAGCTCTATGTCTCGCTGAGCGTCACGGGACCGGACGAGCCAAGGCAAGCGATCGTGGTCAACGTGCAGATGATCGCGTCGCTTGCGCAGCGATGGGGGTTCGTCGCCACGTCATCGGGCGTATACCAGCTGGATGTCACGATGACAGGCACGCGCGGCGACGTGGCAAACACGTCGACACCGCGATCGTACCGTCTCGATGTGATCATGACACGCCCTGCCGCACCTGAAGACCATGAGCGCGCCAAGACTTTCGAGCTGATGGCCCGCGCAGCTCAGGGTGTTGCACAGCATTCGCTCGACGGCCTGCGGGGCGCGATTCCGCTGTACGAGCAGGCAGCGCTCGGCTGGCGCGCGCTCGACGACCGCATGCTGGAGGCGACAACACTCTACGCGTTGATGGGAAGCTCGGGCTTGTTCACACAGTTTCGGGATACTGCGACCGAACACGGCGTTCGGCTGGCAGCGCTCCTCTCCGAGCTCGGTCTGCAGGCACTCGAGCAGTTGGTCTGGCGAACGCTGGCCTTCGAGTATCACGATGGCGGACATCTCACCGCGGGCATTGACGCGGCCACGCGGTCAGTGACCCTGGCGAGATCGCTGCAGAATCGCGCCCAGGAAGGTGCCAGCCTGCGCTTGCTGTCGTGGCTGCAGGTGAAGCTCGGTCAGTACGATGACGCGCGCCGTACCGCCAGCGAGGCCCTCGACATTGCGGCGTCGATTGGCGACCGCGGCCTCGAGGCGCATGTCCTGATC
>DAINCF010000559.1:0-4422 GCA_036732565.1 Vicinamibacterales bacterium
GTCTGCACGGCGCGGCCTTCGGCATCGACGAGCCCGAGCAGCGGCGAGCCCGCGACGAGGGCTGCAACCTGGCGGATCGCGCGCCGCCGCGAAGCCTGTGCCTCTCTCCGGTGAACGGTATCGGCCATGAACATCTCCTCGTAGGGGCGGCTCGCGAGGTTTCAACATAGGGCGGCTCGCGAGCCGCCCCTACCATCGCTAATTTTGACGTAGGGGCGGCTCGCGAGCCGCCCAAACCACCGCTAGAACTTGTAGCGCACGCTGAGCTGCACGATGCGCGAGAAGCCTCGGCTCGTCGTGATGAGGCCGAACGCGCTGCTGCTGATGTCGGTGTTGGCGCCGCCGAACTTCGGCGTGTTCGTCAGATTGAGGAGCTCGATCCGGAGCTCCGCCGTTTGCGTCGAGCGAATCGCAACGCTCTTCGTGAACACGGCATCGACATTCTGCCTGAACGGGTAGCGGTTGTCCCCGTCGGTGCGTGGCGCGTCGCCGTAGGCCCCCAGACCGGGATTCGCGTAGCCCGCGGCGTTGAGATAGGCCGCGTTCGGATGGTCGCCGGTGGCGATGCGATCGAGCACGTCGCCGTCCGTCAGCACGGGCTCGCCCGTGAGATTCGGGCGCTGCAGCCCGTTGAACAGGCCGAGGTTCGCCGCCGAGAGATTCGTGACATAAGCCGAGATCGGCGGACCGCTGACGAGCTCGACGATTGCGGACGCGGTCCACCCGCCAATCAGGTGCGAGGCCCATCCGGTCTCGGGTCCCGGAATCCGGACGATGGGCGCGAGCACGATGCGATGCGGCGTGTCGAAGGCGCTGACCGAGTACTCCGCGTCGAGATCGTAGTAGTTCTGCGGACTCCCGCCCGTGCCGCCAGCGCCCGGGAGGCCCGATCCATACGTGCTCGTCTGCCCCCACTGGTTGTCCATCGTCCGGCTCCAGGTGTAGTTGAAGTTCCCGCCCCAGCCGCGCGCGGTGCGCTTCTCCAGCTTCAACACCATGGCGTGGTACTGACGTCGGCCGCCCTCGGTCTGCTGAAACTTCGTGACGTTGTTGAACTGTGGGAACGGCCGCAGCAACTGCCCCGCCAGGATGGTCGCTTGCGTGCCGAGCTCGCCCGCGCCCGGCACGCCGAAGAACGGATTCGGCACCGACCGGCGCAGCGCCGCCGCGTCCCATCGCCCCGCCGCATCCCTGGGAAGCGTCGCGGGATCGATCTGGTTGATTTCGATGCCCGTATTGGTGAATCCACCGTAGCCGAGGTCGCGCCCGGTCGATCCGATGTAACCAAGGGACACGGCCATGTCGCCACGAAGCTGGCGCTGCACGTCGATGGCGTACTGATGGACTTTGGGCGAACCCTTGTCCTGATCGATGAAGTCGATGTTGCCGCCCACGCCGGTCAGGACGCCGAGCGAGTTGCCGCTGGGGCTGATCAATCCACTGGGGAACGGATCGTCGAGCCGTGCGATCGGGATCGCGCTCTCCGCTGCCGACTGCGCCATGGCCGTAGTGCGCGTGAAGCCGATGGTGCCGTGGCTTTGCTGCGTGTACTGCCACGGCGCATAGAACAGACCGTACCCGCCACGAAACACGGTGCTGTCGTCGAGCGACCAGGTCATGCCGACACGAGGAGAGACCTTCACGCCCGGCGGATTGCCTTGATAGTCGTTGGCGCCGTTGACGCCCGGGAACATGAGGCCGCCCTTCAGGGGTGGCCCCGTATAACCGTTCCGGCGAACCGCCGCGTCGATGACTTGCAGCTCGGGACTGGTCGCCTCGGGATCGAAGCCGACGGTGATCTGGTTGTCCTTTTCGCGCAGGCCGCTCTCGTGCTCGAAGCGGACGCCGTAGTTCAAGGTGAAGCGCGAGCTGACGCGCCAGTCGTCCTGCACGTAGCCGCTGTAGTAGCTCAGGGAGTAAACGCCGCCGCCGCGGTCGAAGTCGACGGAGCCGCTGGTCGGCGCGCCCAGCAGGAAGCTCGCGAAATCGTAGCCGCCGACGCGGTTCGGTCCGGCCGTGAACAGGTTCTGGAACGCGAACGTCCCGGCGGTGTTGTTCAGGAGCGTGGTGGTCAGCTGCATCCGGCGGTAGTCGCCGCCGAACTTCCAGGTGTGTCGGCCGACCAGCTTCGACAGCGCGGCGTTGAGCGTGACCGGGCTTTCCCACTCGATCGGCGCGGTGTTCAGGTTCTGTCCGCCGGTCGAGTAGTTCTGAAAGGTGACCGTCGGGAACAGGTTTGCCGCGGTGGCATCGACGGCATTCAGATACGTCGGACTGAAGCCGAGCGAGGCGAGGCCGTCGCGGAAACAGCCTTCACCGGGTGCCCCGCCGCGGCAGTTGCGGCCGTCCGGGAACACCGTGTACCCGTAGCGGAAGCTCAGGACCGTCGTGTCGCTGAGCACGTTGGTGTTGTTCAACACGAACACCTTGGGATGACGGATCAACCAGTTCGCGCCCTGTTCGAGGAACGACAACTCGTCTGCCACCGGCGACGCCGCCGGCTCTTTGGTCTGGTTGTAGATGAAGAGCCCGCTGAGCGACGAGCGATCGGTGAACTTGTGCTCGCCCTTGATCGTGAACATGTCGGCGAAGTCCGGCAGGTTGATCGTCGTGTTGACGTTGGCCAGGCTGTCTTCGTTGTTTTCGTACGGCTGCGGCCAATAGCCGGCGATCCTGAACGCGACCGGACTGGCGGCCGGGTGATTCTGCGGAATGATCGCGTTGGTGAACTCTCCACCGCTCTCGAGCGAGCCGGTGCCCCCCGCGGGGCATCGGGCGTTGACCGCACCGCTGCGGCAGTAGGGATTGAAGATGCGCACCGGCGCGCCATTGAGCGTGGTGGTCGAGAAGTCACCGACCCGCTGCCGCGCGCTCGGCCACGTGCGGGTCAATCCTTGAATGACTTGATCGCGATACCCCTCGCTGGCGAACCAGAAGAACGTCCGGTTCTTCAGGATGGGACCGCCAAGGCCACCGCCATACAGGTGATAGAACGAGTCCGAGAGGCCACTGCTCTCCTTGGTGGCGCCACGCTTCTCGGCGAAGTACTCGACCGCCGAACCCCAGACCGGACGAGTCTGATAAAAACCCGTGCCGTGGAAGGTATTCGCGCCCGATCGGGCCGTGGTGTTGAACACACCGCCGCCGGTGCGGCCCATCTCGGCGTCGAAGGTGTGGACCTGCACCTTGATATCCGAGATCGCCTCGATGGTCGGGTTGAGCACGGGGAACCCGCGCATGTCGGTGATCGGCACGCCGTCGAGCGTGTAGTTGTTGGCCTGGACGCCGCCGCCGCCGAGCGAGAGCTGCGACGACACCATCTGGTCCTGTTGACGATTGAAGCGCGGCTCGCCAACCGAGAGCACCGTCGGGACGGTGACGCCAATCATGAACGCGTTGCGCCCGGCGGCGGGCAGCTCCTCGAGAATCTCGCGATCGAGCACGCCGCCCTGCGAGGCGTTCGACGTGTCGAGGAGCGGTGCATCCGCGGTGACCGTGATGGTCTCCTCGATCGTGCCGACCTCGAGCGTCAGGTCGAGCGTGACGAACTGTTGGGTCGCGATGCGGATGCCGCGGCGCTCGAACGTCTTGTAGCCCGGAAGGGACGTCTTGATGCTGTAGGTCGCCGGCGCCAGCGCCGGAAAGTTGTACTCGCCGGCCGCGTTCGTCACCGTCTCGCGCGGCACGTTGGTGCCTTCGTTGGTGACCGTGACGGCCACGCCAGGCACGACGCCGTTCGGATCGCTGACCGTGCCGCGGATGCCTCCGGTGAATTGTTGGCTCAGTGCATCCGTGCCGTGGCCGAGCAGAAGGGCTATGGCGAGAGATAAACAAGTACAGATCTTCATCATCTTTTTTCCTTGTTTTTACTTGTTTTTTTGGATGACACCAGCTAACGCGCACAGCTTAGTGCGATGCCGCGCCTGCGATCAATGTCAATCTTCTAATGAGGACGTTTGGCGTTCTGATTGCGTCGCCGGCAGCGATTAACGATCGCTCGTCAGCGCGACGTTGAGCGTGCCGATGCTCGCGCCAACCGGATCGACGCGAATGGTGTAGGCGCCGGTCGATGGCAGCGCGATCGGCGCCAGGTTGAAGCTGCCGGCGGAAGACGTCGACGAGCCCAGCACGCGCTCGCCGTCGACGCCGATCACCGCGATGGTGACAGCCGCCATGCGAAGGCCGACCACGTGCACCGTGACGTGCTGCTCACCGATGCCGTCGAAGGTCAGCGAGGCATTCTGCCCGGGCTGCGTGGTCGTGACCGCCACCGCGGGGCCGTTGACGGCCACCGATCGCGCCGGGTCGGGCGGCACGTCGTGCAGCGTCAGCGTCACGACGCCGCTCTCCGCGCCCGCCTGCTCGGTGCTGATGGTCTGGCCGCGCGCAAACGTCCACGGCTCGATGAACGACGGAGCAGAA
>DAINCF010000560.1:0-4419 GCA_036732565.1 Vicinamibacterales bacterium
GGCGTCGTTTGTCGGCGTCACGACTGTACGGGTGCACGTGCTGGGGTACGCCGATCGCGAGCCCACGCCCGAGGAGCTCGCGCAAATGAAAGACCTGGTCCGTCAGGGCATGCGCGAGGGCGCGCTCGGCGTCGGTTCGTCGCTGATCTACGCGCCGGCCTTCTACGCCAAGACCCCGGAACTGATCGAGCTCTGTCGCGCCGCGGCGGAGTTCGGCGGCATGTACATCTCACACATGCGCAGCGAGGGTGCGCGCCTCCTCGAGGCCATCGACGAGCTGATCACCATCGCGCGCGAAGCCAAGGTCCCCGCCGAGATCTACCATCTGAAGGCGGCAGGCAAGGACAACTGGGACAAGATGGGCCCGGCGATCGAGAAGATCGAGGCAGCCAGGCGAGAGGGGCTGCGCATCACCGCGGACATGTATACCTATCCGGCGGGCGCGACCGGCTTGAACGCGACGATGCCGCCGTGGGCGCAGGAGGGTGGCTACGACGAATGGGTCAAGCGGATGAAGGACCCCGCGATCCGCGCGCGCATCCGCCGCGAGATGCTCACGCCCACCGACCAGTGGGAGAACTTCTTCACCGGCGCAGGACCCGACGGCATCCTCCTGGTCGGGTTCAAGAGCGAGGCGCTCAAGCCCTTGACCGGGAAGACCCTTAGCGAGGTCGCGAAGATGCGCGGCACGACGCCAGAAGACACGGCGATGGATCTGGTGATCGAGGACGGCAGCCGCGTCGATGCCGTGTATTTCCTGATGGCCGAAGACAACTTGAAGCGGCAGCTGGCGTTGCCGTGGGTGAGCTTTGGGTCCGATGCCGGCTCGATGGCCACCGAGGGACCATTCCTGCGATCCAATCCCCACCCTCGCGCCTACGGCAACTTCGCGCGATGGCTCGGTCGCTACGTGCGTGACCAGCAACTCGTGCCGCTCGAAGAAGGGATTCGCCGTCTGTCGGCGCTGCCGGCCGAGAACCTGGGCTTGAAAGATCGCGGACGGATCGCCCAAGGCATGGTCGCCGACGTCGTCGTCTTCGATCCGGCGAAGATCCAAGACCACGCGACGTTCGAGAAGCCGCATCAGTACGCGACCGGCATGGTGCACGTCCTGGTCAACGGCATCCCCGTGCTGGCGAACGGCGAGCACACGGGCGCGAAGCCAGGGAAGTTCGTCAAGCGGCAGGGAACCACGTAAGGGCGGCTCGCGAGCCGCCCCTACTCGTCTCGTTCGCGGACGGACGCGATCTTTTTTTCGCGCTCTTCGTTCAGGCGCTCGACGTCGTGGCGGTAGTCCGCTTCCAGCTTCTGGCGGGCCTCCGGCTCGAAGGCGGAGAGCAGGTTCGACTTGTGCAGGATCTCGGCCTGCGCGAGACGGGCGGCGTAGACGCGACGGATCTCCGCAATTTCCTCTTTCTGCTCGGAGGACAGCAGACGCTCGTCGCGGCCCTCCTCCGCATCCTTGCGGCGGAGCCGCTCCATTGCCAGCTCCAATGCGCTCTTCGGCTCCTCGTCAGACATCTAATGGCCCGTATGTTGAAGGAACCGAAGGGCCGTTCCTACGGAACGGCCCGGACCCTGGCTGAGAGGCATTGCTCCTCCAAGCGATTTTGCTGATACGCTCCACAAGAGGAAGTGTTACACGACTCGCTCACAGAAGACCAGATCTTCGCGCGCATCGGGACCGATGGCTTCACGCGCCTGGTGCGCGCGTTCTATGCGCAGGTGCCCTTTGACGACATCCTCGGCGCGATGTATCCGCCAGACGATCTTGCCGGCGCCGAGGACCGGCTTCGCGGGTTCCTGCTGTACCGCTTCGGCGGACCCACCGACTACATCGATGAGCGCGGTCATCCGCGCCTCCGGATGCGGCACGCGCCATTCGCGATCGATCAGCGCGCTCGTGACCGGTGGGTGCAACTGATGGATCGCGCCCTCGACGACACCGCGCTGCCCGAGGACGTCACCGAGCTCTTGCGCCGCTTCTTTCACGACACGGCGACGTTCATGATGAACCGGCGTTCGTGAAGCGGGCCGGCCTAAAGGCCGGCCCCTACGAAGGTCAGTGTGGCCCCTACGAACGTCATCGTAGCGGCCGCCCTTTAGATCACGTTGCGAAATTGTACGTAGCGCAGGCCTTCAGGCCTCAGCGGTGAAAGCCGGCCGACCGACGTGTGTGTGGCAGGCCTGAAGGCCTGCGCTACGCACGCTATCGGTAATGTCGCAACGCGCTCTTAGGGCGCCGTTCTACTTCAGCGGCTTGTTCGCGAGCCACGCGGCCATGAACTTCGCGAGGTCTTCACCGCAGGATCGTGTGTCCGCCAGGAGCTTCCCGAGCGAGTCGCCGCCGGCGATGCCCATCGCGCCGATGCGACGCTGTTTGAACTCGGCGATCGTCGTTCCCGTCGCCGTCGTGACGCGCCCGGCGATCTCGATGGCTGATTTGCCGGCGCCAAAGCCGACGAAGTAGCGCTTCGCGCGGCTGCCGGGATCGATGGTGACGAACTCACCCTCGATGATGACCGCTTCCGCGGGGACGTCGGCGGCTTTCGCCTGGTCGTACTCCGACGCCTTGAGGCCGACGCCTCCCGCCCGCGCGAGAAACGTCTCGCGGAGCAGCGCGGGTCCTTGCCCTTGCACGGTCTTGGCTTCGGCCGACCGCTCCTCTTTGCCGCCTTCACCTCCCGTGCCGAGATTGACTTTCTCGGCCGTGAAGAGCCGCATGTAGATCGGCGTTTGCATCGAGCGTCCACCCTCGTCGTTGAGACGCACCCAGTCGAGGATGCCGTCTTCGATGGTTCGCGCGCCCAACGGAGGCGGCGCGGGCGGAGGAGGCGTCGGGGACGATGTGCCGGCGGAGACGGCGCTCGTCGACGCCGCGCCTGCGCTGGCGGGGCGGGTGCCGTCGACGAACACGGCGACCTTCCCGGCGATGGCCGACGCGGCGCCGCGCCAGCTTCCTTCCGTGGCGGTCAACTCCTCGGTGTGTGGTTGACCGGCCCGCGCGGCGCTGAGACGGACGACCACGGTGTACGTCTCCTCGGCTTCATCTTCGATGCGACGCTGCACCAGCAGCTTGATGGCGCAGGCGCCTTCTGGAGCAGCCACCGTGAACTGATGTTTCACCGCGAGCGATCGAAGCGCGCGGTCGAGGTCCTTGGTGGAGTCCGGCAGGTTCTTCACCTCCGCCGCCGGCTCCGTGTCTGCACTTGCGGTGACGCAGATCGATGGCCGTCCCGCGTTCGCGGCGACCGAAGGAGCCTGCGCGATGAGCATGGTGACGAGCAAGGGGAGGGTGACCATAGCTCAACAGTATCGCTCAACCGCGGGCCGGCCGGCCCCTACGAAGACGCACGTCACCCCTACGAGAACGTAGGTAGCGAAGGTCGTGGCCGAAGGCGTCGATCGGTTGGCGAATGTCATGCCTGCCTGGCCCAGAAGACACGGCCTCGCCCAGCTTTGTTCTCAGTAAGCTCCTATGGTAGGGTCCACCTGATAACGGCTTCATATATCTATAAACCCGGAGGCGGCCATCATGCGGGTGATCCCGGTTACGGCTGCCCCACGCGGCTTCGGCTCTACATCCCGGCGCGATGCGTGGTGGCTGACACCCCTGTCGGTTTTCGTTGTCTTGTCTGCGTTCGTCGTCTATGCCACGTGGGCGGCCTTCCAAGGCACGCACTACACCTACGGTCCGTATCTCTCGCCGTTCTACGCGCCTGAAATCTTCGGTGACTCCCACCACGCGTGGTTCGGCCCCAAGCCCGGATGGTGGCCCACCTGGCTGCCCTTCTCACCAGCGCTCCTCATCCTGCCGTTCCCCGGCCTCTTTCGATTCACCTGCTACTACTATCGCGGGGCTTATTACAAAGCCTTCTGGGCGGACCCACCCTCCTGCGCGGTGGGTGAGCCGCGGTCGGGATACCGCGGCGAGGCGAGCTTCCCCCTCGTCCTCCAGAACGTCCATCGCTACTTCCTCTACGTCGCGATTGCGTTCCTCGTGATGCTGTCGTACGACGTGTGGAAGGCGCTGTGGTTCGTCAACCCGGCCACGGGACGCGAGGAGTTCGGCATCGGTCTCGGCACCATCCTGCTCGCCGTCAACGTCGTGCTGCTGAGCGCCTACACGCTGGGCTGCCACTCGTTCCGGCATGTCATTGGGGGTAGGAAGGACGAGATCTCGAAGTCGTCCATGCAGCAGACGTGCTACTCGTGCGTCAGCGGCCTCAACACCCGCCACATGCTGTTCGCGTGGTGCAGCCTCTTCTCGGTCGCGTTCGCGGACGTCTACGTGCGGCTCTGCTCGATGGGGATCTTCAGCGACTGGAGACTCCTCTGATGGCCACGCAGTCAACCTACGCCTACGACGTGCTGATCATCGGCGCGGGCGGCGCCGGGCTGCGCGCGGCGATCGACGCG
>DAINCF010000561.1:0-4405 GCA_036732565.1 Vicinamibacterales bacterium
AGGTCGAAGCCTTGCGCGCGAACTGCGCCACGTTTGGCGTGCAGCTGCGGCGGCGGATACGGACCCGACAACGTGACGATCCTGCCGACCTACGTGTCCGAGGAGGCTCGCGACTACCAGATACCGTTCAAGGTCGGCGGCTATCAGAGTCTGCGCATCGATCCTGGCGTTGGCCCTGGCCGATACACGATCGAGCGCATGTATTTCGTCGACGGCGCCGGCCGCCTCGTCTTGCCGATTCCGTTGACGGCGTTGATTCCCGCCTACCACCTCCGACTGGTTGAAGGCACCGGCGAACGAGCGGTCTTCGAGTGTCCCGGTGATGCCTACGATCCACAGATCATCTACCGACCCAGCACGCCGATGTGGCTGCTGCCGGACACGCAGACAGCGGGGACCTTCGCGGGACAGTTCGTGCTCTATCTCGCCGTCGCCTTCGTGCTGCTCTGGGTTGCGCAATTGGCGTTCCGGCCGGTCGCGCCTGCGATTGCGGGGCGGCTGGAGGCCATCGGCCACGCCGCGGCGGAGAACCCGCATGTGGCCGTCCTGATCGCCGCTGTGCTCGCCACGAGCGTCGCGATGTACCCGCTGTTGTTTGCGGGTCGTAGTCTGGTGTCCCCGAACAACGGCGGCGTGGCGATGCTCTACGACCACGCGCCGTACTCACCCCACTCGTCGGACATGGAGATCGAGGACACGCGTGGCGTCGATGTCGGCGCGACACCATGGGCCTTCATCCCGTACTCCGTCGTCGCCCGCCGCGCCCTCGCCGATGGCGAGTGGCCGCTGTGGAATCGCTACGCAGGTCCAGGCGTGCCACTGTGGGGCCAAGGACAAACCTTTTTCGCGGACCCGTTGCATTGGCTCACGCTCATCCAACCGGATCCGACCGCAGGATGGGACCTGAAGTTCGCGGCGCATCGGCTCGTCCTCTCGTGGGGCGTTGGCGTAGCGGCCCTGGCGATCACGGGGGCATGGCTGCCGTCGGCCATCGCCGCGAGCACCGCACCGTTCGCGGGTATCTTTGCTTTCCGCTTCAACCATCCGGGCTCGTTCATGTTGACCTACGCACCTTGGGTGCTGGTCGGCTGGATTCTCTTGGCCAAGGCAACGACAACGCGACAGCGGGCGTGGAGCTGCGTGCTGCTGGCTATCGCATCGGCGCTCGTGCTGTTCGCATCGCCCCCCAAGGAAGGCTCGATGATGCTGGTCGTCACCGAGATGATCGGCTTGCTGACGCTGCTCTTTCACCTGGGGATGCGACGGCAATTCTTTCGGGCACTGCTGTTCGCCGTGCTGGCAGGAGCGGCTACCGTGCTTATCACGACGCCGCACTGGCTGGTGTTCCTCGACACGCTGCAGGCGACCAGGAACTTCTACGAGAACCCGGCCGTCATCTTCGCCAATCCTGGCTATGCGATCGCCATGATCATCGGGCCGCTCGCCGAGGGCTTGCCGCTTCCGTCGATCAACACCTTGTCGATGGTGCTGGTCGTCGCGGCGCTGCTGTCGCCGCTGCGGCTCGTCCGACGCCACCCGGCCGCGCTCGCCTGCCTGCTCGGCGCAGCAGGTGCGAGCGCCATGGCCTTTGGCGCGATCCCTGCGGCGTGGATCGTGAAGATCCCGCTGCTCGGGAACATCATCTCGATCAACATCATGTTCCTGGCAGTCGCCATCGTCCCGCTCCTCATTCTCTCCGCGGTGGGCGCGGCCGCGATCCTGGAGAGGTCCGCCGCCAAAACAGCCGCGATCACACTCGGCGTGGCGTTGGTTGCGCTGTGGGTCCTGGGCGGAACAGGAGGCTTGGCAAGCCTCGGTTTGTTCCGCGGTTGGCTCATCCTCGGAGCGATGGTCGGTGCAGTGCTGGTGCCGATCACCTTGCGCAGCGCGGTGCGACAGCCTCTCCGCGTCCTCCCAGTCGTGGCTGCTCTGGCGCTGGTCCTGATCCTCCTGGCCCCCGGCGGTCAGCATGTGGCGAGCGGCATTCCCGCGCTCGATGGCAGGCTCGTGCAACCACGGCTGCGGATGCCGATGACCGGCACATCGCCGACGGTGGAGGCGATTTTGCGAGACAGCCACGAACCGGTCCGCACGATGGGACTCATCAACCTCATGATCGCGGGTTCGCAGGCGTTGTATGGCCTCGAGGGCGTGAGCGGACCGGACGCGCTGCTGCATCGGGCCGCTGACGAGCTCATCGTGGCGCGAGGCGATCGACCCCGCGTCGGGTGGCGCCACGTGTTCGCGGGTCAGAATCTCGAGGCCGACGCGCCCCTGCTCGACATGTTGAACGTAGGGTACGTGTTGGCGCGCTTCACCGAGGCGGCGGCACTGGGTCGAACCCTGCCGGTGAGCGTGCCGGATGCCGTCTTGGCGATCCGCCGGCCCACGGTGTGGCCGCGGGCGTTCTTCGTCGATCGCGTCGGGACCTATGACACGCCAACCGACCTTCTGGCCCAGGCGCGCGGCGCTCGTCGGCCCATCGCCTCGATCCAGGTCGGCGACTCGCACGCGGAAGCAAGCACTCGCGGGTTCGCCAGCGGGTCTGGAGATGCGATCCGGGCGGATGGCTACATGCTGACCATGAACAGCACGTCGTTTCATGTGCGTGCCCCACGCGCCGGCGTCGCCGTGCTGGCAGAGTCCTACATGCCGGACGAGTTCATCGTGACGCTCAATGGCCGCCCAGCACCCTATTTCCGCGTGAATCACGCGTTCAAAGGCGTGATCATCCCGGAGGCCGGTGACTGGGACGTGCGCTTCGAATACCGGCCGAAGCACTGATCGATCGCGCTCATCGCGGCAGCCCTTGGGGTGGCGCTCCTCATCGGTGTGGCAGTCGCCGCGCGCCGACCGATCGGCGAAGGCCTCGATCCCGTGACGTAGAATGAGCCCGGTGTTTCCCCGGCTCGTCCTCGCTTTCGTCCTAGCGGTTCCTCCGTTTCTCGGTATCGTGGCCCGATCGCTCGACGATGAGCCGACGTTCACGCTGCTCGTGCGGATGGCCTCGTCAACGAGCGGCGTGGTGCAAGCTTTTTACGACACCGGTGCCGGTTACAACACCGACCAATCCGTGTCGGCGGCGACACAAGCATCGGCTACGGCCCGCGACTATCGTCTGCCGCTCAAAGTCGGGCGCTACACGAGCCTGCGCATCGATCCCGGCGCCGGCCCTGGCATCTACACGATCGAGCAAGTGGCGGTACTCGACCCCAGCGGACGCACGCACACCACGATTCCGCTGGCGAAGCTTCTCCCGCAGCACCACGTGACCGTCACTGACCTCACGGCCGAGCGGGCCGTCTTCGAGACCACCCCAGGCGGCTTCGATCCACAGATCGCGTACGCGCCAGACGAGCCTCTGCGCCTGCTGCCGGTGGCCCAATCCATCCCAGCGCTGGCGCGCGTGTTCATGCTGTACGTCGGAATTGGCTTCGCCCTGCTCTGGGTCGTGCAACTCGCCCTCGGACACGTGGCGGCGCGTGTGTCAAAGGGCGTGGACACCGCCGCACGTGCCGCCTCGGCGCATCCGCACGTGGCGATTCTCGCTGCCGCCGCGCTCGCCACCGCGATCGCAATGTACCCACTGCTGTTCGCCGGACGCAGCCTGGTCTCGGCGAACACCGGCGGCGTCACCATGCTCTACGATCAACCACCGTACACGCCGGGCTCTACCGACGTCGAGGTGGAGAATGCGCGCGGCACCGACATCGGCGCGATGATGTGGGCGTTCGTGCCGTACTCGAGCGTCCAGCGCCGTGCCCTCGCCGATGGCGAGTGGCCACTCTGGAACCGCTACAACGGGCCCGGCCGCCCCCTGTGGGGACAGGGACAGTCGCTCTTCCTCGATCCCCTGCATTGGCTGACGCTTCTCGGACCCGACCCCGCACCAGGCTGGGACCTCAAGTTCGCCGCGCATCGACTGCTGTTCGCGTGGGGAGTGGGCGTCGCGACGCTTCTGACGACGGGCGCCTGGCTGCCAGCCGCGGTCGCGGCCGCAATCACGCCCTTCGTCGGCTTCTTCGCGTTTCGTCTGAATCATCCAGGCGCGTTCGTGGTGACGTATGCGCCGTGGGTCCTTGCCGGCTGGTTTCTCCTCGCGCGCGCGACCACGAACCGGCGGCGCGCTGCCGCTAGTCTCCTGCTGGCGTCGGCCTCGGCGCTCGTGCTGCTCTCGTCGCCGCCCAAGGACGCCGTGGCGATGCGTGGAGTCCTGGAGGTGACCGGTCTACTGGCGCTCCTGTTTCACGTGGGCATCGGACCCCTGCTCCTTCGTCCGTTGGCGTTCGCCCTCGTCGCGGGCGTCGCCGCGCTGCTGCTCACGATGCCGCACTGGCTCGTGTTCCTGCGGACGCTGGATACGTCGAGGACGTTCTACGCGACGCCGTTGGCCATGTTCGCCAAC
>DAINCF010000562.1:0-4394 GCA_036732565.1 Vicinamibacterales bacterium
CAGGCCTCAGGCCTCAGGCCCCAGGCCCCAAGCCCCAAGCCCCAAGCCTATGTGGTAGTGTCTGCTCTCTCTCCTGATGCCGTTGGTGAAAGGGGGACGGAATGCGTCGCAGCTTCGGCGTTCTCGTGATGGTGGTACTGCTGATCCCTGCCACCGCGCTCGCGCAGAAGCGTGGGTTGCAGCCGCAGGACTACTACCGCATGTCGTTCGTCAGCGAGGTGGCGATGTCGCCTCCAGGCGATTACGTCGCGTTCACGGTGACGACCGTCATCGAGAAGGACAACAAGCGGCATCGTGAAGTGTGGGTCCAGCGCCTCAAGGACGGCTCACCGGACGGCTCGCCGTTCCGGTTCACGGATCCGACGCGCGAGGCCTCCGCGCCCCGGTGGTCGCCCGACGGCGCGCACTTGAGCTTCACCTCGCGGCGCAGCGACGATCGCAACTCGACATGGTTCGTGCGCGTCGCGCCGCCCGGCGGCGAGGCCTTCCACATCGACGGTGTCGATGGCGCACCGGTCTGGTCGCGCGACGGCAAGTGGATTGCGTTTCTGAAAGCACCTGGCACGCCCCCGGATGACGAGACCGCCAAGAAGCGCGAAGGATGGATCTCGCCGAGCGCCATCAGCCGGACCCTGGATCCCAAGCGCTTCGATGGCCGCGTCGTGACCAGCGCCCGCACGAAGCGCGACGGCACGCTCGAGTTGTTGCCCGATCCCTCGATCCGCACGAAGAACCAACTCTTCCTCGTTCCCGCGACCGGAGGGGAATCGCGTCAGATCACGCAGGGCAGCTTCGAGGTCCGCAGCGTGCTCTGGTCGGCAGACGGGAATACGCTGCTCTTCACGGCCGACGAATCGGAAGACGATGAGTACAACGTCGACCCGACGGCCGACATCTACGCGGTCGCGCTGAGCGGCGGCCCACCGCGCAAGCTCACGACCAATCCCGGGTCGGAAACCGATCCCGTCGTGTCACCAAAGGGCGACCAGCTCGCGTTCGTCCAGACGAAGGCGCGCGGCGCGGAAACGGACCTGATGGTCGTCGACCTCGCCGCCGACGGCACGTTCAAAGGTCAGCCGCGGAGTCTCACCTCGTCGTGGGACAACGAGCCAGGCGATCCGATGTGGACGCCGGACGGAACAGCGGTCCGCTTCGGCGCCGGCATCGGCGGCGACCAGCACCTGTTCGAGGCGTCGCTCGCCGGCGCGGTGCGGCAGGTCACCTCGGGCGAGCGCCAGTTGAGCGGCGTGTCGGCATCGCGTGACGGCTCGATCATGGCGTACACGGTCAACACCGTCTTTCACCCGGCCGAAGCGTTCCTCGCGCGCGCGGACGGCAGCGCCGAGCGCAAGCTGTCGACGTTCAACGATCGCTGGCTATCGGAAGTGACCATCGTGCCACCCGAGCGGCTGACGTGGAAGGTCGCCGACGGCACGGCCATCGAAGGGTGGTTGGTGAAGCCGCTCAACTACACCGCCGGACAGAAGTATCCGCTCGTGTTGAAGGTTCACGGCGGTCCACACGGCGCTTACGGCACCGGCTGGTTCGACACGTTCCAGATTCTCGCCGGCTCCGGCATGTTCGTGTTGTATCCCAATCCGCGCGGCTCGACCGGCTACGGCCACAAGTTCACCTACGCGACCCGCGGCAAGTGGGGCGAGATGGATCAGGAGGACTTCCTCAAGGGCATCGACACCGTCCTCGCGAAATATCCCGACATCGACTCGCGGCGCCTCGGCGTCTCCGGCGGCAGCTACGGCGGCTACATGACGAACTGGCTGACCGCGCGTACCGATCGTTTCGCAGCCGCGGCGACGTCGCGCTCGATCACGACGTGGGAGAGCTGGTACGGCAGCTCCGACGCGCAAGGCCTCACCGAGTACGAGTTTCTCGGCAAGCCGTGGGAGCAGCGCGAGCTGTATCGCCGGCTCTCGCCGATCAGCTACGTCGAGCACGTGAAGGCGCCGACGCTGATCATCGCCAGCGAGGAGGACTACCGCACGCCGATGACCGACAACGAGCAGTGGTTCATGGCGCTCAAGAAACGCAAGGTGCCCGTGGAGCTCGTCCGCTATCCGCGTTCGTCGCACGGCCTGTCGCGCACCGGCGAGCCCTGGCTGCTCGTCGATCGCCTCGAGCGCATCCGCAGCTGGTTCGTTCACTGGCTGGTCGAGAAACCAGTGACCACATCGCAACGGTAGGTGTCGTAGGGGCGGTTCGCGAGCCGCCCCTACGGAATTTGCAGCTTGTCTGGATTCATCACGCGATAGATGTTGACGATGTGACCGTCGACGATCTCGAGCGCAGTCGCCGAGAACAACTGACCGTCGGTCGTATACGTCAGAATGCCGGGCTCGCCGTTGATCGGCTCGAGACGATGTTCGAACAGGCCGCCCCATTTCGCTTCGATGCCCAGCAGCAGTCGCACGATCCGCTCGGGACCGAGCACCGGCCTCATCGTCGCGGACACCTTGCCGCCGCCGTCGCTGGCAAACGCGGCGTCCTCGGAGAACATCGACAGGAGCGCGTCGCGGTCGCCCGCCGCGAGGGCGGCCAGAAAGCCATCGAGCAGGTGACGCCGGCGTTCGGGCTCGACGTGGACATGCGATCGCTTCGTGCGAACACGTTTGCGCGCGCGTGACACGATCTGTCGGACCGTCTGTTCGCTCTTCCCCAGCACCTCGCCGATCGCGGCGTACTCCTCGTCGAACACCTCGCGCAGCAGAAACGCCGCGCGCTCCTCCGGGGCCAGCCGTTCCAGGAGGACGAGAAACGCCAGGGACAGATCGGAGCGCACGTCGACATCGTGGTCAGCCGACCAGTGGGCGCCGATCGCCAACGGCTCAGGCAGCCACTCCCCGACGTAGGTCGTCCGTTCGACCGCCGCCCGGCGGAGGCGGTCGATCGACAGCCGCGTGACCACGGCCACCAACCACGCCAGCGGCCGGTCGATCGCCGACTGGTCCGCCTGGTGCCACCGCAGAAAAGTCTCCTGAACGAGGTCCTCGGCCTCCTGGACCTGGCCCAGCATGCGGTAGGCGATGCCGAACAATCGGCCCCTGTGCTGTTCAGCTGTCACAAAACCCACCCGTCCTCGTCCTTGGATCAGACGCTGTTCTTCAAAGGACGAAATTATGATGCGTATCTTTCTGACGGGTGCCACAGGCGTGATCGGCCGCCGCGTCGTCCCTCTCCTACTCCAACGCGGGCACGCGGTGACCGCCATCGGCCGGTCGCCGGAGAAACGCCAAGCTCTCGAGACATCCGGTGCGCGCGCCGTCGACCTCGATCTTTTCGATGGAGAACGACTCGCGCGCGAGCTGGTCGGACACGATGCGGTGCTCAACCTCGCGACCCACATCCCGCCATCGACCACGCGCATGCTCCTCCGGCGGGAGTGGCGCGAGAACGATCGCGTGCGCTCCCAGGGATCGGCGACGCTCGTCGACGCCGCCCTCACGGCCGGTGTCACACGATTCGTGCAGGAATCGTTCGCTCCCATCTACGTGGACAACGGCGCCGAGTGGATTGACGAACGTCACCCGTTGAAACCAGTGTCCTACAACAAGTCGGTGCTCGACGCCGAGCGATCCGCGGCGCGATTCAGTGAGCGCGGCGGATCGGGGGTTGTGCTGCGCTTCGCCGGCTTCTACGGTCCCGACGCCTTCCACGTCCGCGAGATGCTCGACACGCTTCGCAAAGGATGGTCACCGCTGCCAGGCAAGGCGGAGGCGTTTCTGTCATCCGTCTCGCACGATGACGCCGCGTCCGCGGTGATCGCCTCGCTCGAGCTGCCGGCGGGCATCTACAACGTCACCGACGATGAGCCGCTTCGGAGACGCGACTGGGTTGATGTGTTCGCGGGGGCGTTCGGCTTGCCGCCGCCGAAGCTGTTGCCCCAAGTGGTCGCGCGTCTCGGTTCACTGCCGGAGTTGCTCTCGCGCTCGCTACGCATCTCCAATCGGCGCTTGCGCAGCACGTCCACATGGACGCCGCGCTACCCCAGCGCACGAGAGGGGTTCCGGGCGATCGCGGCGGAATGGAGCGAAGTGGTGGGTCTCTAGTGGGATGTACGTTCGATTTCCATGGGGCCCGTTCCGTAGGAACGGGCCCGAAACCTGCGCCGAGCAACGGTGTTAGTTACTGCACTTTCCGCTGATACGCTCCACTAGATCCGCCCGAGGAGCTGAAGCAACCGCTGATAGTCCTCTTCGGTATCCGCGTCGAGAAACGCGCCCTCATCGTCGACCGGCAGATCGATCAGACGATCGAGGTGCGCGTGCACGACGGGCTTGGCGCCATGGGCGACATCGGCTGCGCGAAGCGCGTCGAACGTGCTGCGATCGAAGATGACGGGATGGCCGTGCCCGCCATCACGGCTCGGACGCACGATC
>DAINCF010000563.1:0-4391 GCA_036732565.1 Vicinamibacterales bacterium
GGGACGAGGAAGCGGGCCGCGCGGCGCTGTCTACGCATTGATCTATCGCGACAGACCGTGGGAGCAGGTCGGCGAGACCTACGAGTCGGCGGCAAGTCCGGCGATGGACAAAGACGGGAGCGTGTTTTTCGCGGACCCCGCGAGCAACAGAATCTACAAATCTGACGCGTCGCGCATCGTCACGGTGTTCAAGGAGAACACCCACGGGGCGCGGGCGCTTCGCTTCGGCGCCGACGGGCGTCTCTACGCGACGCAGCCGTCTGCCAGGCGGCTGGTGTCGTACGGCCCGGCAGGCGACGAGAAGGTCGTGGCTCGAGATATTCAGGTCAACGATCTGGCACTCACCAAGAACGGCTCCATCTACTTCGTCGATACCGCGCAAAAGACCGTCGGTTACCTCGACGCGACGGGGCGCCGGCGTGTCGTGTACGACCGCGGTGAAATCATGAGTCCCACCGCGCTCACACTCACGCCCGATCAAGCGATGCTGCTCGTCGGCGACGGCATGGATCGCTTTCAGTGGTCGTTTCAGATCGCCGCCGACGGGTCGCTCATCAATGGCGAGCCGTTTCAGCGTCTGGAAATGCCGGAAGAAGGACTGTTCAGCGGAGTCGGCGGCCTCACCGTCGACTCCATCGGCTACATGTGGGCGACCAGCGCCATGGGGATTCAAGTGTGCGAGCAGCCGGGCCGGTGCTCGAACATCCTGAACAAGCCCGAGCTCAACGCGACACCGGTTACCGGTATTGCGTTCGGCGGACCCGATCGCGCATGGCTGTATGTTACTCAGGGCAGCAAGGTCTTCCGCAGGGAGACCAAACGCACAGGTGTCGTCGCCTGGGAGCCAGTCAAACCGCCGCAGCCCGGTTTGTAGGTCGCAAGCCTATGTTCGGCAAAGCGTTTCTTTCGTCGATGGCAATCCTCGTCGGTGCGTCGGCGATGGCGGGTGCTCGGGCGCAGGAGACCGCACAGACGGTGGCCGACGGTGTCTACACCGACGCTCAGGCGAACCGCGGCGCCGCGGTCTATGACGTGTCGTGTGCCGGATGTCATCGCGAGGATCTCGGGGGAGGGCCCAATGGCCCCTCGCTCAAAGGAGAGAACTTTGCGCGAGCGTTCGCCGATAAAGACCTGAAAACGCTGTTCACGAAAGTGGCCACGACGATGCCCCGGAACGCTGCGGGAAGCTTCAGCGAAGCTGTGTATCTTGACGTCGTCGCGCACATGTTGAAAGAGAACGGCTTCACCGCCGGCTCGGACGAGCTCACCTCCAACGGGCTGGACAGGATTCGCGTCATGCCAGGAAGACCCAAGCCGCCGCCTCCGGTCGGCGATTTCTCCTACGTGGAAGCGATCGGATGCCTCACGGCCGGCCCTCTGAGCACATGGATGCTCACTCGCGCGACCGATCCAGTCGCGGTGCTCCCCGGTGGGTCGGCGCGGTCAACGTTGGGCACGACCGCCACCCCGTTGGGCACGCAGACGTTTCACCTGGTGGATGCGATGGCCTACGCGCCGAACGATCACAAAGGCCACACGATGTACGTCCGGGGTCTTCTGATCAGGCTTGCTGGCGAGCAGCGCATCACCATCAGCGCGTTCGAGATGGTGTCACCCACCTGCAAGGACTAGCGGCTAGCATGCGTCTTGTCGCCGGCCTGCTCTTCGTCGCCTTGTCGCTCGCGCCCGAGGGAACGCAGGTTGGGACCGAGCATCTATACGTCGTGCTGCCCGGATCGGATGATGCCGATCCCGATCGCTCGATCCGGATTCTGGTGTTCGACATCGCCAACGCCCATCGCTTCGTCAGGCACATCCCCCTCTGGCCAGCCGCTCGTGGTGGCGAGGCCGAGGAGGTGAGGGGAGCGGCAGCGAGCGCTCGATCCGGACGGCTGTACGTCAGCACGACCAGACGGCTGGCGGCGATCGATCTGAAAACCGACAAGATTGTCTGGGAGAAAAGCTACGAAGGTCATTGTTGCGAGCGGGTGGCCGTCTCTCCCGATGGACAGACCATCTATGCGCCAGCCTTCGGCAGCGCCAGGTGGTACGTGATTGACGGCGCGAGCGGTGAGCTGCGCTCGACGATCGGCGTGACCGGCTGGCCGCGTCACACGATGTACTCCAGCGACGGGACCCGTGCATACCTCGCGGCCTGGGACTCGCCGCTGCTGTCGGTCAGCGATGCGACCCGACATGAGATCGTGAAGACCGTCGGTCCCTTCAGTGCCTCGCTGTGTCCCTTCACCGTGAACACCAAAGGTACGTTGGTGTTTGCAAACGTCGACGGTCTTGTGGGATTCGAAGTCGGCGACCTGCAGACCGGCCTGATTCTCGACAGAGTGGCCGCGGAGGGTCACGACAAGGACGCGGCGGGGGACTACGAATGCCCGAGCCATGGCATTGCGTTCACGCCGGACGAGCGAGAGCTGTGGGTGGCCGACGGCGTTCGCAACCGCATCCACGTATTCGACGCCAGCGTGTATCCGCCTGTGCCGCTCGTGGCGATCGAGCTCGTCGCCCAGCCCCGATGGATTGCCTTCGGCCGGGACGGCCGATTTGCGTATTCTTCAACGGGAGACGTCATCGGCGCCGCGACGAAGAAGATCATCGGCGCGCTCGAAGGCCCTTCCGGCGCGAAAGTCAACAGCGCGAACCTTCTGGAGATCGACTTTGTCGACGGTCACGCGATTCCCTAATCTGATGAGGAACACGCGATGGTCCAGAATCCGGTCGTTGGGACCGGTGAATCGTGCTCGGGCTGGTGGCAGCTGCTGCCGTGCGGGGGTCGTGCGGTTTCTCGACCGTGGGAGGTTTTCATGTCACAAGCTGAAGGTGTCAAGAACGTCGTTCTGGTGCACGGGGGGTTCGTCGACGGCTCGGGTTGGCAGGGCGTGTATGACGTTCTCAAGAAGGACGGCTACAACGTGGCCATCGTGCAGAATCCGACCACGTCGTTGGCCGATGACGTCGCGTTCACGAAGCGGACGCTGGCGGCGCAGGACGGCCCGGTGATTCTCGTCGGCCATTCCTACGGAGGCGTCGTGATCACTGAGGCCGGCACCGATCCGAAGGTCGCCGGCCTGGTCTATATCGCGGCGTTCGCCCCCGACGAAGGCGAGTCCGTCTCCTCGTTGATCAGCAACCCGCCACCCGGTGCGCCCGTGCCTCCGATTCTGCCGCCGCAGGACGGCTTCCTGTTTCTCGATCGAACGCAGTTTCGCGCGTCGTTCGCCGCGGACGTGGACGCTGACGCCGCCGCCTTCATGGCGGACTCGCAGGTGCCATGGGGGCTCGACGCGCTCAATGGCGCCGTCAGTGAGCCGGCGTGGAAGTCGAAGCCGAGCTGGTATCTCGTGTCGACGGCGGACAAGATGATCCCGCCCGACGCGCAGCGCGCGATGTCGAAGCGCGCCGGTTCAACAGTGGCCGAGGTCGAGGGCAGTCACGCCGTCTACGTGTCGCAGCCGCAAGCCGTCGCGGCGATGATCGCGAAGGCCGCACGCGAGGTGGCTTTAGTCGCGTGATCACGCGAGGAAACGACTCGCTAGAGGTGCCGCAGGCTAAAGTTGGATCGCACGAGCGCGCGGGCGCGATCTAGAGGAACCGCGTGCGGACCAGGCTGGCGTCGATGGACGCGCGCGTCGGATGCCCGGCTGCCGCGGCCGCCTCGACGAGTTCGCGCTGGAGAATCTCCATCACGCGTTGGGCACCGGGTGTACCGTAGGCGCCAAGGCCCCAGCGGGTCGCGCGGCCGAGCATCACCGCGTCGGCGCCGAGCGCCAATGCCTTGAGGATGTCCGCGCCCCGGCGGTAGCCGCTGTCCGTCAGCACCGGGATACGCCCTTTCACCGCAGCCACGATCTCGGGGAGCACTTCCAGCGTCGAGGGACCGTAGTCCATCGAGCGGCCGCCGTGATTCGACACGATGATGCCGTCCATGCCGTGCTCGATGCAGAGCAGCGCATCCTCGGCGCTGACGATCCCTTTGACGAGCAGCGGCACCTTGAAGGTTCTCCGGAGCTCGTCGAGATAGGACCAGGTGTACCAGAGCCGTCCCGCCTGGACGCGATAGCGCGCCGGTCCCGTCGTGGGCGCAGCCGCGGGATTCGCGCCAGCGGCGCCGGGCCGTCGACCGACGCCGCGACCGCCAAGGTTCCGATCGTGCAGCGAGCGCTCATAGTACGAGGCCGTCTGATCCACGGTGACCACGATGGCCGTGCACCCCGCGTTCAGCGCCGTGTTCAGAATGTCCTTGGTGCCGTCGAGGCTCTGGACCGGGTAGAACTGCCACCAGAGTTGCCCTTTCGCCGCCTCCGCGATGCGACCGATTGGCGTGCTGGTGTTCTGGCTGACGATCATCGGCGTGTTCGCGGCGTCGACGGCCGCGC
>DAINCF010000564.1:0-4355 GCA_036732565.1 Vicinamibacterales bacterium
GCCCGAGCTGATGAGCCCTGGTGACGCGGCGAACGTGCTCGGCGTCAGCGAGGGCGACGTGCTTGCCACGCTCGAGGCTGGCGATCTCAAAGGCAAGAAGATCGGCAGCACGTGGCGGATCACGAAAGCGGCGCTGGAAGACTTCCTGAAGTAGCGAACCTCCGCCGAGAACATGAGAGGCTCCGCTTCGCTACAACAGTATTTCCTTGCCCCGCTCCATTTCCTTGCCCCGCTCCGCGGGGCGTCTTGGTGTTCGTGACGTGGCGGAGATCGCGGCAGTCGATAAGCACCTCTGCCCAGCCTGTGGGGCCGAGGCGAACTGGAATGCGGGCAAGCAGGCGCTGGTGTGCCCGTACTGCGGGACCATCGCGCCCGGCGAGCTGCAGAGCGACGGCTCCCTCGTCAAGGAGCACGACCTGGTCCAGGCGCTGCGGGCGATTCCCACCGATCAGCGGGGCTGGGAGCAGGAACGGGTCTCGGTGCAGTGTCAGAGCTGCAAGGCGATCTCGCTGTTCGAGCCGACGCGGGTCGCGCAGCGCTGCGAGTTCTGCGGGTCCCCGGCGATCGTTCCGTACGAGAAAGCGCGCAATCCGATCTACCCGGAGAGCCTCCTGCCGTTCGTGGTGGCGGAACCGCAGGTCCGCGAGTCGATGCGACGCTGGTACGGCAGCCGCTGGTTTGCGCCGAATCGACTGAAGAAGGCCGCCCTGACGGACACGATCCACGGCATCTACGTGCCCTTTTGGACGTTCGACGCCCAGGTGCACGCGCAATGGCGGGCCGAGGCGGGCCACTACTATTACGTGGGCAGCGGCAAGAATCGGAAGCGCAAGGTGCGGTGGGTCCCCGCCTCCGGCGAGCTGACCGAGGTGTTCGATGATGAGCTGGTGTCGGCGACCCACGGCGTGCACCCGAAGCTGCTGGAAGAGGTGAAGCCGTTCCCCACCGACACGCTGAAGCCCTACGACCGGGGCTATGTGTCAGGCTGGGTGGTCGAGCAGTATCAGATTGACCTGGTAAAGGCCGCGGAAAAGGCGCGCGACGTCATGAACGACAAGGTGCGGGCGTCGTGCGCCGCCGCCGTGCCAGGGGATACTCATCGGAACCTCGAGGTGTTCCCCACCTACTCCAACCAGACGTTCAAGCACATCCTGTTGCCGGTGTGGATCCTGAGCTACGATTTCAGTCGTAGGAGCTATCAGGTCGTCGTGAACGGCGTAACCGGCGCGGTGGCCGGCGAGCGGCCGTGGAGTTGGGTCAAGATTCTGTTCGCGGTGCTGTTTGTGATCGTCGCCTTGTTCCTACTGAATCTACTGGAGAACTGAAAATCGCTTCCATGATCGGGCAGTATCGTCGCTACCTGGCTTTCGACCATTGGGCCAGCCTCGAAACGCTCACCGCGCTCGAGCCGGTGCTCGACCGGGCGCCGAACGCGCTGGGGTGGATGAATCACGTCGCCGCCACCAAACGCCTCTGGTTCGCACGAGTGATTTCCGGCATCGCGCCGCTGCCGGTCTGGCCGGCCCTCGCGATCGTCGAGTGCCGGGGGCAGTTGGTGGCCGGACAGGAGGAATGGGACAAGTACCTGCATCGCGTGAGCGATCCCGAGCTGTCTCGCCTGTTCGCCTACACCAACACCCGAAGCGAGGCATTTACGAGCTCCCTCGGCGACATCCTCTCGCACCTGGCCATCCACGGCCAGCATCACCGCGGCCAGGCGCTCGCCGAGATCCGCGCCGTCGGCGGCAGGCCGCCGGTGATCGACTTCATCCACGCCGCGCGATTGTCGATTGTGTAGATCACGAACGCAGCCACCAAGACACGAAGGATACTAAGGACGTTAGCCACCATGGTCTTCGTGTCTTCGTGGCTATGTCCTTCGTGAGCTTCGTGGCGAGTGTCGTAAGATCGGCATCCATGAAGATCGCGCTGTCCGGCGTTTTGGCCCTCTGCGGACTGGCCGCGCTTGCCGCGCAAGCACCGTCCGGGAGAACCCATCGACTCGAGGCCACGCCCGCGACCGTCGCCTACGGCTACTACTGGTCCGAAGCGAAACCAATTCTGACGATCGCCTCCGGCGACATCCTTGACGTCGACACACTCCTGACGTCCACCCCCGATCGTCTCGAGAAGGCCGGCGTGCCGGCGGATCGTGTCCAGTCCTCACTTCGCGCCATCGTCGACCAGGTGAAGGATCGCGGTCCGGGTGGCCACATCTTGACCGGGCCCGTTTTCGTCGAAAGTGCCGAGCCGGGCGACGCTCTCGAAGTCGACGTGCTGTCGATCGATTTGCCCATCGCCTACGGCTACAACGGATGCAGCGGCTTCATCCGCGAGAACTGCGCGCCTGGCGCGCTGCAGCGCATCATCGAGCTGGATCGCGCGCGCATGGTCGGGCTGTTCGCACCGGGCATCGAGATCCCACTCAGACCGTTCTTCGGCAGCATGGGCGTCGCGCCGCCGCCAGATGCCGGCCGAGTCAGCAGCAATCCGCCGGGGATTCATGCCGGCAATCTGGACAACAAGGAGCTGGTCGCCGGCACCACGCTCTGGATTCCAGTGCATGTACGCGGCGCCCTGTTCGAGATCGGCGATGGCCACGCCGCGCAGGGCGATGGCGAAGTCGATCAAACGGCCATCGAGACGTCGTTGCGCGGACGTGTGCGGCTCACCGTGCGCAAGGGCATGATGCTGAAGTGGCCGCGTGCCGAGACGCCGACGCATTTCATCAGCATGGGCACGGACGTGGACCTCACGCAGGCCACCCGCGTCGCGATTCAGGAGATGATCGACTTCCTCGCCGCCACCAGGCGCATGGACAAGCACACCGCCTATCAGTTGACGAGCGTGGCGGGCGACGTGGCCATCACGCAGCTCGTCGATGGCACCATGGGCGTGCACGTCAAGCTGCCGAAGGGCATCTTCAAGTGAGCCGTGTCGCGCCCGCGGCAGCCACCTGCGCCGCGCTGCTACTCCTTACTGTCGCGTGCGAGCGGGCGCCAGAGCGTCCCACCGCGACGAAGCCGGCCGCGACGCCCCCTGCAGACGCGCAGCATCAGGGCTTGACGATGCCACACGGCGATCACACCCCGCATCATGGCGGCATGGTGCTGATGCGCGAGGACCTGCACTACGAGGTGGTGTTCGATCGCGGCGGACGCCACCGCGTCTGGTTCACGGACGCCGTCCGCAGCGACCTCCCCGCATCGGTCGTCAGCAAAGTGGAGATGGTGATCGCGCGGCCGAACGCTCCGGCCGAAACGCTCGCGCTGGCGATAGACGATGCCGGAGAGAGCTGGGTGGCGAACGGGCAACCGGTCACCGGCGACAACGTGGCGGTGAAGGTGACCTATACGCTCGACGGCAAGCCGTTCGAGGTCGACCTGCCGTTCTTGATTCCCGTCACGCCGTAGCTATTTCGCGTACTTCTCAGCGCCCATGAAGTGGAGCGAGACGTACGGCTCGTCACCAACCACCCAGCTGTCGTGCGGGGTTGGAGGGATGTAGAACAGTTCACCCGCGCGCATTTCGATCACGCGATCGTCGAAAGCCGCCGTCGCACACCCCGCGACCACCATCCCCACGTGTTCGACCGTGCATCGCGTCGCGCCGACTGTCGGGCCAACATGCTCGGACCACTTCCATCCCGGCTGATACGTTGCGCGCCCGATGGTCAATCCACCGATGCGGACGATCTCGAATCGCCCCTTCGTCATCTCGCGCACTTCATCTGGTTGGTCGAAACGCTTGAGCACAACATCCATCGGCAGCATGGTTCACCTGTAGAGCGAGCAGAGGCGGCGAGCTGATTCCACCGGAGGGTCTCGATCATACCCCGCCAACGGATACCGTCGAACAGCGCATCGCCCACCTACGCTTGGTGAGGGGCGCGTTCAACCCGGCGTTTCTCCCGAGGGACCAGCCGACGCGTGGACCGGCAGCATCATCGACGCATCCAATGGCGTGCGTACGATGGCGAAGTCGCCGCCGCGCACGATGCAGGCGGCGAACCACCGCAGACCGGGAATGGACCAGAGTGACGCGATCAGCAGCACCGCCGACGTCGTTTCCGCGGAGAGTGGCAGCGGCGGCAGCGGCCGTTCGACGTGGAATCCAATCCCCTCCAAGGCACCCGCCACCCAACCCGGCTGGCCACGGCCGATTGGCAACGCGTTCAGGCGCGCCCTTCCCTCCTCTATGCGCAAGTCGGGCAGTCTCCAGTCCGCCGGCGTGTCCCCCACCGATCCGCACCGAACGCAGGCCCACAGTCGTCGCCGGCCTCCTGTGAAAGCGAGCGGCTCCGCCTCGCTCGTCAACAGCTCCTCGCCACAGGTGTGGCTCGAGCCAGCGAGGAC
>DAINCF010000565.1:0-4353 GCA_036732565.1 Vicinamibacterales bacterium
TCACGAGTGGCGGGCGCGGGAAACGGCCAAGCGCGCGGCGCGGGCCGCTGCCGCTCAGCTGAACGACGCCGAATTGAGCCTCCTGCGGTATCAACTCAATCCGCATTTTCTGTTCAACGCCTTGACGACCCTTCGGGGAGCGATCCCGCTGGAGGCCGGCTCGGCGCGGGACACGGTCGACGCGCTGTCCGGCTTCTTGCGGCACGCCCTCCGCGCCTCGCCGATCAGGATGGTGCCGCTCTCGCAGGAGATCGAGGCCTCGTCGCACTTCCTCGCCATTCAACGACTGCGGTATGGCACCCGGCTCGAGGTCAGGGTCGATCTGGATCCGCGCATCGCGCACGTCGAAATACCTGGCTTCCTGCTCCAACCGCTGGTCGAGAACGCCGTCGCGCACGGCATGCGGTCCGACGCGCATCCGTTACGTGTCGGGATCTGCGCGAGTCCGCGCGCTGAAGGCGTCCGCATCGACGTCACGAACTCGAACGGCGTGCGCGTGAACGGCGATGAGGCGGGCGCCGAGACTGAGCCGCCAGTCAAGGGTCATCGCATCGGCCTCGCCAACGTCGAGGAGCGCCTGCGACGTCACTACGGCGATGATGCCACGTTCGCCCTCGAGCACCGCGGCGATGAGGTCGTTGCCTCGATTCTGATCGCGAGGCCGCGGTGATGACGGCTCCTCGCTTGACGGCCGTCATCGTCGACGATGAGGCGGGTGCGCGTCTCGAGCTCCAACGCATGCTGACGGCGCATCCGGAGATCCACGTGGTGGGCGAAGCCGGCACCGTCGAGGAGGCGACGCAGCTCGTGGCCACGACCAGGCCGCATGTGCTCTTCCTCGACATCGCGCTGGGCGGGCTGACCGGCTTCGACCTCCTGGCCCGCGTCGACGGGACACCCGACGTGGTGTTCGTCACGGCGTACGAAGAACATGCCCTGCGCGCGTTCGAGGTCAACGCGCTGAGCTATCTGCTCAAGCCCGTGCAGCGCGCGCGGTTGGCTGAGGTCGTCGAACGGCTTCTGGCCCGTGTATCGGGAACGCTGCCGATGCCGACGGCTTCCTTGGAGCTGGACGACTATTTGTTTCTCGACGTGGGTCGCCGGCAGACCTTCGCGCGCGTGCGCGACATCCGCAGCATCACGGCGGAAGGGAACTACTCGAGGGTCGCGCTCACCAACGGGCAGAGCGCGCTCGTGCGAGTGCCCCTGACGCAGTGGCTGCCGCGCCTGCCGAGTCGACGGTTCGTGCAGATTCACCGCTCGACGATCGTGAACCTCGACGAGGTCGAGCGCGTCGATGCTCAGTCGGCGTCCACGCAGCTTGTCTTCTTACGACAAGTGCCCGCACCGTTCCTCATGAGTCGTCGCTACGCCGCCCGTCTTCAGCAGCAGCTGGCCTGAGAAGGCTTTCAAATTCACCGCTCATCCCCGCCAGTGACCGCTGGCGGATTCACGCGGCTCTTGGCGCGCGCAGCCCCGTATACCGGAGATATGGGATCACGTGCCTACCTGACGATGTTCGCACTGGTGGCGGCGATGGTTGCGCCGAGCGCCGCGCAGGTGCCGTTCTGGAGACAGGGACAGCCGCCCGAGCTGGTCGATTCTCCGCTCGCGCCTCATACCGCGCCGTCGACGGCGAGCGCCGCGGATGCGATCCCGATCTCGAAGCTGCGCGTGCCTGCTGGCTTCCGAGTCGAGCTCTGGGCGCACGGGATGGCGAACGCGCGTTCGCTGGCGCTCGGCGAATCGGGCACGGTGTTCGTCGGCACGCGCTCCGCCGGTGACGTCTACGCCGTGGTCGATCGCGACGGTCGACGCGAGGTGAAGCCGATTGCGACAGGATTGCATCGGCCCAATGGCATCGCGATCAAGGACGGCGATCTCTACGTGGCGGAGCTGTCACGCATCCTGCGGTTCGACGCGATCGAGTCGCGACTCGATGCGCCACCGATGCCGGCTGTCGTGTTCGACGATCTGCCAAACGACGAGGCCCATGGGTGGAAATCGTTGTCGGTCGGTCCGGACGGAAAGCTCTACTTCGGCATCGGCGCGCCCTGCAACATCTGTGCGTCACCGGCGCCCTACGCCACGATTGTCCGTCTCGACCCGCGCGAGCGACGATTGGAGATCGTGGCCTCGGGCGTTCGCAACACGCTCGGCATGGATTGGCACCCGGAGACAGGCGTGCTGTACTTCACCGAGAACGGCCACGACTGGATGGGCGACGATCGCCCCGAGGACGAGCTCAATCGCGCGCCTCGTGACGGGTTACATTTCGGTTTCCCTCACTGCCATCAAGGAGACATCCCCGATCCCACGCTCGGGGCCCAGCGGCGCTGCGCCGCGTTGACCCCGCCAGTCCTGACGCTCGGTCCGCATGTCGCCGCGCTCGGCATGCGCTTCTATCGGGGCACGCAGCGTGCCTCGCCGAAGCGTCTTCGCGAAGGCGGGTTTCCACGCGAGTATCGCCACAACATCTTCATGGCGTTGCATGGCTCGTGGAATCGCACCGGGAAACGTGGCTTCGCGGTGATGCGCGTCACGCTCTCGCCAACCGGACCACCGCGGTACTCCGAGTTCCTGTCGGGCTTTCTGGATGGCGATCAGTTCTGGGGCCGACCTGTCGACGTGCTGGAGCTTCGCGACGGTTCGCTCCTCGTCTCAGACGATTGGAACGGCGCGATCTATCGTGTGTCCTACGCTCAGCGTTGAATGCCCAGCTGCGCCATGCGCGCCTGCTGCCAGCCCTCGACGTCCGCGGGGGTGATCGTGTCGCCGTGGTGGAGCGTCCAGTTCAACGCGGCGCAGAGATCGTCGGCATCCTCGAGTCCGACAGCCAGGCGGATCAAGCGATCGAAGCCGTTGCGGCGCAGCTGTTCTGGCGCCGTGAAGTACTCGGAGACGGTCTGGTGATGATTGACCTTGCTCGCCGGGCCGTCGAAGGAGAGCGCGTAGCGAACGATGACGCAGGTGGCGAGCACGTCGGCGAGATGGCGCGTCCGCGCTTCGTCGGCGCCGGCGACGCGGAACGAGAGCAGCGAGCCGTGGCGCACGTACTGGGCGGCGATGGCGCGGGCATCGGGATGCGTCGCCAGGGACGGGTGAAACACCTCGCTGACCTTTGGATGTGCGGCGAGAAATGCCGCCACACCCGAGGCAGTTGCCGACCGGTGCGCGTGCGCGCGCTCGACGTCACCCAGACCCGCGAGAATGGCCGACGCGCGTCGCCAGTCGAGAATGCCGCCGCGCATCGCCACGAGATCCATGATGCTGTTCGCCAGCACGGAGTCGTTGGTGGCGACGTAGCCCCAGAGATCGCGATCGTGGCCCCCCAGCGCCTTGGTGCCGCTGGCGACGACGACATCGATGCCTCGAGCGAGTAACGGCGCCGTGAACGCCCACGGCGTGGCGATGGTCGAATCGATCACCAGCTTGAGATCGGGCGCACGCTCGCGTGCCTTCGCGACGATTGCACGCAGGCCGACGAGGTCCTGTGCACGCAACAGCGGGTTGGTATAGGTCTCGGCGAACACGAAGCGCGTCTCCGGCCGGATCGCCTCCGCCAGCCCCGCCATGTCTCCATCGTCGACGATCGTTACCGAGGCGCCGAGGCGCTGGGCGAGCCATTCGAGGTAGCTGCGCGTCTTGTTGTAGACCTGACGCATCAGAACCGCGTGCCCGCCCGGCGTCATGAGGACGTCGAACGTCAAGGCCGTCGCCTGCATCCCGGAATCGCAGACCAACGCGGAGCCCGCGTGCTCCAACGCCTTCAGACGCGCGATCAGCTCCCGCGTTGCGGTGGTCCCGTATCGGGCATAGAGGTGTGGCAGCTCGGACCAGCACCCTTCGCTGGCGAACAGAAACGCGGCTTTGCCTTCCTGCCACTCGATCACGCGTGCCGAGCCGAAGAGATCCAGTTGCACGGTCGGATCGTCCGGGTCGAGATAGGGCAGGCCGGTCTGGCGCGCGTGCGCGTCGATGGCGTCGTGGAGCTTGCGCGTCTCGTCGGCCATTCCGCTCATGGGCGGTCGCTCGGCCGGGCAGCCGGCGGGATCCAGCCACGATGCGATGCCGCTGACCCGCGTGCTCACTCGAGCACCCCTAACGCCAGATGCTGCTCGACGCGCGCGAGCCGCTTGACACCCGCGACGACCTCGGCGACCTGGGCCGCCGTGCCCGGCGACATCATGAACGCCATGTGCTGTCGCTCGCCGTTCGCACGGCTGGTGCGGTTCTGCACGATCAGTCCGAGCCGGCGCACCAGGCTGTCGACGCGGCGCTCGAGGCCCGGATGTGGCTGCCCCGTGACGCGCAGGTAGTGCCGGCGCGGCGGCGGCTCCACGGCCGCGCCCG
>DAINCF010000566.1:0-4333 GCA_036732565.1 Vicinamibacterales bacterium
GATTGCGGCGCCGTCGCTGACCGGCACC
The DNA here is from genome assembly GCA_036732565.1 of Vicinamibacterales bacterium. Taxonomy (GTDB): domain Bacteria; phylum Acidobacteriota; class Vicinamibacteria; order Vicinamibacterales; family UBA2999; genus JAIVJN01. The sequence continues at coordinate 29 of DAINCF010000566.1, forward strand.
GGCGCGGCAGGGCAGGGCCTGACCGGTATGCACTTCGATGGCGGGGTCGACTTCCGCGAGGCGGCGTCGAAGACGTCGCAGCCGCGCGCGGCCAAGGCGCGCGTGCTCGATTTGCAATTGGCGCCCGCCACCGGCGTGCTGCAGGAGGCACGGTTCGACGGTCAATTCAGGTTCGAGGAAGGCGCCACCATCGCGAACTCCGCCCAGGCACGCTACGACGTGACGAAGGGACATCTAGCGCTTTCCGGGGGCGATGCCGCCGCGCCGCCACAGCTGGAGGACGAGCGGCTCGTCATCCGGAGCACCAGCATCGATGTGACCTTGTCGCCCCGTCGCGTCGATGCCGCCGGCAACGTCCGCAGTCAGATGCGGCCAGCCAAGGACAACCAGGCCCGAGGTCCATCGCTGCTCAAGTCGAGCGAAGCGGCGTTCGTCGCCGCCGAGAAGCTGACCTTCGACGAGGCCTCGGGGCAGGGCGTCTACTCAGGTCAAGCGCGGTTGTTCCAAGGCGACACGTCGATCAACGCCAATACCATCATGATGGACGACAAGAAAGGGGACCTCACTGCGTCGGGAAGCGTGCGGACGGTGCTGATGCTGGAGCCCGATCCCGGCGCCTCTCCTGAACCCAAAAAGAAACCGAGCACGACGATCGCCCGGGGCGATGAGTTCGCCTACGAGGAAGCGACGCGGCGCGCGACCTACACCAAGACCGCGCAGATGGACGGCCCCGAGGGCAACATGCGGGGCGATCGCATCCAGCTCTCGCTCGCGGAGAAGGAGAACGCGCTGAAGCAGATCGATGCCGAAGGCGCGGTGAAGGTGATCGTCGACGATCGCCAGGCATCGGGTGTGAAGCTGACGTACGATCCCGCGAAGGCGCAGTACGTGATGGTGGGAATTCCGGTCACGATGCTCGAAAACTGCCGGGAAACAAAGGGCAAAATCTTGACCTTCTTCAAGGCGTCCGATAGGATCATCATCGACGGCAACGAGCAGCAGCGCACGGAGAGCAAGGGCGGAGGGAAGTGCCCGGAGCCGCAGTTCGAGTAGATGGCGACGCTCCGGACGCATGACCTCACGAAGTCGTACAGTGGACGCACCGTAGTTCGCGGTGTCAGTCTGGACGTGAGCTCGGGCGAGATCGTCGGGCTCCTCGGTCCGAATGGCGCGGGGAAGACGACGACGTTCTACATGGCCGTGGGCCTCACGGCGCCCGATGCCGGGCGCGTGACGCTCGACGGCGAAGACGTCACCGACTACCCGATGTACGTGCGAGCTCGAAAGGGCATCGGCTATCTCCCCCAGGAGCCGTCGATCTTTCGCGGGCTGTCGGTCGAGCAGAACATCCTCGCCATTCTCGAGACGCTCGACTTGGATGCCGCCACACGGCGGCAGCGCCTGCGCGAGCTGTTGGCGGAGTTGAATCTCACGCCCCTGGCGGCGTCGCCCGCGTACACGCTGTCGGGCGGTGAGCGCCGGCGCGCGGAGATCACGCGTGCGCTCGTGATGTCGCCGCGTTTCATCTTGCTCGACGAGCCGTTCGCGGGCATCGATCCGATCGCGGTCACGGATATTCAGAAGATCATCTTTCATCTCAAGGAACGCGGCATCGGCGTGCTCATCACCGATCACAACGTGCGGGAGACGCTGCGTATTACCGACCGCGCCTACATCGTGACCGATGGAAAGATCTTTCGCAGTGGCACCCCGGACGAGCTCGCGGCGGACGAGGACGTCAGGCGAATTTATCTGGGGGCAGACTTTCGTCTGGACTAAGATGGAAACCAGCCACGGGCCGCGGCTTTTGATATCTCGACTGGAGCCCATGGCTGGTTGCCGGTATCTCTTGGTGCGCGCCGCGCGCCGCGCGATCCGTCGCTGACAACGTTCAATGGCCATTCAGCAGAAGCTCCAAACCAAGCTCGCGCAGAAACTGATTCTGACGCCGTCGCTGCAGCAGGCGATCAAGCTTCTGCCGATGTCTACGCTGGAGCTGGCCGACCTGCTCAATCAGGAAGTCGTCGAGAACCCGCTCCTCGAGGAGGTCCCGACCGAGGAGTTGCAAGCCGCCGACGCGCAGCCCGCCACCGAGAAAGAGCCCGAGCAGCCGCCCGCGCAAAAAACCGACACCTGGGACGATCACGACTACGAGTACTTCTTCGGCGAGTATCTCGACGACGGCTACCGCCCGCGCGCACCGCAGGAAGTCAAAGAGCTGCCGCCGATCGAAAACACGCTGTCGACCGGATCGTCGCTCACGGATCATTTGAGCTGGCAGCTCTCGATTCAAACCGACGACGAGCAGCTCCGCGAGATCGGCGAGGCCATCGTCGGCAACCTGGATGACGATGGCTACCTGGTGGCGTCGGTCGACGAGCTCGCGGCGATGGGACCATGGCCGGTCGACGAGGTCGAGCGCGCGCTGCGACTGCTGCAGACGTTCGATCCAATCGGCGTCGCCGCGCGGGATCTGCAGGAGTGCCTGACGCTGCAGATTCGTCATCTCGGCCTCGACGGCACGCCGACCGAGCGCATCATCACCGAGCATTTGCGCCTGCTGCAGAACCATCAGATTCCGGAGCTCGCGAAACGACTGGGCCTGTCGATCGACGATTTGAAACATCACATCGAGATCATCAGGCACCTGGATCCGAAGCCCGGAAGCCGCTACAACCCCAAACAGTCCCAGTACGTCATCCCCGACGTGTATGTGGTGAAAGTCGAGGATCAGTACGTGGCTGTACTCAACGAAGAGGGGCTCCCGCAGCTCCGCATCAGCCCGACCTATCGGCGGCTGCTGGACAAGACACAGGCGGACAACACCGACGAAACGCGCGCCTATGTGAAGGACAAGTTCCGATCGGCGCTGTGGCTCATCAAGTCGGTGGAGCAGCGGCAGAAGACCATCCACAAGGTCGCGACCAGCATCATCAACTTCCAGCGCGACTTCCTGGATCACGGCATCGAGCACCTGCGACCGCTGGTGCTCCGCGACGTCGCCAACGACATCGGCATGCACGAGTCCACCGTCAGCCGCGTCGTGACCAACAAGTACATGCACACGCCGCAAGGCGTGCACGAGATGAAGTTCTTCTTTCACAGCGGCATCAGCAGCTCGTACGGCGACCCGGTGTCGTCGGTGACGATCAAGCAGCGGATCCGCAAGATCATCGAGGCCGAGGATCATCGCAAGCCGCTCTCGGACTCGAAGATCGTGAACATCCTGCAGCGCGAGGGCTTGATGCTGGCGCGCCGTACCATTGCCAAATATCGTGAGGAACTGAAGATCCCCACGTCGAATCAGCGAAAAGTGCTGTTCTGAGGTTCGGTCATGCGCCTCGAGCTCACTGGACGACACGTCGCGATTTCTCCTGGCCTCCGGACGCTCGTTGACGACAAGTTGGCGCGCGTGCTGCGTCGGGTCAACAGCTCCGGCATCTCCGCCGCGGTCATCGTCACCAAAGAGAAATTCATGAAGGTGGTGGACGTCGCCCTGCACGCGCGCGGCGAGCGCTTCCTCCATGCGGTGGCGCGCGCCGACACCTGGGAGGCGGCGGTGCACGCGGCCACCGAGAAGCTGGAGCATCAAGCCGCCAAGATGAAGGGCAAGTGGCACCAGCGCAAGCGCCGCGGCACCACGCCCAAGCTGCGCCAGGTAGCCGCCGATACCGCCAGCACGGCGCTGCCGGCCGCCCCACGCCCGCGCCGGGTGATCCGCGCCGCGCGCTACGCCATCAAGCCGATGTCCGTCGACGAAGCGGTCATCGAGCTCGATGCGCTCGACGCCGCGTTCCTCGTGTTTCGCGACGCGTCCACCGAATCGGTCAACGTGGTGTATCGACGCAAGGACGGGCAGTACGGGCTCATCGATCCCGACGCCTAGCGAGCCAAGGGCTGCTCCAGATGACTTCGTCCGAACGGCGCCCTCGGCTGGCAGGCGGGACCTTCTTGGCGCGCGCCGCGCGCCGGGTCTGTTGATGTCCAGTCCGGCCGTGACCGTCGGCGACCTGCTCGAAGCGCGCCCGGAGGCCATCGGCCTGCCCCTCGAAGTGCTGGCGGGGCAGAACGGCCTGACCCGAGCGATCACCAGCCCCTACATCCAGAAGACCGGCCTCGCGCTGGCGGGCTTCCATGAGTATCTGCAGCCGGGCCGCGTTTTGGTCTACGCCGAAAGCGAGCTCCGCTTTCTCGAGGGACTGGCCCCCACCGCGCGGCGGGCGGCGCTCGCGCGCTCCCTTGCCACCGAGATTCCGTGTGTGCTGGTCACCGGCGGAGAGGCGGTGCCGGTCGAGGTCCTGAGCG
>DAINCF010000567.1:0-4327 GCA_036732565.1 Vicinamibacterales bacterium
GCCTGCCACACACGTCGGTCGGCCGGCTCTGACCGCTGCGGCAGGCCTGAAGGCCTGCGCTACGTACAATTTCGCAGCCTGTTCTTAGGCGGCTACTGGTCGGTGTCTGAAGATCGCCCAGACGAGCAGGCCCAGCAGGACGAACGGCACGAGCGGCAGCATGACGCTGAGCGCGGCGGCAATCAGGCTCAAGACGACGAATCCCGCGATGGCGACGAGGACGATTGGGATGATCACGACGCCAAGGGCCACGCCGAGCGCGCCGAGGGTCAGGCTGATCGGGATCCAGAGGAGCCAACCCAAGATACGAAACGGCAGCAGGACGATCCACAGCACGAGCTTGATCGCCATGAGCACCATGCCGACCATCACGGCCACAGCCAGCGCTCCGAGCGCGAACAGCGCGATGAGCGCGAGCACGAACAGCTCCACCATGCCGAACGCCCTCCCGGCGCCCGGGGGGGGGCGCCCCTCATATCAACTTACGAAGAGCGTGTAACGGGTGTTCCTAGCGGATGTCGAAGACGGCCTTGAACTCTGGCAGGGTCCAGTCCACCAGCCCGTGGTGCACCTCTTCCATCGCCACGCGCTCGGGCTTGGCCGATCGTGGCGTCGCGTCGTCGGGCGCCTTCTCGGGCAGACGGGGGCGGGCGCCGCGGCGCAGCTGCTTGGCGCGCAGGGCCGAAACGTCGACGAAGAGAAACCGGCTCTCGATGGGCTGCGCTTTGGGCCGAGGCGCATCCTCGGCGGTGTGCTCGTCGTACGGGACTTCAAGCTCAGACATAAGGAATCAGTTTACGTCAAATTCGGGAGTAGGTGGGGCTAGGACCCGGCAAACAGCCCGATGAACCAGGACACGATACTGACCACCAGCGCCCCCAGAATGGCCGATCCCAGCGAATCAATCGAAAAACCGGGCACCAGCGCGGCCGCGAGGCCAAACGCCGCGGCGTTGACAATCAGATAGAAGAGCCCCAGGGTGAGGATGGTGATGGGGAGCGTCAAGATGACCAGAATCGGCCGGACGATGGCGTTGACGAACCCCAGAATCAGCGCGCCGATGGCCAGGGACTGCCATGATGAGACGCTGATACCCGGCACCAGGTAGGCGGCTACCCACAGGGCAATCGCGAGGACGAGCCAGTGGATGACGAATCCCACCATGGTCCGATTATGCGCGCAAATCCGAGAACCGCAAGGCCGTAGAGAACCACGAGGCCGTAGGGGCGGCTCGCGAGCCGCCCCTACGCATGGACTTCACGCCGCGACGTCGACTTTGATGCTGCGCGGCTTCGCTTCCTCGCGGAACGGCAGCCGAATCGACAGGACGCCGTCCTTGTACTCCGCGCTGATCTTGGTGGCGTCGACCTTCGGCGCCAGCGTGAACGACCGGCTGAACGCCCCGAAGGCGCGCTCCACGCGGTGGACGTTGTCCTGCTTGATCTCCGAGTCGAGCTTGCGCTCGCCACGGATCGTCAGCGTGTTGTTCTCGACGGTGAGATCGAAGTCTTCCCGCGTGATGCCAGGCAATTCAGCCTTCAGCACGAGCATGTTGTCCTGTTCGTAGACGTCGACGGCTGGCAGCCACGCGCCCCGGCTGAGTACGTCTTCGTCACGACGCGCCGTGGGGCCGACGTCATTGAACAGCCGATTCATGCGGTCCTGCAGAATCGCGAGATCACGGAACGGATCGAATCGAGTCAGTGCCATGGGTCCTTTCTCCTTACTCTGTCGTTATCGCGTCTCCGCGAACTCCGCGTCGACGACTTCTCCATCCTTCACGCCGTCCGGGTTACCGGACTGCGCGCGTCCCGGCTCGTCGGGCGCCTGGCTTCGATACAGCGCCTCCGACATCGCGTGCGAGGCCTGTTGCAGCTCGGTTGTGGCTGCGCGGATCGCCGTGAGGTCATCCCCCTGCGTCGCGGTCCGCGCCGTTTCGAGCGCGGTCTCGACGCGGCTGACGAGATCGGCCGGCAGCCTGTCGCGGGACTCCGTCACCGTCTTCTCCGTGGCGTAGACGAGGGCGTCGAGCTGATTGCGCGCGTCGATGAGCTCGCGTCGTGCCTGGTCCTCGCTCGCATGCGCTTCGGCGTCCTTCACCATGCGCTCGACGTCTCCCTTGTCGAGACCGCTCGAGCCGCTGATGGTGATCGCCTGCTCCTTGCCCGTCGCCTTGTCCGTCGCCGACACGCTGACGATGCCGTTGGCGTCGATGTCGAACGTGACCTCGACCTGCGGCAAGCCACGGGGCGCGGCTGGCAGCCCCGTCAGGTGAAAGCGTCCCAGGGTGCGGTTGTCGCGTGCCATCGGACGTTCGCCCTGCAGCACGTGGACTTCCACGCTGGTCTGGTTGTCCGCCGCGGTCGAGAACACTTCGCTCTTCCGCGTCGGAATCGTGGTGTTGCGCGTGATGAGCGTCGTCATCACGCCGCCAAGCGTCTCGATACCGAGCGAGAGCGGCGTGACATCGAGCAGCAGGAGATCTTTGACGTCGCCCGCCAGCACGCCGCCCTGGAGCGCCGCGCCCACCGCGACGACTTCGTCAGGGTTGACGCCTTTGTGCGGTTCCCTGCCAAAGAGCTCCTTCACGACCTGCTGCACGCGCGGCATGCGCGTCGAGCCACCGACGAGGATGACTTCGTCGATGTCTTCCGCTTGGACGCCGGCGTCCGCCAGCGCCTGTTTCACCGGCCCCAACGTCCGCTGCACGAGGTCCTCGACCAATGCCTCGAGCTTCGCCCGTGACAGCTTCATCGTCAGGTGCTTGGGTCCCGATGCATCAGCGGTGACGAACGGCAAGTTGATTTCCGTCTCGACCACCGATGACAACTCGATCTTGGCCTTCTCGGCGGCTTCCTTGAGCCGCTGCAGCGCCATGCGGTCTTTGCCGAGATCGATGCCCTCGGCCTTCTTGAACTCCGCCACGAGCCAGTCGATCACCTTCTGATCGAAGTCGTCGCCGCCGAGATGCGTATCACCGTTCGTCGACTTCACCTCGACGACGCCCTCGCCCACCTCGAGAATCGAGATGTCGAACGTGCCGCCACCGAGGTCGTAGACCGCGATGGTCTCGTCCTTTTTCTTGTCGAGTCCGTACGCGAGCGCCGCGGCGGTCGGCTCGTTCACGATGCGCAGCACGTTGAGTCCGGCGATCTTGCCGGCGTCCTTGGTGGCCTGTCGCTGGGCGTCGTTGAAGTACGCGGGCACGGTGATGACCGCGTCCGCGATCGGCTCGCCGAGGTGATCCTCCGCGGCCTTCTTGAGCTTCTGCAGGACGATCGCCGAGATCTCGGGCGGCGAGTACTGCTTGCCGCGCACGGTGATCCGGGCGCCACCGTTTGGCGCGGCCGTGACGGCATAGGGCACGCGGCCGGCTTCGGTCTTCACTTCGGCGAAGGTGCGACCCATGAATCGCTTCACCGAGAACACCGTGTTCTCTGGATTCGTCACCGCCTGGCGCTTCGCCACCTGGCCGACGAGTCGCTCGTCGTCCTTCGCGAACGCGACGACGGACGGCGTCGTGCGCGCGCCCTCCTGGTTCACCACTACCGCCGCTTGGCCGTTTTCAATGACTGCGACGACCGAGTTCGTAGTCCCCAGGTCGATACCAATGGTCTTTGTGCTTCCTGCCATCTTTGCGATGCCTCCGAACAACTAGATTCTACCGCCTATATGAGTGCATATCAAGCATTTAATCTTAGTTATATACACTCACTATGATGCCGGAGCGAGCTGAAGGGTACCGCAGGCGGGGCTTTCTTGGCCGGAACGGAGTCGAAGGCGGTCCGCCTACGTGAGGGGCACGGCCGATCGGAGGACGTCTATTTCGGCTTCGTGTCGACGGACGAACGCGGGAAGGTCAGCCGCAGTCAACAGTCCGACGTCTATGGCGAACCAGGTCGCCAGCTCTGCCGGGATGTGCTCGAAGATCGGCGAGGCGATCTCCACTCCTCGGGGCGGGTCATCCCACACCTCCGCCGGGTTCCCCGGAGTGAGCTCGAGCCGTGCCGCGAGAAGGGGCGCGACGGCCTTGTCCCGTGTCGCCAGGACGACCACGGCACATCCGGTTCCGGCGGCCGTCGCGGCCAACGCGCGCGTCCCGACCTTATTGATCCAGCGATCGGCCAGGACGGCATCAGCGCCGACGACCACCGCGGTCGCTCGTTCGACCTGGCTGGTCGCCGCGGCGTCGGTGGTCAGGATCACGCGGGCGCCCGATCGAGCCAGCGTGGCGGCGAGGCGTCGTCCTTCCCACCGCGGGCGGCCCTCGGCGCACACCACGGTGAATGGTTGGCGCGCCGCGCGCCGCCTCATCCGGCATTTTGGT
>DAINCF010000568.1:0-4323 GCA_036732565.1 Vicinamibacterales bacterium
CCGAGCCCGCCGAACCGCGGAGCGGTGAGGCAGGCGAGGCCTTCTGTCATACTGTCCGGATGCGTCCCCGCGTCGCCATCACCGTGGGCGATCCGGCCGGAATCGGGCCGGAGATTGCCGCGCGGGCGGCCGCGGATTCGCGCGTGATGGACGTGTGCGAGCCGGTCGTGTACGCACCGGATCGCATGGACGTGTTCGTTCCAGGGCAGGTGGCGGCCGAGGCCGGGCGTGCGGCGTACGACACCATCGTGCGCGCGGTCGCGGATGCGCGCGCGGGACGTGTGGATGCCATTGCCACCGCGCCGATCAACAAGCTGGCGCTGGCGCGGGCGGGATTGCCCTGGAAGGGGCACACCGATCTCCTCGCTCACCTGTGCGGGGTCGATCGCGTCGTGATGATGTTTCACGCACCCGTCCTCAAGGTGGCGTTGATCACCGTGCACGTCCCGCTGTCGGAGGTGCCGCGACTGCTGACGCCCGACGCGGTGACGTCGACCATCGAGCTCGTCGCGCGTGAGCTGCCGCGGTTTGGTGTGCCTCGGCCGCGACTGGCACTGGCGGGGCTCAATCCACACGCCGGCGAAGAGGGCGTGCTCGGCGTCGAGGATGGACGCGTGCTGGCGCCCGCGGTCGACGCGTGCCGGGCCCGCGGGGTGGACGTCGTCGGGCCGGTGCCCGCCGACACGGTGTTCGTGCGCGCGTCACGCGGCGAGTTCGATGCGGTGGTGGCCTGTTATCACGATCAGGGGCTGATTCCGGTGAAGCTGCTCGCGTTCGGCACAGCGGTCAACGTCACGCTGGGGCTGCCGATCGTCCGCACGTCGGTCGATCACGGAACCGCGTTCGATATCGCAGGTCAAGGCAAGGCGGATGCCGGCAGCCTGATCGAGGCGGTGCTGTTGGCGGCACGGCTGGCGCAATCCAAGGCCGCCTTAAAGGGCGGCTCCACGAAAGCAGACGTAGGGGCCGGCCTTTAGGCCGGCCCGATTGACAATGGCGAAGAGTGAAACCACCGAACAGCTCATCGCTGACAATCGCAAGGCGCTCCACGACTACCACGTCCTGGACACCTTCGAGAGCGGCATCGTGCTGTTGGGCACCGAAGTGAAAGGCATTCGAGAGGGCCGGGCGAACCTGCGCGACAGCTTCGCCCGCGTCGAGCAGGGAGAGGTCTGGCTCTACAACGTGCACATCAACCCCTACAGCCATCGCGGGTACGCGGATCACGAACCCAGGCGCCGGCGCAAGCTGCTGCTGCGCAAGGAGGAGATCCGGAAGCTGATCGGCAAGACCGTCGAGAAGGGCCTGACGCTCGTGCCGCTCCGCCTCTACTTCAAGAACGGGAAGGTGAAAGTCGCGCTGGCGCTGGCCAAGGGCAAGCAGGCGCACGACAAGCGCGAGACGATTCGCCGCCGCGAGATCGACCGCGAGACCCGCGCGGCCGTGAAGGAACGCGGCCGGTGAGAGACTACATCCCCTTCAACCAACCGGCGGTCACCGGGCGCGAGCTGGAGTACATGGCGCGCGCGGTCGAGGCGGGCCACATCTCCGGCGACGGTCCGTTCACCAAGACGTGTCATCAACATCTGGAGCGCCTGACCGGCTCTCGGCGCGCGCTGCTGACCACTTCCTGCACCCACGCGTTGGAGATGTGCGGGCTGCTCCTCCAGCTCGGCGTCGACGATGAAGTCATCTGCCCGCCGTTCACGTTCGTCTCGACCGTGAATGCCATCGCGCTTCGCGGCGCCCGCCCGGTGTTCGTGGACATCCGGCCGGACACGCTCAACATCGACGAGTCGAAGATCGAAGGCGCGATCACCCCGCGGACGCGAGCGATCCTCGTCGTCCACTACGCTGGTGTCGGCTGCGAGATGGACGCCATCATGTCGATCGCGCGTCGCCACGGCCTGACCGTCATCGAGGACAACGCGCACGGGCTGTTCGGCGCCTATCGCGGTCAGAAGCTCGGCTCGTTTGGCGCCATGGCCACGCTGAGCTTCCACGAAACCAAGAACCTCACCGCCGGCGAAGCCGGGGCCTTGCTCGTGAACGACGAGCGTCTGATCGCGCGCGCGGAAGTGCTGCGCGAGAAGGGGACGAACCGGTCCCGCTTCTTCCGCGGCGAGGTCGATCGCTACACCTGGGTCGACATCGGCTCCAGCTACTTGCCGTCCGATATCCTGGCGGCGTATCTTCTGGCGCAGCTCGAATCGCACGCGGCGATTCAGGCGCGGCGTCACGCGATCTGGCAGCGCTATGCCACAGGCCTGGCCTCCTGGGCCGAGGCGCGTGGCGTTGGCCTGCCGACCGTGCCACCGGACTGCGAGCATCCGGCGCACATCTTCTATGTGATGATGCCGTCGCTGGCCGCGCGCACGGCGCTCATCGAGTACATGCGCGCGCAGCGCATCCTGCTGGTGTTTCACTATCAACCGCTTCACGTGTCAGACATGGGACGACGACTCGGCGGAGAGCCGGGACAGTGCCCGGTCACCGAGCGTGTCGCCGACTGCCTGGTTCGCTTGCCGCTGTTCTATCAGATCACGGATGCCGAGCAGAGCCGCGTGATTACCGCGTTGGAGGCGTTCCGATGTTGAGCGCGGAAGACACCGCCGAGCCGAAGCCTCGCGCGGTGATCGTCGGCGCCGCCGGTCAGTTGGGCGGTGTCATGGTGGCGCTGATGGCGAAACGGTGGGCGGTGTACGCGCTCACGCGTGCGGACGTCGATCTCGTCGACCATGACGAGGTCACCCGCATCATCACCGAGGTGTCGCCGTCGGTCATCGTCAACTGCGCCGCGTACAACCGCGTCGATGCCGCCGAGGATCAGGTGGCTGACGCGTTGGCGGTGAACGCCTTCGCGGTCGACACGCTCGCCAGGGCCGCGGTGACGGTTGGCGCCACCTTCGTGCACTACAGCACCGACTTCGTCTTCGACGGGGCGACGGAACGCCCGTACACGGAGGACGATGTGCCACAGCCGCGATCGGTGTACGGGCAGTCGAAGCTGGTGGGAGAGTGGCTGGCCACCGAGACACCGCGACACTACATCCTGCGTGTCGCCAGTCTGTTCGGCGGTATTGCCAGCTCGTCGATCGATCGGCTGATCGCGCAGATTCGCGGGGGCGAACGCGCGCCCGCCTTCGTCGACCGCACCGTAACCCCGAGCCTCGTGGACGACGTCGCGGCAGCGACGATGTACTTGCTCGAGCGCGACGCTCCCGCGGGCGTGTACCACACGGTGTCGTCGGGATCGACCACGTGGTATGAGGTGGCGTTGACGGTGGCATCCTTGTTGGGCCGGCCCTCCGAGGCGGTGACGCCGATCAAGGTTGCCGACGTCACGTTCCGCGCGGCGCGGCCACAGTTTGCGGCACTGTCGAACCACAAGTTGGCCGGCGCCGGGTTCGTCATGCCGACCTGGCAAGCCATGCTTGCCACCTATCTGCCGCGCGTGGTGACGTCTGCCGGCACATGAGCGACGCGCGCCCGCGAACTTGCGCGATCATCGTCAACTATCATGCCTACGATGATCTCGACCGCTGTTTGACGGCGCTCGTCCACTTCGAGCCCACCGTGGACGTGGTGGTGGTCGACCACGATTCGCAGGCGCCTTCGATTCAAGGGATCCGCGAACGACATCCGCGTGCGCGCATCGTCGCGGTCGCCGAGAACCCGGGATTTGGCGCCGGCATGAATCGCGGCGCGCGCGAGACGGATGCGGAGCGTCTGCTGCTGCTCAACCCGGACGCGATCGTCGAAGGGCCGATCGTGGACGGGCTGGAGGCGATTCTGAGAGCGCGGCCGACGGTCGCGATCGTCGGCCCGCTGGTGCGCGAGGCGGATGGATCGATTCAGGCCTCGGCGCGACGGTTTCCGGGCCTCTCAACGGTCCTCGGCGGACGCTCGACGTGGTTGACGCGCGTGCTGCCTGGGAATCCGTTGACGGCGCAGAATCTCTTGACTGGACCGGATGTGCGCGATCCCAGGGCGGTCGATTGGGTCAGCGGTGCGTGCATGTTGGTCCGTCGACAAGCGTTCGATGCGGTCTGCGGGTTTGACGAGGGATTCTTTCTGTATTGGGAGGACGCCGACCTGTGTCGACGACTGCGCGACGCGGGGTGGCAGACGGTGTATCAGCCGAACGTCGCCGTCCGTCACGTCACCGGACGCTCGAGCCGGCACGCGGCGGTTCGGTCCGAGCGGGCGTTCCACGACAGCGTCTTCCGCTACTTTCTCCAGCATACCCGAGCGCCGGCACGGTGGGGCGCGCCACTGGTGTGGCTGGCGCTCCGCATCCGGCTCGCGGCCAAGCTGACGCGC
>DAINCF010000569.1:0-4322 GCA_036732565.1 Vicinamibacterales bacterium
CGAACGTCAACTGGCCTGCGTTGTCCAACGCGGGAACGACGATCGGCGTGACCGCGGGCAGGTACTCCTTTGCGATCGCGTCTCGCCGCGCGACGATCGTCTTGACGAGGAACTCCGCATCGGCGGGGTCCGCATACGCGCCTGCGGTCACGGCCGCGCGTATCTGGTCGTCGGTGATGGCCGCGATCTTCCGCGCCATCCAGAACCTGTCATCGGCACGCGCGCGGAGCATCGCGGCGCTCGGCACCGTCGGCCGCCACTCCTCGGGATCGAACGACGTCGGATCTTTCGGCAGCCGGCCAATAGCCGGCGACTCGTAGAGCGGCAGCGTGCGCCACGGCTCGATTGCCAGGCCGAGCGTCACCGCGCGTTTGCCGATGCGGCCGCGCTCCACCATGTACTCGAAGCCCTCGGGGTAGTTGCGCGGCGAGATCGCCGCGCTGCCCAGCGTCGACCCGAAGTCGAGCAGGTAGTGTCTGACGCGCGTCTGGCCTCCTTCGTTTACCAGCACGTCGAGCGAGTTGATGCTCTTGGCGTCGACGTGATTGAGCCAGGCGGCGGCGGTGAAATAGCCGCGCAGCTCGCGCCGATGCTCATGCGGAACGACGTCGTTCGGGTCGTCGGGGCGCGTGCCGTAGAAGCGGAAGCCGCCGAGCGGCTTCCCGGGCAAGCCGCGGCTGGCGATGACGCGATAGGTCCCATCTTGCTCGCGATCGGCGCGGCGCAGCAACTCGGTAATGTCGGACTCGCGAATCGCGCGTCTTGCAAATCCGAACGGCGTCAGCGTGGCCTTGGGATCGATGGCGAGCGATGTCGGGTCGAGATGTGCGATGTGATTCTCGGGAACGTTGAAGCCCAGGGCCCAGAACAGCTTGGTCGAGACGACTTCGGCGCCGGTCGCCATGCCTGAGTAGCCGGGGGGATCGAACTTCAGGAACCAGACCTGTCCCTGCTGGTCGCGGATGGTAAAGCCGGGCGTGACGCCGTCGCTCTTCGCCGAGATGACGGTCCACGTGCCCTTCGCCGGGCCGTCCGACTCGTCGGGCCCGCGTCCGACCTCCGCCGCAGTGAGCGTGCGCGCGCCCGCGCGATTGGTGAACCAACTCGAGTCGGGCACTTCGTCGATGGTGTTGGCGTTCTTCGCCCGCACGTCGACCGCCGTGTCGCCGGGCACCGCAAACAGGTTCTCGGAGATCTCATGGATGAGGATCAGCTCGTGCGGCTGCACCTTGGACGCATCTTGCGTCTCAGGCTCACGCGACAGCGGGTCGTCGGGATAGAAGCGCGGCGGCGCGGTCCGCACCGACGTGGTGGTGAGGACCGCAAGACCGAGGGCGCCGGTGAAGGCGAGCACGCGCCGAGTCGTGTTGATACGCTCCACTAGAAGACTGGGCCTCCCCCCATGGTGAACCGGAACCCCTCGCGACCGCGCGCGATCTCCGCACGGAACACAGTGGCGCCAGGGGTGTGGAACCGCGCGCCGAAGCCGACCGAGGTGTGGAGATCGTCGAAGTCGAGCTGACTGCGCGTGGCGGCCACCCTCCCCGTGTCCACGAAGAGCGCGAGATCCATGAGTGGCGATGCCGACCATCGAAGCTCGGCAGAGGTCGCGAACCGATGGCGATCGCGAAACCGGAAGTTCGAAAACGCGCGCGAGGTCGACCCGCCTATCCTCGGCAGCAGGAAGAACGGCATCTCTCCCCGATCGACCGAGGTCGTCGTCACCAGGCCGTGCAGCGCGATGACCCAATTGCCGCGGAGAATCGGCACGAGCTCCGTGACCTCGCCCTCGTACTCGTCGAACGACGCGTCATCCGAGCCCAGCCCTCGGCGTCCCTTCCACGCGAAGCGGATCGCACCGCCGGTGTTCGCCCAGCCCGGCGAGGGACGCCAGTCCGCGATTGCCGAAACCGTTGTCGTCCCCAAGGTGAGATCGAGATCGGGCGGTGCGCTGTCGGTCTTGGGCGACGCCTCGTAGCGCTCCACGCCCCACCCGCCGCTCACGGTCACGACGCGCCAGGGTTTGAAGGCGATGTTGCCGTTCGCACTCACCGGACGCAGTCGATAGTACGAAAGATCCTCACGACTCGTGCCGTTGCCGCGGCCGAAGAACTTGAGCTTCGCCGCATCCATCCATCCGGCATCCCCGTGAACCTGCAGGCGATCGGCAGCGAAGCGTGGCGACTGAATCTGGACGTCGGCGGTCTTGAAGTTCCTCACCGACCAGGCGCCCTTGGCCATGAACACCGTGCCGTTGTCGAACGGACGCCTGTACGCGGGTCCGACCGCGAGCCAGCTGCTCGGATAGATGTTGCCGATGAACGCGTAGAACCCGATCGGAGGCTCGCCCAGCGACTCCAGCAGCTTGGCGATGCGCTCGCCGCGCGTCTGCAGCGGCCCAACCGGTGCGGCGGCCTTCTTCTGTTGGGCCTCGGCGTACTCGCCGGCGCGGGTGTCGGGCTGTGCGGCGACCGGTGCCGGCCGCGCAATCGCCAGCAGCAGCGACATCCAGAGGACACAGCTATGACGAGGCCAGTCAATCATCACGAAGCCCGGCATTATGCCATACGCTTCATGGGAATTCGTCAACGCAACCCGAACCAGCGTGCAACTTCTTCGCGCGAGATCAGGCCCAGCGGCCGCGCCGGTGCGCCGCGGCTCACGACCAACAACACCGGATGCGTCCGCAGCGCGCCCAGTGCGACGTCGAGCGGCTCGTCGGGGTGAATCTCCGGCAGCGGCTCCAGGGGGCTCTCGCCGATGGGCGTCATCAGATCCTCGACCCGCCAGGCGCGTCGCTCCCGCAGCTCGTCGGGCGACGGGAAGCGCGTGCCTTCCTGCTGGCCGAGGCTGTCGAGCAGCGAGGACGACTCGAGGGCGCGCGAGATGAGGTAGGCGACGGTATTGGCGACCATCACCGGCAAGATGATCACGTAGGTCGCGCTCACCTCGAACACCATGAAGATCGACGTCATCGGTGTGCGGAACACCGCCGCGAACAGCGTGCCCATACCGACCAGCACGTACGCGCTCGGTGGGCTCGTTGCCACCGGCCAGTACATCGTGGCCAACCCACCGAGACCGCCGCCGATCATGGCGCCGGCGAACAGCGTCGGCGCGAACAGTCCTCCCGGCACACCGGCGCCGAAGCACAGGGCCGTGAGCGTCGCCTTGGCGACGCCGAGCATCAGCAGCATCGACCACGAGAACTCGTCGTGCAGCGCGCTGTCGATCACCGGATAGCCGGCACCAAGGACGCCGGGGAGAAACCATGCGACGCAGCCGACGGTGAGCCCGGCAATGAACGGCAGGAGGGCCGCGCCCACCTCGCCGAGGGTCCGAGTACGCGCCCGGATGCGCAGCAGCGCTTTCGTATAGACCGCACCGAGCACACCGCCGACCAGGCCGATGCCCGCGTACACGAGCAGCTCCGAGGGATCGGTCAGTCGAAACGCCGGCACGCGAAACAGCGGATCGTCTCCCAGGAACGATCGCGTCACCACCGACGCGGAGACCGCGGCGAGGACGATCGATCCGAGCACGCCGGCATTCCAGCCCGAGAGCACTTCTTCGATGACGAACAGCACCGCGGTGATTGGCGTGTTGAAGGCGGCGGCGATGCCCGCGGCCGCGCCGACCGGCGCGATCAGGCGCATGTGATCGCGCGTCAGCCTGAACGCCCGTCCGAGCAGCGACGCGACGCCGGCGCCCATCTGCAGTGCGGGATCTTCGGGTCCGAGCGGGACTCCGGAGCCGATCGTGGCCGAGCAGGCCGCGAATTTACCAAGCACGCTGGTGGCTGGGATGTGCCCGTCGGACACGTAGATGGCGGATTTCGTGTAGCTGATGCCGGAACCACGCGCCGAGCGCGCGATGTAGCGCACGAACAACGCGGCGAGCCCGGCGCCGATGGTCGGGCCGAGGATCGTCGCCCACGTCCGCACGCCCTGCGGCGTCCCGAGGACCCACCACGACGTCAACTCGATCGTCACGTGGAAGATCGTGACGATGAGCCCGGCGCAGACGCCGATGAGGATCGACAGCAGCAGGAAGCGCTGTGTTTCGCGCATCGGCATCAGCGCTGATCCTCTCGGGCGGACAGCGCGGCGAAGACGCGTGCCAGGGCTTCCATGCTGGGATCCGCGCCGGGACATCGCTCCTGGCGCGCCGCCCACAGCTTCATCGCCAGGTCGGTCACCTGGTCGTCGTCGAGCGTCGCGCGGCCGCGAGGGTCGAGCACACGCGCGGCTTCGGCGCGAATGGGATGGGCGTCGGGAGGCGGCGAGCCCGGGCCGGCGGGCGCGGTGCACGCATCGAACGCG
>DAINCF010000570.1:0-4312 GCA_036732565.1 Vicinamibacterales bacterium
AAGAGTGCGTAGCGAAATTGCCGTTGGGTACGTAGCGCAGGCCTTCAGGCCTGCCAAAGACCGTTCGTGTATTAGCTCGCCCCGTGAGGGCAGGCCTAAAGGCCTGCGCTACGTACTCAATTTCGCACCGCGCTCTACACTAAGGGCTGACCCCACGCGAGTCTTGCAACGCGTTCTTCAGCATGGCGTCGCCACCAACCGTCGCATTCAACGGCGTCGAGGCCCACCGGCGTGCCGCCCACGCGATGGGGAGGCCGACGCCGATCGCGTGGATGAGCACCTGGTTCAGCAGCTGCGGCCACGCCATCGCGGCCGTGCCCATGCGGACCAACGACAGCGGCAGCACGACGTTTCGCATGACCAGGAGCACGACAATGCCAAACGCGATGCCGCAGACGATTGGACGTCGCCGCAGCACCGGGAGTTGCTGGCTCGCGAAGACGTACACGGTCGCCGCGCCGAACGCGATCGTGAAGTGGAGGATCAACCCCAGCGCGGATGTGGCCAGGCCGCCATCGAACGACGCCGGTCCGATCAGGCCGCTGGCGATGTAGCGCAGCATCCGCAACGCGCTTCCGCCGGCCAGCCACGTGAGCACGATGGCGTCAGCGATATCGAGGGCGCCGGCGATGGCGCCCCCGACGAGAATCGCACGACCGAGATTCGGGCGCATGGGCTCAGAAACCGATCATCAACCCGAATCGCGCGATTCTCGGGCTCAGGTTCTGCGCGATCTGGTTGAACGTTGGTGCGCCGATGTTGTTGTTGCGCACCAGCGCCGTATTGGCATTGAACACGTTGAAGAGGTCGGCGATCAGCCGGATTCGGACGTTGTACGCCGTGAACGCGCGCGCCACCCGCACGTCCGTGTTCCAGAGGCTGGGGAGCCGAAACGTGTCGGGATCCGGCGTCAGCAGCACCTGCGTCGCGGTGTCGGCGCCGAGCGACTGCTGGTTGAAAATCGGGAACGGATAGCCCTGCCGGCCGAACACGTTCGCGCTGAGCTCGATGCCGTACGGGGCCTGATACATGCCGTTGACGTTGAGCTGCCACTTCGCGCTCATGTAAATCGTGCCCGCGCCGCTGCCGCCGCTCTGCGGCGCGAACTGCGCGCCGTCGCGGAGCGGAATCGCAATGGTGCCGGTCGGATTGCCGTTCGCGTTGCGAATCGCCTCCGGCTCGTAGTGCGCCCGGGCGTTGTTCAGCGAGAACGCGACGCGGCCCATCCACTTGTTCGACAGACGCTTCGTCATCCCGAGCTCGATGCCGTGGTAGTCGGTAGAGAAGCCGTCCCAGTTGTCGAGCACGAACCCGTTGCCGCCCGCGGCCACCTTGGCGGGATCGGGAACGAAGGTGGGCACGCTGTAAGGCGTCCCGTCCGCGAAGACGCCGGTCAGCAGCGGCCCGTCGAGGTAGTCGTCGAGGCCGACACCGACGCGCGGCGTGCTCACGCCCGGCGAACCGTTCGTCTTCGTGTAGCTGTAGTTCATCTGCACTGCGAGGCTGGGCACCACCTCGCGATCGATGCCGACGACGACGCTGGTCGTGACCGGCGCCTCGAGGTTCGGGTCGGTCACGTTGGCCGACACCGCCGCGTTCGGATTCTGCGGGTTGAAGCCGCCGGCCGCGCTCAGACGCTGATCCGTCAACACTTCTTCCGCTTGCGCGAGACGATCGCCGTTGCGATCGACCCACCGGTAGGTCGCGGAACCGGCATTGGAGCTCGCGTTCTGAAAGCCGACGAATCCGGTGTTCAGTTGCCCCGCGGCGCGGCTGAAGCTCGCGCGCGCGACGGTTTTCCGAGACTCGTCGATCGCGTAGGTGATCCCGGCACGCGGAGATACGTTGCTCCATGTGAACGGCGAGTCATAGCCCTCGAAGTCGACGCCTGGCACGAGCTCCGGAAACGCCGGATTCGACCTCGTCGAGCTCGCGAGCGCCTTGCCCCATTGACGATCGAAACGGACGCCGGCATCGATGGTCACACGCTGAAGCGAGAACGTGTCGCCCAGGAAGACGTCGAAGTAATTCGCTTGGTTGGTGCCGATGCCCTCGCGGAACACCTGCGCGCGGAAGTCGGTCGCCGAGTTCTCGAGCGCGAGGATCCCGTTGCCCGGCCAGAGCGTCCCGGCGGTCGCATCCACGGTGCGGAAGCCCAGGCCGATCGTCAGATCGTGCGTTCCACCCAGCGCGGTCACGAACTTGCTCACGTCGGCGTTGAAGGTCTTCTGCGGGCGAACCGCGATGGTCTGGTTGACCGATCCGAACGATTCCGAAGTGGTGAACCGGCGGCCGGCAAGCTGATCCATGCCCCCGTGCGGTGTCAGCGTGAAGCCCGTGTTGTAATACGCGTACTTCGCCGAGAGGAACAGGTTCGAGCCGATCACGCGATCGTCGGCGATCTTCCACAGGCCCTTGAAAGGAGAGTCGGCGTACTCGTTTTCCTGGTGCAGCGTGGCGGAGTAGGGCTCGAACAGGATGCCGGTGACGGCAGGGCTGCGGCCATCTTTGACCTTGTCGCCATCGAAGTACAGGAAGCTGACCATGTCCTGCTTGGTGGCCTGCCAGTTCAATTTGACGTTCGGGTTCTTCAGCACCGTCCGATCGACGTATTGCCCGGCACGACGAATCAGCCGCACGTCTTGAATCGAATACGAGTGATAGAACCACGCGCGGTCCTTCATGATCGGGCCGCCGATGTCGTAGCCGTAGTCCGAGATCTGATCGTTGTGATCGGCCGTGTCCGGGGTCACACCCGTCACCTTCAGCTCGTCGGGCACGTTCGACGATTCGAGCGCGTCATTCGTGAAGTAGCCACGGAATCCGCCGGTGAAGCGGTTGGTGCCGCGCTTGACGACGAAGTTGAGACCAAGGCCGCCGGTCGGCTGCTTGATGCTCTGGCCGGCCGTGGCCACCTGGATCTCTTCGAAGTTGTCGTAGTTGAAGTACGTCGGCGATGCCCCGGTGGCCGTCATATCCGTGATGTTGATTCCGTCCATCGTCCACACGGCGTCGGCGGGGCGCGTGCCCTTCGACACGAAGTTGGACTGCTGTCCCGTCTCGTTGCCGGCGATGTTCACGCGATCCACGATCACGCCGGGCACCGCGCGCATCAGGGCAAACGGATCGCGCGACGTGGGGATGCTCGTGAGCTCAGCCGAGGTGAAGTTGGTCGACGTGCCCGTGGTCTTGGTGTCGATGATCGGCGACTCGCCGGTGACGGTGACGGTTTCCTCCACCGACGCCAGTCGCAACGCGACCGGTAGATCGACGCTGCGCCCGACCTGGACGATCACGTTTTCACGGACGACGGTAGTGAAGCCCTGCAGGGCGGCGCTGACGACGTACGGGCCGGGAGCCAGGTTGAGAAAACGAAACTGTCCGTTGCCCTCGGTGACCGCGGAGTACGTGGCGTCCAGGCCACGAACGGTGATGGTGACGCCGGGAAGCACGGCGCCCTGTTCATCAGTGGCCGTGCCCGAGATAGTGCCGCTTTGCAACTGCGCCAACGCCGGAGTCGCCGACAGAAGTACAGCAAGAACAAGCACGAAGCCGAGTCGCTTCATCGCAACCTCCAAAGGGGGAGCACAACAAACGTTCAAGGACTAACAATCAGGTAAGCTACGGCCGGTGTGGCTCCATAGAAAGATCCACTTTCGAACATCTCGATGGAGCCGGTCGGTCGGCCGATGCTGATTCACCTGGATGGGAGAGGCCCGAAATACGGCCAAATCACGCGTGCCTTGGTCGAGGACATCCAGCGGGGCGTGCTGACCCCGGGGACCCGTCTTCCTGGGACGAGAGAGCTGGCTCGCGACCTCGGCTGCTCGCGCAACATCGTCCTCCTCGCCTACGAGCAGCTCGTGCTGGAGGGCTATCTCGTCGGCCGCGGTGGCGGCGGGACGTTCGTCTCCTCGGACCTTCCGGTGGCGAACGGATCGAACGGGTCGCCTCGGACGCCCAAGCCGGCGCAGATCCAGCCCGTTCCACTGTCCCCGGAAGGGCAGCGAATTCTCGACATCGGCGCTCGTACGCAGCGCGTGACCCCGCGAACGCGATGGCCGCGCCTCGACTTCATGTTCGGGATGTGCGAGCCCGACGATCGTGGGATCGCGCGCATGCGTTCCGCGTTTGCCGCGGTGCTCCGGGAACGCCCCTTCAACCTGGCGGACCCCGCCGGCGATCGCGAGCTTCGCCGGCAGGTGGCCGACCGGCTACGTGGCGTGCGCGGCATCTCGCGCGCACGCGAGCAGATCGTGATCACCGGCGGCATTCAGCAGGCGCTGGAGGTGTGCGCCCGGCTGTTCATCGC
>DAINCF010000571.1:0-4302 GCA_036732565.1 Vicinamibacterales bacterium
GCCGCCGCCGTGCCTCCGCCGCAGCAGGCCCCGGCCGGTCCGCCGCCGACGCCGGAGTTCTGCCTGACGAAGGAGCCGATGTACGAGGGCGAGCCGATTCTCGCCATCGCCGCGGACAGCGAAGAGCTCGCCGCCGAAGCACTCGATCGCATCATCGTCGACTACGAGCCGCTGTCGTTCGTGATCGATCCGATCGACGCTCTTCGTCCCGACGGTCCCAGCGGTCGCACCGATGGCAATGTCTTCGCCGGCAACGAAGTGAAGACGTTGCGATGGACCGCCGCACAGATCGCCCAGGCCGAGGCCGGCACCTTCCCGATGGACGCCGAGGCCGCTGAAACGCAGATCTTCGGCGACATCGAACAGGGCTTCAAGGAAGCCGATTTGATCATCGAAGACACGTCGCTGCAGCAGACGACGCCGCATCAGCCGCTCGAGACGCGGACGGCGATGGCGTACTGGCAGAACGGCAAGCTCCACTTGCACTGCTCCACCCAGAGCGTCGCGCGAACGGTTGCGTCGGTCGCGGGGTGGGTGGGCATCAAGCCCGAGGAGCTCGTCCTGATCAGCGAGTACACGGGCGGCGGCTTCGGGAGCAAGATTCCCGGCGCACAGACGACGGCGATTCCGGCGCTGCTGTCGAAGAAACTGAACGGCCGCCCCGTCATGATGCGTGTCTCGCGTGAAGAGGAGACATACTTTGGCCGCGTCCGCCCGGGCTTCCAGGTCGGCGTCAAAATGGGCTTCAAGAAGGACGGCCGGGTCACCGCGATCGATGCGTTCATCATCGAGAGCAGCGGACCGTATCGCCGCCAGGGCGATAACGGGACGGCCGTCAACAACGCGTCGCTCGTGTATCAAGCGCCGAACGTCCGGTTCCGTGGCATCTCGGTGGCGACGAACACGCCGCCGGGCGTCTCGCAGCGCGCGCCAGGCGGGCTGCAGGCCGCGGTGCTCTTCGAGCCGCTGGTATCGAAGGCGGCCAAACAGCTGGGCGTCGATCAGGTGCAGATTCGGATGATCAACGCACCGGCAGGCGAGGCGCAGTTCGGCCTGGCGCCCGCCAATGCGCCGCCGGGACGACCGCGCGCCAAGCTCACGAGCTGCAACGTCAAGGAGTGTCTGCAGCGGGGCGCCGAGCTCTTCAACTGGGAAGAGCGCAAGAAGCGCAGCGGTCAGCGGCGCGGGAGCAAGGTCACGGGCGTGGCCGTGAGCACCGCGACCTACACCGCGGGATCGATCGGCGTCGATGGCCTGATGACCATTCGGCCCGACGGCAGGATGTACATCCACCAGGGCGTGGGCAACCTCGGCACGCACTCCGTGATCGACACGGCGCGCGTCTACGCCGAAGTGCTGAACTTCCCATGGGAGAAGTGCTCGGTCACGTGGGGCGACACGTCGAAGGGTCTGCCGTGGAGCTCGGTGCAGGCCGGCAGCCAGACGACCTATGCGCACACCCGCGCCAACTACGCGGCGGCGATGGACGCGAAGAAGAAGCTGCAGGAGATTGCCGCGAAGGACCTTGGCGGCTCGCCCGACGATTACGACGTCGGCAACGAGCGTGTCTTCCGCAAAGGCAGCCCGGGGCGCGGGCTCACGTTCGCGCAGGCGGCGACGCGGGCCATTCAGCTCGGTGGCCCCTACGACGGCCACGAGGTGCCGAAGGAGTGCAACGCCATGACGAAGGCCGCGGCCGCGGGGCTCACCGGCCTCGGGCTGATGGCCGTCGCCCGCGACAACCTGCCACGCGACGGGCAGACCTACAGCTTCATGGCGGGATTCCTCGAAGTCGAGGTCGACGTCGAGACCGGGATGTATCGCATCCTCGACTACCTCGGCGTCGCGGATGTCGGCACGGTGATGCATCCGAACAGCCTGGGCGGCCAGATCCACGGGGGCGCGATCCAGGGCTTCGGGCACGTGCGCAGCCAGCGCCTCGTCTACGACAAGCACTACGGCGCCGCGCTCGCCAAGCGGCTCCATCACAACAAGCCGCCGACGATTCTCGACAACCCACTGGAGATGAAGTGGGAGGCGGTCGGCATCCCGGATCCAACGAATCCAATCGGCGCGAAGGGCATCGGCGAGCCCTCGATCGGCGCCGGCGGCGCCGCGCTCATCTGCGCGCTGGGCGATGCCATCGGTTACGACACCGTTCGTCAGACTCCCGTGCATCCCGAATTGATCGTCACGGGCCTGGCGGCCGGCAAACCGGCTCACGAGCGGCTCACCGCGTTCATCTAGGAGTAGACGATGCCACCTGTCCGAGACGTCATGTCGGCATTCGAGCTCTTCCAGCCCACGGGCGTGGGTGATGCCGTGTCCCTGCTCAATCGTCACGGCGCCGATGCGTGGGTGATGGCGGGCGGCATGGACACCTTCGATTGGCTGAAAGATCGCATCAAGCGTCCCAAGGTCGTCGTCGATCTGGTCAACGTGTCCGAGCTGCGTGGGATCAAGGATGCCGCGGGCGGCATCGAGATCGGCGCGATGACCACCCTCACCGAGATCTCGCGCCATCCGTTGGTGCGCGAGCGCTTTGGATTGCTGGCCGAGGCGGCCACGCTCGTCGCGTCGCCGCAGATCCGCAATCAGGGCACCGTCGGCGGCAACATCTCGCAGGACGCGCGGTGCTGGTACTACCGCGCCGGCTGGCCCTGCTATCGCGCCGGCGGCAACATCTGCTACGCGGATACGCCCACGGCGGTGAATCGCGAGCACGCCATCTTCGACGCCGATCGCTGCGTCGCGGTCAATCCGTCGGACACCGCGCCCGCGTTGATCGCGCTGGATGCGGAGATGGTCATCCGCAACGGCAGCGGCGAGCGCACGGTGCCGGCGGTGGACTTCTTCGTCGGCCCGGGCGTCGACATCACCAGGCTCACCGTGCTGCAGCCGGGCGATCTGTTGACGACGGTCCGGATCCCCACTACCTGGGCCGGGAAGCAGTTCTTCTTCGAGAAGATCCGCGATCGGCAAGTGTGGGACTTCCCACTCATCAACATCGCGTCAGCGATGGCGACCTCGGGCACGACGATCACCGACATCCGCCTCGTGGTCAACGCCGTCTCGGCACGACCGTATCGGCTGACCGAGGTCGAAGCCGCGGTGCGTGGTCGCCCGCGCGACGAGCAGACGGCACAGATGGCGGCGGAGATGGCCACGCTCGGCGCCCAGCCGTTACGGCACAACGCCTACAAGATTCCGCTGATGCAGAATCTGGTGAAGCGTGCGATTCGGGGGGTATCTGAATGGACCTCTTAACCTGGGCCCGCAGTCCGTGGGGCGACAACATCCTCATCCACATCTCGTGGAGCCTGTTCTGGGCGTCGCTCTTCGGCGGCATCCTGTTCCTGCTCGCCCACGGCGCGTACATGCTGTTCTCGCGCCACCATCGGCGCGATCAGCATGAGGTGGACGCGCTCGAAGGC
Source organism: Vicinamibacterales bacterium (assembly GCA_036732565.1). GTDB lineage: Bacteria > Acidobacteriota > Vicinamibacteria > Vicinamibacterales > UBA2999 > JAIVJN01. Next base: position 3,435 of record DAINCF010000571.1, read on the forward strand.
GAGTACCGGAACCTGCCTCCGACGATCGACCGGCACTCGTTCGTCGCCCGCGCCTTCCACTGGGTGATGGCGATTTCGATGCTGACGTTGATCTTCACCGCCTTCCTGCCCATCGTCGGCGTGAGGTTCGCCTGGGTGTGGTGGCACTGGATGGCGGGGTTGCTGCTGACCGCGTCGATCCTGTTCCACATCGTGCACGCGACCTTCTACATGGACTTCTGGTCGATCTGGGTAGGGCCGAAGGACATTCCCGAGCTGAAGGCCGAAATGATGCGCGAGATGGGGCATGAGGACGCCCCAGGTCCGCGTCCGGGTAAATACCCGTTGGGCAACCGGCTCTATCACCTGCTGGTGATGCTCGCCGGCCTCGTGGTCATCGGCAGCGGCATCATCATGATCTACCGCGTGCGCACGCCAGTGTTCACGCGCAACCCGTACATCATGAGCGACACCGCCTGGGGCTGGACCTACGTGTTGCACGGGTTGGCCGGCGTCGGCTTCGTCGGCCTGGTGATTGCGCACATCTACTTCGCGCTGCGTCCGGAGAAGCTCTGGATCACCAGGGGGATGATCTTCGGCTACATCACGAAGCGGCAGTACCTCGAGTATCACGATCCCGAGCGGTGGAAGACCAAGGGAACGACCACGACTCAGCCGACCGGGCCGCATGCCGCCTGAAGGGCTGCGAGACGATCTCGCTCAGCGAGTCGACGCCATCGAGGCGGGTTACGAGTTCACGCTGGCCTACGCCGCTCAGGGGCTGACCACTGACGTCGGCGCGGCCAGCGGCGAACAAGTCCGCGAATTCCTTCGCCGCGTCGACGTCGCCCTCACCGGCCTCGCCGACCAGTTCCGCGCCCTCGTCGCT